>NZ_JBHFJH010000037.1:0-94948 GCF_057334655.1 Paenibacillus sp. AGC31
GGATTAAACACCAGACTTAAATGACCGCCTGCGCGCGCTTTACGCCCAATAATTCCGGACAACGCTTGCCCCCTACGTATTACCGCGGCTGCTGGCACGTAGTTAGCCGGGGCTTTCTTCTCAGGTACCGTCACCTTGAGAGCAGTTACTCTCCCAAGCGTTCTTCCCTGGCAACAGAGCTTTACGATCCGAAAACCTTCATCACTCACGCGGCATTGCTCCGTCAGGCTTTCGCCCATTGCGGAAGATTCCCTACTGCTGCCTCCCGTAGGAGTCTGGGCCGTGTCTCAGTCCCAGTGTGGCCGATCACCCTCTCAGGTCGGCTACGCATCGTCGCCTTGGTGAGCCGTTACCTCACCAACTAGCTAATGCGCCGCAGGCCCATCCCCAAGTGACAGATTGCTCCGTCTTTCCAGTTCTCTTCAGGCGAAGAAAACAATTATTCGGTATTAGCTACCGTTTCCGGTAGTTGTCCCAAACTTGAGGGCAGGTTGCCTACGTGTTACTCACCCGTCCGCCGCTAACCATCAGAGAAGCAAGCTTCTCTTCAAGTCCGCTCGACTTGCATGTATTAGGCATGCCGCCAGCGTTCGTCCTGAGCCAGGATCAAACTCTCCAATAAAGTATTGAAAAGAGCGATAAGCTCATTTTGAATCTGACGAGATTAAAAATCTCATTTGTGCTCTAGTCGATCCAAGCCAAGGCTTGTCTCAAACTTTCGCGTTCATTCTGCAAGCAGAATGTTTACTCACTCGTTGTTCAGTTTTCAAAGATCAAACTTGTTTTCGTTACCGAGCGTTGTTCTCCTCAGCAACTTTTATATCATAACACTTCCGAACCAAATTAGCAAGCTCTTTTTTTAAGTTTCTTTCGAAGCTTATTTGTTTTGCCTGCGGCACTTTGTTTCTCGTGTTTTTTTGGCCGGAAATAGAATATATCATATACACAACACAATTACTACTTGTAAAATATCCCATCCGGAAACTGATTTTATATATGATTCAATCTCTTCATAATCTCTTTTTCCAATGGTAATATCCTCTTACTATATCCTATATACACTCACCGGTCTAATCTATCTCAATAATAGGTTGTGAATAGACTCATTCAACATCATTACATTCGTTCTATAAGATAAGAAGCATAATACTTCTACTAAATAACGCTGCTATCTATTATGTCGGTATCAAATCTAACCATTGAACTCCATAGCCTGTGGGCTTATATAGATTGTGATTTTCACTTTTTATACTATTAGTCTCTGAACCTGCCCATCACTATCGTGTCGTGATACTGTCCATCGGTGTGTCGACGATCCTTTTTCAAAATGCCTTCGATCTCGAAGCCACTCTTTTGGTATAGGTCGATTGCCTTTTCATTGGATGCCAGCACGTTCAACGTCATCTTCTCTACACCAGTCTGGTCTGCCCATTCTATCGACTTCTCCAACAAGTTCTTGCCAATCCCATGTCCCCAGAACTCTCGGGCTACACACACGCCGAACTCAACTTTATGGCAAAAGCGCTTCAGCTCTGTACCTTCACATCGGGAGTATCCCACAATCTCGCCCGCCACTACAGCAACAAGGAACAGATTCCGTGACTTCTCAGTGTCCAAATGGATGATCCGCCTAAACCCGGCTGCGTCGATATACGCCTCACCCTCTTCACGATCCATGTTCTCGGTTTCCCCATCGATTTGTACACGTAGTAAAGACAAGGCCTCAGCATCCTTTTCCTCTGCTGATCTAATGGAGTAAGATAAGCCTTTAATGTTATATTCCTGCCGATCGATCATCATAAGAACCATATCTCCTCTTCCGCTCTGTATAATTACTGTACCTGTATCGCCCTACCCCACCTCAGACGGACTCTTGCCCGTAAGCATTTTGAACACCTGGCTGAAATACGTCGCATTCCGGAACCCCGTCATCTCGCTCACCTCATATACCATGTAATGTCCCGACTGCAACAGTTCCAACGCTCTCTGAATCCGGTACCCGTTCAAATAACTGACGAAATTCTCACCGGTCACCCTTTTGAAAAGTTGACTCAGATACTTCGGATGTACAAACAGCCCCCTGGCTATCGCTTCAAAACTAATCTCTTCGGCGAAATGAAGCTCTACATACTGTTTCACCTGCTCGATAAGTTTATTGCTTTTCTTCTCGCCCATCTCCTTGCGTATCTGTTCCAACCAGTCGCAGATAATACGATCCATCCAGTTTACCAGATCATGCAAAGCATATTTCGATTGAATTTCACGCAGAAAGGCACTCATCGCCAGCGGCGGCGTTAACATAGGATGAAGTCGGTTCCAGCTATGCATCAATGTGTCAAACAGACTGACGGCCACAACCTGTACATCCTGTATCCCAACACATTTCCCCTCTTTCAGCAAAAGGCAAATATGATGCCATACCTCTTCCGCCAGGTCAGGTCGAATATCCGCCCAAGCCTCATTCCATTGACGAAGCAATAATGAATAATCGGTCACACTTGGTTCTGTTTCCTTTGATGCTTCATAATGGTAGATACGACTCCCACCTTGAAACTCTGCTGTTTCCACCGCTTCCCTGCTCTCGAGATAGGAATCTATCACCTCACATGGGTGACTTTTGGATCTTCCGATTCCAGCACTCACTTCAATTTTCAGATACGTAAAGATCTGATCGATCATCCGCTCCACGAGTGGCAGGCATTCCTCCAGATGATCTTTATCTCCTAATAGAAGCAACACAAATACCTGATCCGAATAATCAACAATCTCTACCTGACCATTCATGCGCGCCGCTTGCTCCTTCACCGTCTCCTGAATAATATCTGCCGCCCCATAGCGGAGAAGCTGCCAATCCCGTTCTTTCATTCGTGTCAAAAATACGGGGCGATTCAGTTGCAGACTAATGGCGCGTGTCTGTGAGGAAATATGAATGCCTATATAGTCCATGCGTTCTTTGGGCAGCTCGTCTGCCCGATATCGCGTAGTCAGCAGTTCGTAAAGAAATTGTTTGCGCAAATACGGAAGTACCCGTCCAACCTCCTGCTTGTACGTCTGCTCCAGTCGCTCATGCCGCTCTCTCACATCTTGTTCCAGTAGCACCTCCCGCAGCACAGATTCAATCTCCTCAACCTCTGCCGGCTTCAGCAAAAAGTGATTCACACCCCAACGCATGGCTGCCCGGGCGTTCTCGAATTCGTCATATCCACTAAGAATGATGATCGGCAAGTGGGGATGATCACGGCGCAACGTCTGTGTGATCTCAAGCCCGGTCATCCCCGGCAGGTAGACGTCAGTCATAACGACATCTGGATGCATGCGGTGAAACAGCTCCAGCGCATCCAAGCCATTGGAAGCAGTGCCTGCAATGCTGAGGCCTAGAGAAGGCCAATCGATATGATCTGTTAATGCCTTTACAATATGAGGATCGTCATCAACAAGCATAATGGTCTTCATCATTTTTCACCGTCCAGCCATAGATTTAATTGCTCGTCGGTCTCAATACGCGGCAGCGTAATGGTCACTTCCACGCCACCTGACGCTCTATCGCTCAGTTGAACACCATATCTCTTCCCACAATAAAGCTGAATGCGCTGATGTACATTCCGTACGCCGATGCCACACGTCTCTTCGAGTTTCCACCCCTCCGGCAAACCCCGCCCATTATCCGTGATACGAATGACGATATCCTCATGCGGGCCAACCTCTTCGTGCATATACACCTGAATTCGAAGTGTGCCTTCTTCAGGGTGCCCGTGCATAACGGCATTTTCGATGAAGGGCTGCAAAATGATTTTGGGAATGTAACAACCGCGAATATGCGGATCGATCTGCTCCTGATATTGAATGGAGAACGGTAGCCGCTCTGACTGGATGTTAACGTAGCAACGGGCATGTTCCAACTCATCACGAACCCGTATAAACAATCTCCCTCCACTCAGTCCGATCCGTAACAGCTTACTGAGTTGTACAATCATACGACTGATATCCTTGGCTTCGTAATCGAGTGCGCGCCAGTGGATCATGTCGAGGGTGTTGTATAGAAAATGGGGTTTGATCTGGGCCTCAAGCAAGCCCGTCTGGGCTTCACGCTTGGCCCGGCTCTCATCCTTCACCTGTTCCATCAGCGTCGTGAGCTGTGAAGCCATATGATTAAAGCCATAAGCCAAGTGGGCATATTCCTCCGTAAATGAGAGTTGGACCCGGGTATCGAAGTCCCCTTTCTCCAGTTGTCTCATTCGCTTGATCAATTGTCGTAAAGGCCGGATGATCTGCCTTACAAACAGGTACGCCAGCACAGCCGAGCATAATAGTCCAAGTACGGCGATGCCAAGGATCTGCCAGCCCGCTTGTCTGAGCGGAGATAACAGTGTATATACCGGAATAGTCTGTACAAGGCGCCACTGAAGCATGGCTGGCCTGGAGTACAGCACCAATTGAGCACCTCCGGGTTGGCCGGAAACCACTTCGTATCCGTCTGCACCAGGTTGGACATGTTCCTGAATCCATGCACTATCTATAATAGAAGAAGATGAATTTACAGCTCCACCCGGTTCCTGTACTGTACTCGCTTCATTTCTTCTATCCGCTCGTTCCTTCTCCCCTGCTGGATCAACTCTCCCCATCTGCATTACGACATTACCAGCGGTATCTACCAACAGGACTTTTCCATCAAGCACCATGGGTACATCGGCAAACCTGCGTACGATGTCCGCTCTGCTCAGTCGAATGAGCACATAGGCAACCGTCCCTCCACGACTGTCGAAAATCCGTTGGGCGTATCCGACCAGGGATTGGCCTGATTCGTTCTCACGCAGCGGAACCCAAGCGGCATCAGCCTTTTCAAGCGTAGCAAACCAAGAGTCGTGTGCGATGGTGTCCACCGGAAATATGCGATCAGCCATAGTCACTGTCACTTCATTAAAGACATCCGTATACAGTTCAATGGAAGTGATGCCTTCACTCACGACCATGGTATGATCCAGAATTCGAGAGACCTCTCTCCGCTGGTGAATCTGTGCAAGCCTGCCCGTATCAGCCGTTTCGAGCAGACTGGACAGTTCCCGATTGCTTGCCAAGGCATAAGCGGTTCCAGTTACCCCTGTGATAAAATCAAATCCCCGACGTGTGCTTTCGTTCAGAAGAGCCAGACGTGCTTTGCTAATCTCGGCAAATGTGACCGTGGAGAAAGACTGATATGCCAGCCAGACCACAACCGAGACGAGCAGGAGGTTAAACGCAATAAAGCAAGTCACCATCAACGTGGAGAGCTTGCTTTGTTGCAGCTTTTGATTAATGAATGAAGACCATCTTCCTTTCCCCATGGAAAAATCAACTCGTTTCGTCTTGGAATTACCCTTTGAGCCCAGAGGTCGCGATTCCTTCCACGAAGTACTTTTGACACACGATAAATACGATAAAACATGGCACCAGTGACAACACCGACATGGCAAACATCGGACCCCAATCGGATTGAGAGCTGGAATCAAGGAACAAACGCAGACCCAGCGGCACGGTGTATTTGCTCACGTCACTCAGGTAGATCAACTGACTGAAGAAGTCGTCCCATGTCCACAAGAACGTAAAGATCATCGTGGTAACCAGCGCTGGGAAAGCAAGTGGAATGATGATTTTGGTGTATATTTTCACAGGACCGCATCCATCGATGGTGGCCGCCTCATCCAACTCTTTGGGCAATCCCCGGAAGAACTGTACCATGAGGAAAATGAAGAAGGCGTCAGTCGCCAACCATTTTGGCACGACAAGCGGCAGATACGTATTCACCCACTCCAGGTGGTTGAAAAGGATATACTGCGGGATCAGCGTCACATGATGGGGCAGCATGATTGTCATAAGCATCAGGCCGAAACAGATAGCTTTGAAACGAAAATTCAGCCGAGCGAACGCATACGCCGCCATAGAGCAGGAAATCACATTACCCAGCACAGCTCCAAGCGACAGGATGACAGAGTTGGTCAGGAAGCGGGAGAATGGATTGCCCTGAATACCCGACCAGCCATTCATGTAATTTTGCCAATTCCATTCCTGTGGCCAGAACCAGGTCTCTGTAAAGATCATATGTCCCGGTTTGAATGAGCTGCCCAGCATCCAGAGGATCGGGTAGAGCATGATAAAGGCGATGCCTGAGATCAACACATGTTTGCCGACGACCCATGCTGTAGAGTTCCGTTGTCCAATCATGATTTCCCACCATCCTCATAGTGCACCCACAGCTTGCTGCTGCGGAATACGAGCAATGTAAATACGCCAATCAGGATGACCAGCACCCAGGCCATCGCGGAAGCGTAGCCCATCTGAAAGAATGAGAATCCTTTTTTGTACAGATACAGAGAGTACATTAAGGTTGAATTCACTGGCCCTCCGCTACCGTTACTGATAACAAAAGCCTGTGTGAACGATTGAAACGATGTAATCAGCTGCATCACGAGATTGAAGAAGATGACAGGTGACAGAATCGGCAACGTTATATAGAAGAATCTCCGAAGAGGACCTGCACCATCTACCGCTGAGGCTTCATCATACTCGGGTGGAATCTGCTTCAGGCCAGCCAGAAAAATAATCATCGACGATCCAAACTGCCATACGGATAACAGGACGATGGAGTACAGGGCATACTTCGGATTCGCAACCCAATCGGGAGCTTTAATACCTACCATGGCAAGGACACTATTGAGCAGCCCATCCCCACCCAGCATTTTACGCCACAACATCGCAATCGCCACGCTACCCCCAAGCAATGTCGGGATGTAATACACCGTCCGGTAAATACCGAGTCCTCGAATCCCTTTGTTGAGCAACATGGCTACCAGCAGCGCAAAGATCAACTTGACCGGTACGGATACAGCGACATACGTGAAGGTGACTTTGAGCGACTGGGTAAACAGTTTATCCGATGTAAACATCGTGGTGTAGTTATCCAGACCGACCCAGGAAGGGGCGGCCAGGATACTGTAATCAGTGAACGAGAAGTATAACGATACCAGCATGGGACCAAGGGTTAGAAATAACAATCCGACAAGCCATGGGGCGAGGAACAGAAGCGCTGCTCCATTGTGGGCATATCTCCGTTTCACCCGCCGGGTAGTTACACGCTCGATTCGGGCTTGACTGACCTGTGATGTCGTCATCTTCGCAACCTCCCCGCAGAATTAGAAGTCTGAGACAGTTTCAATTATTATTGACTCGATCCAAGCGTAGCCTTGGCTCCTTCAATAAACTGGGCAATGACATCTGGAGTACTGCCTTGACCGAAGGCGATCTGCTCGCTTGCGCTCTTGAAACTCGTGTCCACTTCAGCAAATCCTTGCGGGTATGGCGGGTCAATCTCGCTGGAGTTCTTCGATACCGTATCGATAAATTGGAAAATGACTTGCTCTGCTTCCGGCAGCGTAGGTTGCATCTGTTCACGAATACTGGAATTGACCGGTACCCCACGTTCAGAACCAAGAATAGCGGTTGCTTCTGGATCATTGACCATGAAATCAATGAACATGGCAACTTCCTTTGGATGTTTGGTTTTGCCATAACCGGAGAGGAACTGGCCTGGCTTCAGATATTCACCGATTTGCTTTTCACCTACACCATGCGGAAGAACCTGTATGCCAAGCTTATGATCCTGGTTTTTGTTCACCTGCTGGAATGTCAGCAATTGATTAGACCATGCAAAATCCATCGCAGCTGTACCCAGCGAGATCGGGCGTGTCTCCAGCGCATTGGTTGTGGATGCCGTTATCTCCGCTGTGGTCACTCCACCATTCTCGCGTAGTGCGCTCCACATATCGAACCATTGCTGAAGCTCCTCGCTGGTAGCTGTCATTGTGCCACCATCGAACAATCCTTTTCCGGATTGCCGGATAAACACTTCAAACATGTTCGTTGTACCGGAAATGTCTGCAGATCCATAGAACCCCTCACCTTTGGCTGCGGCGATCTTAGTCGCAATATCCCCAAAATCCTTCCATGTCCAGCTCTCTTGTGGTTCTTCGATTCCTAATTCCTGAAATACGGTGGCATCATAGATGACACCCGGTGCGTTAACTCCGAGGGTAATCGCATATAATTTATCGTCAATTGATCCGGCTGTAATCATGCTCTGATCATGGTCCTCTGTCCGCAGCTCTTTGCTCTCTGCAAACGGGGTCAGGTCAAGCAAGGCCCCACGCCGGGCAAAGTCAGTCAGAAAGGCGTAATCCATCTGGATGATATCAGGTGCATTCGAACCAGCTACCTGTGTAGTCAACTTGTCAAAGTAACCGTCCCAACCGGAATATTCAGGTTTAATGGTGATTCCCGGATGTTTCTCTTCAAACAATTGGATGACTTTGGTCGTCAGATCATGTCTAGTCTGTGATCCCCACCAGGTCATGCGCAGTTCAATCTTGCCTGATGAATCTCCTTCACTTCCACTTGCTTCTCCAGAAGAAGATGGTGTATCGGTGGCCTCTCCAGAACAGGCTGTAGCGAACAATAACAGGGACAGGCAGAACAGGGTTACCCACTTTTTTGTAATCATCATAAATGAATTTCCTCCCCTTCTTGCATTTATGGAATCGCTTACAAAATCTATTGTATCGATCCATTGCTGCACATGACATAAACAAAAGTAAGCTTTCCTGTCAAAAAAGTAAGGAGTTACAGGAATCAAAAACCACCAGGAATGATATTCCCGGCGGTTCCGTTCCCGTATCGGTATGATTATGGGTATACATGCATGATACGTGAGAAAAAGATAGCGGGTTGATATGGAACGAAAGTATGAACATCAAATCACGGCATTTCTTTCTACGGGCCATTGAATGGTCGGAAAAGCTCGATGTTCAGCTATAAAAATGTGTTTCCTGCGAGTCTGTCAGGAATGTGAGACGGCAGGTGAAGACACCCTGTGCTCAGCCAGATGTTTCTTCATTTTTGCCACTTCAGTTCCTGCCAGCATCATAATGCCTATTCCGTGATTGTCATTGGTGACGGTACGCAAGTCCTGATCATAATACTCTGCCGTAAACGCATATCTCGAACCGCTGCACACACCATGCACATTCCCTTGACGATCGATTGCTTTGCAGATGAGTCCCTTCCAAGCCCGCTCGGCAGCTGCGACATAAACTTCAGGGTCTTTGAACCAGCCAAAACGCACACCTCTCGCAAAACCATAGGCAAACATCGCCGTGCAGGAGGCTTCTTCATACGTCTGCGGAACATTCAACACCTGATGCCACAACCCGCTTTCCCCTTGAAGCGCTGCGTACCCTTCACACAGCTCATTGAAGAAATCTATTAAGGCTGGACGCTCGGGATGCTCTGCCGGCAAAGCTTCCAATACCTCCGTCAAGGAAAACAGTGTCCAGCCATTTCCCCGTCCCCATGGAATCTGCGTTGCCTGTTCGTATTTGAAATCATACACATGGGACATGATCTTGAACTCAGGCATAAACAGATACTTCCGATACAGTGAAAATTGTCTGGCGGCTTCATCCAATGCGGCCGAGTTGCCTGTCACCCGTGCATAACGAACGAGAAACGGCGTACTCATGTAGAGATCATCTGCCCACATGGTATTCTCGGCATACTCCCCTACACATGTGCGATAAAATGCCCCATCCTCCTGTCGTTCCAAACGGAAAAGCATGAAATCGGCGATCCGTTCAGCAATCGGAAGAAACGTTGGTTCATGACACTCGGAATACGCTTCCAGCATGGCTGAACCAAAAGAACCGCAGTTATCCAGCATTTTCAGCATGACCAATTGTTGATTGACTGCCGGGAAACCATACTGCTCCCGATCCCATAATGAGTACTCATACATCTGGGTACATGCCTGCACATGCTCAGCCGCATAACGTGTAATGTCCGGTCTTTGCAAATAACGCCCCGTCCGTAATAGACCATATACAGTGACACCCAATGGATAATCCCAGCGACCATAATTAGTCACACTGCCCACTGTCCATTTGTTGCTTAACATCGCGTTCTCATAATAAGGTCTGATCCAAGCATCCGGTCGATCTAAGCGCCAATACGTCTGTTCTAGACCCGTTTGATACACTCGGTCCGTTCGAGTCAGATCCGCCAAGTCCGGTTCAACCTCCGATTCAAAAGGTCCAACATATAACCAAGACTCTCCATTAGCACCGTGCACACGCTGAGGAAGTTCCAGTGAGAGCGGCTTGCCCGACACGGTTGCGTTCAAATTAAAATGCCAAGGTCCCGCCGCCGTATCATTGCATTCACTTCGGACAATCAGGTCACTCCGCCCAAAAGAGGCTGGTACATCCACCTCGAACGAACCCGCTTCCTTCACTTGCGCCACAGGCTTGCCACTAATCCATATACTCAGAGAACCGGAAGATTGACCTGACAATCGCACCGCATTCCCGGTTGAATCGTTATTGTTCAGATGGGTCCAAGCATAAGCATGTTTTCCAGGAAGATTTCCGAATATTCGTTCGAAAGCTGGCTTGGTTTTATCTTCATCAGACCAGCCTGTCTCAGGCAGCCAGTTCAAGCTGTAGTCCGATTCTTTTCCAAGCAGGTCCGGTTGTTTACTCGTGGCTGGGTTCGGTTGGGAGAACACCCACCCCGCTTGCCCCTGTCTCTCCTGAAATGGAGCAAATACATTCAAAATGCGCACTTTTCCTTCATCTGACCCAAACTGGCAGCCAAATCCGGCAGGGGTGTTTTTCATCTCCAGCCAAATGGTGTTCCAACCAGGCTTGATATCGATGCTGAGCTTCACCGTTGCGTCTGGACTAATCTCATCCATTACGGTAGAGCGATAGACCAACTGCTCATTGAAATAGAAACGAACAGGCCCATAACAGCGGACCAACACGTCCAGATTCCGGTCCTCGTCCCCCCAAACCAGTGCAGCTGCGTAGGATATATGGTCTTTAGGCGTACCAGGAAAGCGTTTACCTAAATTCAGATCATAAAGCCCTTTTTCATTTTGCAAAATACCAGACTTCTGGAATACCCGATATACAAAATCAGCCTGCGCATTGGCTCCAATATACCTCTCGGCTAGTACCTTCAACACCTGATCCTGATCTTCTCCAAATCGGTAATACATGCTCTGCGGTTCACTGAAATAGGTCGTCATCGATGGCACACATCCTTCTTCTGTTGAAATAAATTCTTATATCATAGCATTCATACCGTCCACACTAGAGCACTAAACTAATATGCAGTAATAAAGTATAGCGCTTAACCTAGGTGGGTAATCCCCTTACCGGGAAATAGGTATGTCCCTTGGTTATCTTCTGAATAGCCGAATAATAATCCCAGTATAACTGACATGTTCTGTGGTGGCTACAGATTTTTGATTACGCTTACAATTATATTGGATTTAGTCGCCTTTTCTCTCTAGGTTAACTTAAATTTAAACAATGGTTTAAAAACAAGAAAACGTTACCGATATAAATACTAGATTGAAAAATTCCACTTTTTGTATCGGGAAGGAAAGATGCACATTGAATACTCTTGAATCTCTGGTAAATGCTATGCCTTTTGTTAGCCAAATGTTCCGTGACGACATATCCATATCCATTAATGATCATGAGAAAGTATTGTATTTTTCCGAGGCAAAAAGTCTGGAGATTGGCGTGAAGGTTGGGGATGAGCTGCATGATGATTATAAACATTTCAAAATGCTGACTAACAGAGATTCCCGTACCGTGGCACGTATGCCTGGTGATCTGCAGGGTAGACCTTTTGATTCCATTCTAATCCCTATTAAAGAGAACGATCAGGTTGTGGGTATATTGGGTGTAAACTACGCGTTGGATAGTCATATGACACTGGAAAATCTGATTCGTGAAAATGAAACAACCATTAATGCTCTCGTTGGTGGCATTCAGCAGATTGCTGCACATTCCGAAGAACTCTCCGCAACCTCGGAAGAGATTCTGCGTAACTCCAAAAAAGCTTCAGAGAACTCGGTCAGTGTAGGTAAAGTAACAAACGTCATTCGTGAAGTATCGGAACAAACCAACCTGCTTGGACTCAACGCCATGATAGAGGCAGCTCGTGTGGGCGATCAGGGAGCCGGCTTCGGTGTAGTTGCCAGTGAAGTACGCAAGCTGTCCGATCATACGAAACAAGCAGCGGCTGATATCGAAACATCCCTCGGTAGTGTACAAGATTCCATGAAGCATATGGAACAAGAGATCGGTCAGATTACAACCGCAACAGTGGATCAGGCCAAGCTTGTTACCGAGTTCATGGAAAGTATCGAACAACTTAGCGAGACAAGCGCGAATCTGAAAAAGTTTGTACATCAGATGCTGTCGCTCGAGTAACAGTCCAGTTCCGCAGCAGAAAGAAAGAATGAATGATATGATATGAAATGTACATAGACACAGAAAATGATTTAGAATGTGAAAAGCCTCCGGCAACTTCCCTTAACAGGAAGTCAGCGGAGGCTTTGTTTCGTATTTGCGGTGATATCACCTTTATAGTTTATGGTCACACGGCTGTTATATCTCTACAGCGACACCAAAATGGTCGGACACGACCGGCCCGTTTTTACCGTTCAAGACCACGGTAGAAGATTTAGCCTGAATCGGACGATTGGAGAAAATATAGTCGATCCGAAGATCGCGTTTGTTATCTGCCCAGCCGGCAATGGCCTTCACCACAGTTGCTCCTTCATCCTTTTGCAATGCTGTGGTGTACAGGTCATTCCAGCCTTTGCTCATCATATAATCATAACCTTCATCACGCACTTCCGCGACATTATTGAAATCACCCATTATATATAACGGCTGATCCATGTAGGGGGCAAGCTTGCTCTCCGTTAACTCCCACTGTCCCTTGAAAGGTTCCTGCGCATCATCCCACCAGTTATAATGTCCGTTCACAAACCAGGTTGCTTCACCTTGGACGACCGTCTGGATTCCCACAATCTTGCGTGTACGATAGTTGTTATAATCCCGCATGTGGGACACGTATTCCCCAAAAGCCTGCTTAATCGGCGTCCGGCTAAGGATCGCCAGTCCTTCATCGTACTTTTGGAACCCAACATGAGCGGGAATCCACGTCCAGTAATATTGCTCTGTCAGCTGCTGAAGCAGGACGTAGGCATAGTTGTCTTTTTTAATCACAGCGTCGGATTCAGTAACATAATACATCTTCAGTTCTTCTTCAGAAAGCGCCGCTTCCTGCATGGATTGGTTGACCTCCTGCATGGAGATTACATCGAATTGATGTGTATTAATAAAATCAGCCAGTTGACTGATCTTGTTCAGTTGATTCTCTTCCGCCCAAGCGTGTGTGTTTAACGTAAGTATTTTCATATGCTCTCTCCTGTTGTGTGTAATATGGCCGTTTCCCCGGCCTGCATCGTTCCTGAAAGGAATACATACCATAAGCATACACAATATGGTGTAATCATGCATTCCGTCCGCCAGCAGAACCGACGTGTTCATCCTGATTCCAGTTGGTCTAAAATAACTTCAAATTCTTCATAACCCATGCACGGATTGGCTCATAACTGATATGATGGATACAACAAATTTACAACATCACGTCATAGACGTGGTGATTACTGAACCTATGTTTACCCCAGGAGATGGAATGATGAACATACCGAATAACATGAGGATGGATGATGCGCAGTGGCGACAGTTGATCAGGCAGGTTGCGGAGCATTTTAATAACCTGACGATCATGCGCGGATTCCAATATTATAAACAGAAACGTGTCGGACCATTAACCTATTCCGAACAACAAGGGATCTCGGCCGTTGTACAAGGATCGGAAGAGTACGAGGTCACACTAAGCATGCAGTCCCTGACTACAAGTCATTGTACCTGCCCGGTGAGTTCCGTATGCAAACATATGACGGCTGTATTAATGAGTTATGCCGAGCAACTGGAGCGACCTGTGCATGCGATTGTGAATGCGCACTCCAGTACTGCGCTCAAACAAACGACCAAACCCGTCGGTGCCATGTCCGCAGGACTATCCAGCTATACAGATGCCGATGAACAGCAGGATACGGACATTCCGGACAACCAATACAGCCAGATCAAGGAACGTGCAACAGAGCTTGCTGATCTCGAAATCTCGGAATGGCACGAGCTATTCCACTCCTGTCTGAGACGGCTGGGTACTGGCACAGCAAGCACGTCCTACGTACAGGAAGCAACGGACGAGCTATATGCCATTAAGCCAAGACTGAACGCTGCAATGGACCAACTTTTTGAACTACATGTACAGCTGCACCTCATCCGATTCTGCGTGCCACCGGCCCGTAACTCCATCACGCATACTCCCGTGTACTTGAGTTACCCTGCCCAGCTCGCGGTGGATGCACTTCTGAAAGACATTGAGCGGATCTTTAACCATCCACTAGACCTCTCGGGTCTAAAGGGAAACAAGCTTGAACAACTTTGGAGCAGACTGGCCGAAACCTCAGCTTATTTACGCAAACAGATGATGCCTGAGACAGCCAGCATGATGTTCTTCACCCCGATCTATCGACAACTTTGGTTGAACTGGATTGTACCTGAGCTTCAAGGGTCGCGGGACATGTTAGTGTCGGAACAGGCCATCTTAGATGATATAGAGCGCAATATAACCGCCGCTTCGCCACCTTCCCAGTCAGGTGGGAGTGTCTTGGGTAGCGCTCAGAGTAATGAAAGTGGTATTGATAGACCAAGCAAAGCAGTAACACTGCCTTTACCACTCTTACTCGCGCAGAGCTGGATGTACTTCCATGTAGGGCAAGATGATCAGGCATGGCAGCGACTCATCCATGGAAGCTCAACCTACGGTTTCCCGCCAGAACAACTGTTGCATTTTCTCCATGTACTCGCAGACTCGGCTGAATGGAAGCGGCTTGGGGATTGGTTGGTACAACTTGGTCCCTTGCTGTCGAATCGGCGTAATACGCCTTTGAATGATTACATGCATCTGTGGGACACGGCTATTCAACATCTGCCTGATACAGAGAACCGAATGTGGGACACGCTTGTCAGTATGCTTCCCCACTCCCGCCCCGCCTACGAGGATGCTATGCATTCGCGTGGACAGTGGCGCAGGTGGATTGATTTTCAGCTGAGTACAGGGACGGAGCCTCTCGAATTTCGCGTAGCGATGCTGCAACCGATCGAAAAAGATGCACCCGAACTGCTGCTTCCCTTCTATCATCAGGCAGTGGAGCGTTATATAGGACACAAAAACAGGGACGGATACAAAGCGGCGGTGAAGCTGCTGAAACGTCTGTCCAAAATCTATAAAAAAATGAAGCAAGAAGCGCACTGGGAGCAATTCATCACCACACTCGCCGTTCGTAACAGTCGGCTGCGCGCCCTGCAGGAAGAGCTTCGGAAAGGTAAACTGATCTCATGAGCTTAATTCATCCTTACACTGAAACGATTGAGGTTCACGTCGCTTTAACCGGATATGGCGATGCTTTGTTTTACGGAGCACTCAACACACACCACTTTGTACCGGGACAGTCGCTTAAGCAGCGATTGTTCGCTTGGCATGCGCCTTCCTTCTACGGGACCGAACTGGAAGTTCGGCAGATTGAGGAGATTGAGCTGGTTGTTCTGCCTGCGGAAGAAGTGATTTCCTTCTTTGCCGAGATGCATACGCTGCTTCATATTGAATGGAAGTGGGACGAGCAAGCGGAACATCTGATTCGACTAGCTCCAGCACTGGCATCCTCCATAGAGAAACGAAAATACGTACCTAGCTTCGAGGCATACCGTGCAGGACAGCTTCAGTGGACCTGGGACCCGGATAGCTTGAAAAAGCAGGAGCGGGCATCGCTTACCAAGGCGATTCAACAAACGGACGAGAGTTATGCCGAAGGACTCGGGGCGGCTTACTCCGCCTTCGTATTCCAACGCTGGTACAGTTCAGAGGAAGCGGCAACCGATCTGCGGCGTGAATTCCCGCAGTTGTTCCCAGAGCGTGGCACTCTACCCAAGACAGCCGGGATGGATGCTCAGTCCTGGCTCGTATCCATTGGCTGGAAAGCAGATGCCGCACCATTCAGACCCATGCTGCAATTGCAGGAGCCGGACGAGGATGAGCCATCTTGGCGGCTGCGACTGGTGTTGCAGAACAAGCTGGATGCCGCTGTATTGGTGCCCGTCATGCTGGATTCACGGGGCAGACTTGAAGGCGAATGGCCAGAGGTATGGACACCGTTCATTCTGGATCGCTCCGCCGGATGGCTGGATCAGTTGCGTGCACATCTGCCGCGTCTTGGAAGCTCCATTAGTGGTAGGCGGGATGTGCTGAGTGATCCTTTGGGAGATCAGGAAGCCTGGCAGTTCCTGACGCAGGATAGCGGCAGGTTGCTCGCAGCGGGCTGGCAAGTTCTGCTGCCTGGTTGGTGGGAAGCAGCCCGTAAGAAGAAACCAAAGCTACGTGCTAAGGTGCAGCCGGAGGAAGGCAGTGAACGGGGACAGTCGTTCTTTGGACTGGACTCGATTATTCATTTTGACTGGCGAATTGCGATTGGTGACACCGATCTCAGCGAAGATGAGTTCGCCGACCTTGTTGCCCGTAATGAACGATTGGTTCGCTTCCGTGGAGAATGGGTTCCTCTCGACCCCGACCTGCTGGAACAGATACGTCGTGCCATGGGCGGTGTAGATCGGGAACAAGGACTCTCATTCCAGGATATTCTGCACCTGCATCTGCTGCACAATGAGCAACGGGAATATCGCAACCAGAAATGGAAGGAAGGACAACAAACTGAGGAAGAGCAGCAACCACAGGATGATCAGAACATTCGGCTGGAAGTAGAACTGAATGAGCACCTGAACCGGGTTATTGCACAACTCGGGGGTGGACAAGGCGGCGCACCTTCCCTGCCCATTCCGACAGGACTTCATGCCGAGCTGCGATCGTATCAGAAGGAAGGTTTTGCATGGCTTGGTTTCCTGCGCAGATTCGGCCTTGGGGCATGTCTTGCCGATGATATGGGTCTCGGAAAAACCATTCAATTCATCACGTATCTGTTACACATCAAGGATCATGAACCACGTAAGCCGGGACAAGCCCCGGTACTTCTAATCTGCCCAACTTCCGTACTGGGCAACTGGCAAAAGGAAATTAGCCGCTTCGCTCCCTCCATTCATGTCAGTCTGCATTATGGCGCACGCCGATTAAGTGGAGAAGAATTCCGGGAGCAGACCGAGCAGGTGGATATTATTATCACGTCCTTTGCTACGGCTACACTGGATCAGGAGATGTTACAAAACTATACGTGGTCATGCATCTGTCTCGATGAAGCACAGAATATCAAGAATGCTCAGACCAAACAGTCGCTGGCTGTCCGCAGTTTCCCGGCGAAACACCGCATTGCCATGACAGGTACGCCGATCGAGAATCGGTTATCCGAGCTGTGGTCGATCTATGACTTTATCAATCCAGGATATCTGGGCAACGCCCGGGCATTCCAGACTCGCTTCATCAGTGCCATTGAAAAAGATAAAGATGAGCAGCGCATGCAGGATCTGCAGCAATTGGTGAAACCATTCATGTTGCGCCGCAAGAAAAAAGATCCCAATATCCAGCTAGATCTGCCGGACAAAAACGAGATGAAAACCTATATTCACCTCACGGGCGAACAAAGTGCATTGTATGACCAATCCGTGCAGGCCCTGATGGATAAAATGAAAGAGCTGGAAGGTATCAAGCGCAAAGGCGCAATCCTATCGGCGTTAACCCAGCTCAAGCAGCTGTGTGATCACCCACTTCTGCTGACAAAGGAAGCTTTGCCGGAGGAGCTACCCGAAGACGGTGCACTGACATCTGCTTATGATGTGTACAGCCCGCAGGATATGGCGATGCTGATCAGCCGCTCCGCAAAGCTGGAACGACTGATGGAGCTTGTCCGGGAATTAAGGGACGAGGGCGAACGGTGCCTGATTTTTACCCAATATATCGGTATGGGACAGATGCTGCAACAAGTACTACGTCAGGAGTTGCAGGAGCCTGTATTGTACCTGCACGGGGGTACGTCCAAAACGGCGCGAGATCGCATGATTGAGGAATTCCAGTCCCGTACATTGCCTGAGGATAAGCAACCATCCGTCTTCATTCTGTCCATCAAGGCTGGCGGTGTGGGATTGAATCTGACCGCAGCCAATCATGTGTTCCATTTTGACCGCTGGTGGAACCCGGCTGTTGAGAATCAAGCTACCGACCGGGCTTACCGAATGGGCCAAACCAAAGATGTTCAGGTGCATAAATTCATCTCTCTTGGCACATTGGAGGAGCGTATCGACGAGATGTTGGAGAGCAAGCAGCAGCTCAGCGATAATATCATCACAAGCTCCGAAAACTGGATTACCGAATTGTCGACGGATGAGTTGCAGGATCTGTTCACTCGGCGTCGTGACTGGTCGGGCTAACTTGGATTAGATGAGATATATCATAGAAAAAGAGAAATACAAAAAGAGCGAAGTTTCGGAATTTAAATTCCGGCTTCGCTCTTTTTGTGTTGTTACAGTTAATCATCCGTTCTTAACGCATGTTACCGATGATGGATGATCTTGAATCCTGCATTTTTTTGACAAAGTTCGTCATGACATCAAACGCTTCATTGCGCTTGTTGGACATGGACTGCAGACGAAGCATGTCCATCTGTTGGGAATTGCCCGCTGCATCAATTTGGCCTTTCAGCTTTTGAATAGCTGCTTCATCCCCGTTTTGCTGGGCTATCTGCAATTGAGAGTTCAAATCCGCGATCAGTTGATTACGGTTCTGAACTTCCTGAATTTGCGTTTGCAATTGCGCATCCAGCAATTTGGTGCGTTCGCTCTGAACCATCATCAAAGCCGTTTCGATATCCATACTGCTGATGTTGACAGGTGTTACGCCAGAAATGTTGGAGACTGAAACTGTGCTCGCTGAAGCTGAAGAGACGATGGATACTGCAGCAACAGCAGCAACTACTGTTGAAGCGAAAAATTTGCCTGAACGTTTCATGAATGTTCCTCCAAGTATATATGTAATATGTACCAGTTTTTCGTTGGCATCTTCCGCCATTCTAAATCAAAAGAACTAGTTGTTCAATCAAATTAACTTCAAATTTGAATTAATTAAGATTCCCCTTACACACGCCTACCTCGGCTTACAATTTGAGTAAATTAAGCAGGGCATAATAAGTAAAACTATATTTTTACGGCATATTTACTACTACTAGTTTGTTCCTTACTCCTACGCATGAAAGTCACATTGGAGAACGACGATACGTTCATGATTTTACTTTAGAAAAAGGTTATGTTATATTTGATAATAGATTTTACACAATCTAATTTTGTGATATTTAATATAAATTGATGATATATATTTTACGGGAGGTTTTTATATGAAAAAGATTCTGGTTGTTCTAACAAATGTAGATAAGTACGCAACAAAGGACGAGCCTACTGGCTTGTGGCTGAGCGAAGCAACTCACTTTATTGAAGAGTTTGACCATAATGACAATGTTCAGATCGATCTGGTTAGCCCTAAAGGTGGGAACGTACCACTTGATCCGAAAAGTCTGGGCGACTCTCTGGATGAGAGCACCAAAGCCTATTTCGAGAACGAAACGTTCATGAACCAATTGAAAAATACGTTGAAACCTGGCGAAGTAAACGCGAGTGACTACGATGCAATCTACTTCACAGGGGGTCACGGTACGATGTGGGATTTCCCGGACAATGCCGAACTTCAAGAGCTTTCTCGTGATATCTATGAAAAAGGTGGCGTTGTATCCGGCGTGTGCCACGGGGTTACAGCCCTGCTGAATGTGAAGCTGTCCAACGGCCTGCTTCTAATCAACGATAAAACCGTTTCCGGCTTCACGAATGAAGAAGAAACATTGGCTCAACAAACTGAGTATGTTCCTTTCCTGTTGGAAGATGCGTTGAGAGAACGCGCTGCACAATATGATAAAGCTGCTGCCTTCAGTTCCTATGTCACAACAGATGGCCGCGTGGTCACAGGACAGAATCCGCAATCCAGCAAAGCTGTAGCTGAAAGTGTTAAACAACTGCTGGGTCTGTAAAATAAACCGATCAATCCCTCTACTCCCCCAGTAGATCATATAGATGTACAAAGCAAAACAGCACGTGATCCGTCATGACCTGACAGAACACATGCTGTTTTTTCTAGTGATTTGTTGATGCAGAAGCTTCCGTTGCTGTTCCTCCAGCCAAACGCTTCACGATATAAGGCACGGTCACCGACGTCAGGATAACGGCAAACGCAATCTGAGCGATAGCTGTGTCTACATATGGCGCATACGCCGGATTGAACCCGGCAGCCATCGAAGGCACCACCATGGACAATCCAGCAACCGAACATGTCGCAGCCGCTGCGTAACCGGGCCGTCTTAATACCGTGCGATCGATTCCAATGAGCGGCAGCATGCAGATCAGCAAAAATAACACCGTGACCAGCAAACCGGACAGACTGGACTGAAATGCAATACGCAGATCAATATTGGACCCAAAGCTTGTACCTAGGAAAGGCAGCAGAATCAGTGTTCCCGGAGCGAACATCTTCTGTATATTTCTGTCCAGGTTACCAAGCAGTATCCCGATCAAGAAAGGTACTAGCGTAGCAAGTACACTGAGATAATCGATACCGACGCCGCTTGCCGAATTCAATATCATAACCGGAATAACCGGTACGGCGATCAGATTCAGAATGCCAAACGCAGCACGATCCACATCATCTCCGTACGTGTTCATCAAGGCCAGATATAATCCCGGATTACAACTGGTCAGAACGGCAATGAAGGCTACCGCAGAAACACCCCCGAACCCACTTATGCCAAAAAAGTGTACAAACGCCCAGCCGAACAGGCAGCTGATGAGGATACGTGAAATACAGAGCACCCCTGCTCTCTTCAAAGTCACCAGAAGCTGTGACAAGTTAAGCTGTGTTCCTGATATCAGTAAAATCATACCGATCAGCACCATGGTACCTTTCGATGTGAACAGCGCTGTTGTTGGATCTCCGATCTGAAAAAACGATGGAAACACCGTGTTGATGACCGCGGCGGCCAGCATAGGAACAATCAGCAAGCCGCCGGGTATTTTTTTGATACGACCCAAAATGTTCATGGTGCGTTACAGTTCTGCTCCGTTGGTACGGATCACATTCTGATACCAGAAGAAGGAATCCTTACGATATCTTTCGAGCGTACCATTGCCATAGTCATCCTGATCCACATAGATAAATCCGTACCGTTTGCTCATCTCAGAAGTCCCTGAACTGATCATGTCGATTGGCCCCCACATCGTGTATCCCAACACTTCGACCCCATCCGCAATGGCGAGTCCCATCTGTTCGATATGTTTGCTCAGGAAATCAATCCGGTATGGATCGTTGATCGTTCCATCTTCATTCAGCTTATCGTAGAAGCCTGAGCTGTTCTCCAGAATAAAGACAGGCTTTTGATACCGATCATAGACGAGATTAAGCGTATAACGCAGGCCAATCGGATCAATCTGCCAACCCCACTCGTTAGCGGGCAGATGCGGGTTTTTATATACACTGTGTACATTGCCTGCCGTTAGTTCGAGCTGCTCTGTATCACTGCTGGAAATCATCGAGTTGTAATAAGACATCCCCACGAAATCAGCCGTATGTGCTTGAATGCTATCCAGATCGCCATCCTCGATGTGCAACTGGATCTCCTTGTTTTTGAAATACGTTTTACTATAGTAAGGGTACTCGCCTTTATTGAGCACATCGAGATAGAACTGATTTTTCATCTGATCATCCTGCTGCATCTGAAGTGCATCCTCCGGCTTGCAAGTGTAAGGATACGTTGTGAAATACGCGACCATACTTCCGATCTGGTTATTCGCATCGATCTCATGAGCCATCTTGGTTGCTCTGGACGCAGCTACAAATTGATGATGCAATCCTTGGAACAACATTTCCTCATAATTCGGAGCATCATAATCAATGATTCCCAGCGTTTTGGCCGATGCTTTCACGCTCATGTTGATCTCGTTGAACGTCACCCAATATTTCACTTTGCCCTTGTAGCGATTGAACAGCACATCACAATAGTTCACATACAGATCAATCAGCTTGCGGTTATACCATCCTCCGAACTTGTCCATCAGTACAATTGGTGTATCAAAGTGGCTGATGGTAATCAGGGGCTCCATTCCATGTTTAAGACATTCATCAATCACCTGATCATAGAACTCTAGTGCCTTTTCGTTCGGAGCGGCATCGTCGCCACCCGGAAATACTCGGGCCCATGAAATGGAATAACGAAATACTTTGAAGCCCATCTCGGCAAACAAGGCGATATCCTCACGGAAAGAATGATAAAAATCGATTCCCCGGCGCTTTGGATATTTCACGGTATCCGGGTCATTCCTGGCCTCTTCAATCATCTCCCAATTCACTCTGATCTGCTTGGTCACTTTGCGGTCGTTCTTCTCGTTAAACTTCATCACTTCTGGAATGGTCAGGCTCTTGCCATCCACATTATAAGCTCCCTCGGCCTGACAGGCAGATAGTGCATCGCCCCATAAAAAATCTTTTGGAAAATTGGAATTTGTCATTTTAGTTTCCTCCTGTTATTACGTATTATTAAGGTCTTATTTAAAGTTTTAAGGGATCAGCTTCATTAGCGCTTCGCTCTCCCGAATCGGGCCGTTGGTCGCTGTGGTCAGTACGTCTCCATACTGTTGCATGTTGGTTACCACAATGGATGTAATCGTGTTATAGCCTGCTGACGTAATGCCTTCTGGATCAAACTCCACCAATAAATCGCCGGCCTTGATTGTCTGCCCCTGTTCGATATGGGCGTTAAAATACTTCCCTTTCAGACTGACGGTATCCACCCCGATATGAATCAGGATCTCGACACCATTCGCAGCTTTCAATCCGATGGCATGTTTGGTGCGATAAAGTGCTTCGACTACTCCGTCAAATGGAGCGTATACCTTGCCATCTGTCGGAACAATCGCAATCCCTTTACCCATTAACTCTTGGGCAAATGCCTGATCTTCTACCTCAGAGATCGGTTTGATCTCCCCTGTCATTGGACTAACGATAAGCATGTCCGAAGATGTGGATGTCTGTGATGATACGGATGCTGGAGTCACCTCTGTGGCAACGGCTGGCTGATTGCCGTTTACTTTATCCGTAGCTTGCTGCTTCGATTTACTTCCTTCAGTATCTTCCTTAATGCCCGCTAACAGCGTGAACACAAACCCGAGTACAACTGCGGCAATACAACCAATAACGACATACATGTAACGATCCGATGAATACGTGCCAATGGCCAATACACCTGGAAGTGAAATTGCATTCGCTGTTGTATGCACCAAACTGTAGAATCCACCGACTAATCCGCCTGCTAGACAACCTGCGAAAAACGGACGTTTGTATTTCAGCGTTACACCATAGATCGCCGGCTCAGTAATCCCGAACAAAGCGGTGAATCCACTCGAAGCAGCCGCTGATTTCATCGTTTTACTCTTGGTTAGGACAAACACACCGAAGGCTGCTCCAGCCTGAGCCAAATTTGCTGCCAGTGCCGTTGGTAACAGCACGGTTGCACCCAGTGTAGCCACTTGTTGAACCTGAATCGGCATAATGGCATAGTGCATACCAAACATGACCATGATCGGTTTGAAAAATCCAAGAATCGCACCAGCAAGAACACCTGCGGTTGAGAACAATGAGTTAATGCCGTTGGTCAACCAGTCACCGATATATGATCCTACTGGGCCAAGCACGATCAGTTCCACTGGAATCATAATGAACAAAACAATCATTGGGGTAAGCAGGACCTGCAAAAACTTGGGAATCACCCGATTGACGATCGGATACACATAACTCATAATCCATACCGCCAGAATGATTGGAATGACGGAAGAGGAATATTTCATCAACAGAATCGGCATGCCGAGAAAATCAATGCTGTTCACACCCGTCTCAGCAATCTGAGCCGCAGCGTTCAGAATGATGGGGTGCATCAGCCCCGCAGCAAGAGCTACCGCCAAATAGGGATTAGTTTTGAAACGGTTTGCTGCACTGACAGCCAGGAAGAACGGCATGAAGTAGAAAATGCAGTCCCCAATCATGTTAATAATCGTCAGGAATCCGGAGCCTTCCAGATAACCCATTGCAGTTATAACGGTGGCCAAACATTTGATCATCCCGCAACCAACAAGTGCTGGCAGAACAGGCGTGAATATACCTGCGATGGTTTCAAGCACTACGTTGACGGGGTTACGTCTCTTTTTTGGTCCACTGTCTGTAGACTCCGTAAGCTCGCCAATATGGTCAGAAGTTAGATTCTTCACTTCACTGTATACCGCGTCTACTTTGGCACCGATAACAACCTGAATCTGTCCACCGGAATTTTGTGCCTTGAGCACGCCTTCAAGCTGATCCAGCGCCTTGAGGTCTGCTTTGTTATCATCCTTCAATACGAATCTCAAACGGGTTGCACAGTGTGTCAGACCCGATATATTTTGCTCGCCGCCAACAAGATCAAGTACGTTTTTAGCCAAGTCTTTGTTGTTCATGACCCTTCTCCTCTACATCAACTGAAATGTTTATATAAAAAATGACCAAGCCGGGGAATCGTCATTCCCTACGCTTGGTCATGCCTGATCGAATCAGTAACAGTCCAATATGGATTATTCGGTTAGTTCCTTCACTAGTTCATTCCGTTGGTTCATTTGAGATCAATCGTTGAATATGCAAGATCAAATATAATTTTTCATCATCCGAACAGGTCCAGCCGTAATTATTTTTCAGGAAGTCAGCAATCTTCTCCACACAAGCCAGTTCTTTCGGAAACTTCTCCTTCACCATCAGGAAAAGCGATTCATTCTCATCCTTGAGCGACTTACCGCTCATCTGCCTCAGAATGAAATATCTGATATGTGTGGCAAAGCGCATGAAATGGATGGAATCCTCCTGAAAGTCAATTTTGAGAGCATATTTGATCACAGACAGAATCTCGCCCGTAACTGTGGTTACCTTCGTGGTATCCGTCATCTCTCCAGAGCCCACCTGTGCATTAACAAAATGCAGAGCAATCAGTGTTGTTTCGGCTGTTGGCAGAGCGATATCCGTTTTTTCCTGAATCAGTTTCAGGGCAGCCTCCCCCACCCGGGTCTCGTCCGGATAGAGTGTCCGCACTTCCCATTCCAGCGGATTTTTGATACGGATGCCTTCTCTGGTTCGGGTTAATGCAAAACTGATATGGTCGGACAGGGTGAGAAGCAGATTCGGGTTAAATGTTTTATTCAGAATCTGACTGCCCAACTTGATGACTTCCTCCGCGAGATAAATATCCTCAATCGGAATACTGTTCAGCAGATCATACATCCGGATGTTCTTCGGTGCCACGAAAATTTTCTCCACCAAGTCCGTCTCCGTCAGCTCATAGGGCGTTTTCAGAAATCCTACACCCTTGCCTACGACAAAAACCTCTTCGTTATGTTCATTAATAGCGATGGCCACGTTATTGTTTACTTTCTTGATAACCTTCAATGTTCTCACCCCCCAACAAAAATAAAAAAAGACCGAAAGCGATTACAGTAAAGCAATCGAATTCGGTCATGCCTGGTTTCCCCAGTAACAGTCCGTGTTATGAATATAAGTTTATTATAGTGCTGTTTTTGAAAAAGTCAATCATCCAATCTTAGGGAAAAATCAGACACTCTTATCATTGAAGGGAACGTAGAGACCCGATACGTCAGATATAACAACGCCCCTTTTTTAAAAATATAAAAAGAAAATGTGACCATATGCCCTACCCGCCAGTCTAATTCATATAAAAACCAGCCAAGTGCTGGCTTCATCCCTCCAATACGAAAGGAGCTGTTATCCATGGGTTCAACCGATCTCGTTAACCAGACCATCCAAGGAGATCGTGAAGCCTTTATCCGGCTTATTCGAGACATTGAAAACTCTTTGTACAATACGGCAAAATCCATGCTGCGAAAAGAGGAGGACGTGGCCGATGCCATTCAGGAGACAATTTTGAACGCATACAAATCGGTGCATACACTCCGGGAACCCCGGTATTTCAAAACCTGGCTGTTTCGTATCCTCATCAATGAATGTAACACGATGCTGTCCCGCCGCGCTCTCTCCACCGCTTATGCGGAAGTACCTTCAGATAAGCGGGAGCATTCCAGTCCCTACGACGAGGTCGATATGCGAGAAGCGGTAGACCGTCTGGAGGAATCGAAACGAATTGTAGTCGTTTTGCATTATTTTGAAGACCTGTCCCTGCGTCAAGTCGCCGATGCGCTGAATATTTCCGAAAGTGCAGTGAAAATGAGACTTACTCGGGCAAGGCAGGAGTTATATCAGAAATTCAAAAATTTTCGGGAGGTAAACTTACATGTCAAACCCGTTTAATATCGATCAGGAATTAAAGAACCAAGCGAAGGAGCGTCCCCTGATGTCTGAACTCGTTCGTAACCGGATTGATGCCACTCTGGAATCTCTGCCGGTGTCGCCAGACACATTGAAAACGGAACAGACTTTGCGCTCCAGTCGCCGGAACAAGCGATGGCACAAGGCTGCAGCTGCGACGATCGCAGCCGGAGTGTTGGGCGTTACCGTATTTGCATCCGGCTTTGTATCACCGGCCATGGCTGCCTCCTTGCGCAATATTCCACTCGTGGGCAACCTCTTCAGCTCGATAGAAGCTGATATGGGTCTGCGAACGGCGGGCAACGAAGGCTTGACTACTCCTGTTAACAGCAAGGTTGCTTACCAGGATGTGAAGCTCGAAGTGCTTGAAGCGGTATATGATGGTACACGTGCTGCGTTTCTGGTTCATTTCACTGCGCCTAATCTGAATCAAGGCGAATATGACAATGGCAAGGACATCGTGAAACTGAGCAGCGGAATTGAGAATGTCTTTCTAAAAGTCGACGGGACCCGTCCGAATAGCGGACTGTTCTATAGTTCGGTAGGAGAAACGCAGCCAGATACACTGCTCTTTGAGCAGGTCATTTCCTCCGATCAGGGAACGGCACATTGGCCGGATCAGTTTGACGCCAAAGTTCAATTGACATTGCAGGGTATTGATCATGAGTTCGAGCTGACGGTTCCATTTACCAAATCAACAGATAACATTCATCGGGTTCTGCCTAACACAGCCATGACCAACGATCTGTATACGGCCGCTGTTACGGAAGCTGAGGTTACCCCTGTCACCACTCGCCTAACTACTGTTATCAGTTTGAATGATAAGAATACTCTTACGGCAAAAGAGCAGGAACAGCTGAGTCACATCGGATTTGCTGTCTATGATGATCAAGGGCGGCAACTGACCTCACTTAGCGGCGAGGGCACCTATAAGGGAACCCAATTAACATCCGAACGCATATATGCCACAACTGCCAAGGATATAAAATATCTGATAGTGAAACCTTTTGAGATCAAGGATGACTTCGCTGAAGAGGTTATAGATAATCAATTCATCAAGGGAATGGAAATGAAGATTCCGCTTCAATAGCCTAATATTATTGCCTTATCGAAGGAGCCATTCCATGTCCATCCAATATTCAATCTCATCTCTCATCGTACTTGGTCCGTTATTCGTTCTGGTCCTGCTCGCCCTGATGCTCCATGCCAGGGTGAGCAAAACCAGGTACACGGTCAGACATTATATGTCGATGCTCTCTTTTGCAATATATATGTTGGGCGTTATGCATTTTGTATTTTTCCCTATCGACGTGAACATCGGAATCTATGCCAATCAAACGCCATGGTATCAAAGCATTCAATGGATTCCGCTCCTGACCGTGGATGCACCAAGCTTTCTCCTAAACATTGTGCTGTTTATGCCACTAGGGTTCATGCTTCCTTTCATAAAGCCTTGGATTCATTCGATGAGAACAGCAGCATCAGTAGGATTGGCTCTAAGTATCCTCATTGAAATAACACAGCTCATGCTCCGAGTAACCTTGGGCAACGGTCGCAGCACCGATCTGAACGATATAATAGCCAATACAACGGGAAGTGTACTTGGTTTTATCATCCTGAATCTGTTCACCAAAAGTTCCATCGGCCAGCGACTAATGGCCCTATAGGAGTCACCACGGGGAGTATCATCCAAAAATATGCAGTAAAATGAATATGAGCATGCATAACATCCCTTGAAGGCAAAACATGGTCCATACACCAAGATGAAAAAAGTCGTGTGCTATGGTACAATGAAGGAATTGTGTATTCAGAGACAGACATGTGGATAAAGGCCATGAACTACGGATTTCTGATGCGCTTTTATCCATTCATCATGCTGCCATTTTAGGGAGGCTTATGGAACAACCATGCTCATTATTGGTATCGCCGGAGGAACCGGCTCCGGTAAAACGACGGTAGCTCGCTCCGTCATAGACCGTCTGGGATCAGCTAAAGTTACGTTTATATCCCAAGACAATTATTACAAAGATCAGTCGCAGCTCACACCTGAGCAACGCCGACTCACCAATTACGATCACCCGTTTGCCTTCGATAATGATCTGTTGATTGAACATCTCACCCTGTTGAAAAAAGGCCAAGCGGCGTATGCTCCCGTATATGACTTCACCATAGATAACCGTGCTGCCAATGAGACGGTTGAACTGGCACCGAACCATATTGTCATTGTAGAAGGACTGCATGTGCTGATTGATGAACATCTTCGCAGTCTGATGGACATCAAAGTATTTGTTGATACCGATTCCGATGTGCGTATTCTACGTAGAGTACTGCGGGACATTGAAGAACGCGGACGCACGATCCAATCCGTGTACAAACAATATCTCGAAACGGTAAAACCAATGCACGATGCTTTTATCGAGCCATCCAAAAAGTATGCTGATATCATTATTCCAGAAGGCGGACATAATGAAGTAGGTATTCAGATGTTATCCATCCTCACCGAGAAATACCTCACCGGAGAGAATTGGAACGGCGCTTAATTTGTTTCAAAGCAACACAACAGAAATCCAGGTTACGATACAGCGTAATCTGGATTTTTTGTTGATTTTTCATTTATAATAGTCCCCAATAGTTGAAAGGAGATCTACCCCTATGGCTACTTTTGAAGAGTTCATACAGCATGACATCCGGGTTGGTACCGTGGTGGAAGCCGAACCATTCCCCAAGGCTCGCATACCCGCTATTAAAATGACGATCGACTTCGGACCACTTGGTCTGAAACGCTCCAGTGCTCAGATTACCCAGCGATACACGCCTGACATGATCATCGGCAAACAGGTTGTTGCTGTAGTTAATTTTCCACCTCGGCGTATTGCCGGTTTTGTCTCTGAAGTACTTGTGCTTGGCGGCGTGCCTGGTGAAGGCGATGTTGTCTTGCTTACACCGGATAGCCCATTGCCTAATGGAACACCGATAGCCTGACTTTATTTTGAGTAAGAAGAATATGGGCTTTTCAAATGTTTGGAAATCGAGTATTCTTGATTTATTGATTATTGATGGAACTACATATGTTGGAGACCTTAAAGCATAAGGCTATGAATCTGCGGATTCGTGGCCTTTTTTTGTGTTTTTTGAGGAAATATAGGTCTTGAGCATTAGTAATAGTTGGGTGGAGAGGAGGAAATATATTGATAAATCATACCAACAGCCTAGTTATACATGGTAGAATATTGATTATTATTACAAATTTAGTATCTAGTAGCCTGAAAAGTACATATCAAGGAGAGAAATTCACAATTGAGAGGAGTAAAATTCATGAAAAAAATGATGATTTCCGGCGTAACGGCATTAGCTTTATTAACAGGGGGTACCGTAGGTTTTGGAGGCGTTGGGAGTTCTGTAGAAGCCGCTCCAGCTGCAACTACATTCAAGGATGTTCCTTCTACACACTGGGCATCTTCAGCAATTAATTCGGCCGTGGAACAAGGTTATTTCAAGGGGTATGCCGACGGGACATTTAAACCAAGCTCACCGGTCACCAAAGCTGAAATGGCAAGTATCCTGGGACGTTTATCCGATCAGCCTAATGCATCAACACAAGAACAAAACAATTTCACAGACATACCCGAGTGGGCAAAAAGTGGTGTCTCTACTGCTATAGCAAAAGGTTTTATCAGCCCTTCTAATTATAAGGGGAAATTGGATGCACAAGGCGCTCTTCAACGAGGAGAAATGGCTACTTGGTTGACGCAAGGGCTAACCGTGGTTGATCCTGAGTACAAACAAGCACTCTCTGATGTGACCAACACCGTTGTGCCTGCAAAGGAATATTTCACAGGTAAACTCGCAAGCGCTCAAAAAAATGCAGTAGCCGTTGCCCTGGGAACAGGACTGATGAGTGTCGCAAACGATAAAACATTTGGCGTTGATCGTACTACAACACGAGCTGAAGTAGCTGTATTGATCGCCCGTTATGCAGCCGTTGCCAAAACAAAACCTGCCGATTTTCAGGGTTTAAATGAGCTGCGAGCGGTGGGCTTGACGGGGACGAATTTGAATATTATTGCGCCTAAGTATCAGAAAGCAGGCCCAGAAAAATTTTCTGAATCGTATGATTACAGCAAAGTAACTGGAGATTTTGCGAAAGTTCGTAATCAAGAATTAGTTACAGTAACGAATTATGCAAATCTGAAGGTCAAGAACTGGATCATCGTCAATCCATATGTAAAAGAAACTGAGAGAAGTATCTATTATCCTGTTTTCGTTGATGAAAAAGATAGATTACTAAGAGGTGCTTATTATTCTTTTACAGAGTTTGATATTAGTATTAAGAACTCTATGAATCAACTGCAAGCCGGTAGTCTCATCCATTCCCCAACTATTAATGCTCTAACTTCACCAAGCACCAAAGCTTTTAGCGAGTACGGACCTAAACATATAAATGATTTACTCGGACCCAAAGGCGTGTTTATCGTAAAGAACCCTGTTTACTGGGGCCATGGTCTCTTACATTTTGATAAGTCACTAAATCCTGGAGTACGCCTGACGCTCAAAGATGGAACAAACTATACTGTAGTTCCAAATTAAACTATGAAAAGGGTGTTCCAATGTGCATTTCTATAAATTATTAAAGAAATTATTAATAGTATATATAACATTGTGTATATTGTTCCCAACCCCTTCAGTTGTTTTTGCTGGAGGGGGGCCCGGAACAAAACCAGTGTTAGAAGCCTCTCATATAGTACCTCCATCACCTGCAAAGTCTCAGAAAAAAGTAATCCCCGTTGAGGGCAGTGGAATGTCTAATATCGGTGTTTATGTTTACCAGCTCGATAATTTAAGATGGCGTGTAGATGGAGAATGCAACGGCCAAACATTAAGCAATAACCCGGATACTAACAAACCAAACTCATCATTAGTTTGCGTAAATCTTTCACTAGATGCACCAAGCTACAAACCCTCTGAGTACTTTGATCGTTCTGGTCAGAGGTATTCTAGAAGTGAATTAACTACAATTTCCTTAAAGCCCATGTACATGGATAACACACAATATTACTTACCAGGAAAACCAATCTTGGTTAGTGTGGAATCATTTGACGGTGATACGGTGAAATTTACAACTCAAATCGGAGGTGCGATTGAACCAACAGCTCACAGACCCTACAATCCACCTAAATTTTCTGCCGACTACATATTCAATACGGATATATATTGGCGGGCCGTTGCCGAAATAACCAAAGAGATCAACCTCACAGCTGGCGGGCAACTTAGCTTGAACCAGTCCAAACAATTGAATGCAACGGTCAAAACGAAAACTGGAGATGGAAACTTTGGAGCGGAGACCAATGTAAACACCGGTAGCGGTGGTACAACCACATGGGAATCCTCCAATCCTGGTGTTGCTACCGTTAGTAATTCCGGAGTAGTTCAAGCAGTCAGTAGGGGAACTACAACCATCACTGTACTGTGGAAGAAAGATGGATTTCAGTTAACTACCACAACAAACATTGGTGTTGAAGAGAACCCAGGTACGGGCGGGGGCGACGGTAACGGAGGCGGTGGTGGAGGTTGCACGCCAACGATTGGACCACCATCTGCTGGAACCATCATGAGCATGAACGATCTCGATCCAAATGCCAACGGTGTTATTAAGTCAGATAACAGAGATAATGAGACATTCGATGTATTAAAAGGTATCCCTACTTCCGAGTCACTCTACACAAATGCCCTTGCTGATAATTACCTGTTTAAACAAGCTTGGGCGAAAATGAGCGGTAAAGTTACATACAACTGTAATATCACAATCTCTTACGACAGAGAATGGACAGTACCTGGACCAGAGGAATGTGATGATGATGGTTGTACACCAGGGCCACCTGTACCCGCGAACGACACGGCACCCAAGCCATACACTTTCCAAATCACAAGAGACTACTCCTACTGGAAAATTAACAATCTGGAAGTATACAAGATCGCTAAAGCAACCATGAACAATTATGCTTTGCCCGGAGAGACCGTTACGATGAGTCCTGCAGGATATACACCACCAACACTGGAGTCTAAAAATGATGAATCCGTAGAAAGCCATGTACGACCAGGGCAAACCACTTCAATCTCATATAATCCACCCAAATTAACAGGTGGTTTGAACCAACCTCCCAGTGTGCCTGATGATACATCACGGTTAAAAGGAATGGCTGAATCCAACACACCTCAAAGTAAAGTGAATAATGATTTAGTGAAATTCAACAACACAACCATTATGAATGCTGTGGAAGCAACCAAAGATGGACCAACGCCATCCAATATTCCTAATCCAACGATGATTGGGCGTGATGTGCTATACAAACCGGGTAATATGATCAGCAATTCCCTGCTGAATAAAGCAAACACCACAAGCTCTGGTGAGATCTATTATGATTTGCTACCGGGTAACGTGAATGGCGGCGCCAATAAAATATTACCGATTAACGGCATCAACACGGTCACGGTACATACCCCTGTCATCAACTACGCCTGGGTATCGGATGATCAGCCGCATAATCAGAAAACCGTACCAGACCCAACCAGCGCTGCACTCATTCTGGAACGTCCGTTCATTGTGCGAATTCCCACATCGGGACAGCACTTGGACGCAGCGAGTTATCCCGGTTATGGAAATCGGGACTATGCTAAATATTTTCGAATCAAACAGGTGCAATTCCCGTTTGATGTCTACAACGCAGATCGAAGTCAGTTTATTCCTGCCAAGACATGGGTCGATATTCCGGTCAATCAACTGGACACCACATTCAATCTCCCTGTATGGGTAGACGAAGGCAAATATCACATTGCATTCCGTAATATTGCAGAGAATGCACCTGCAAACTTTACCGAGCAACAGGATGCCAATACCAATCTGGCACATCATGTTGCTGCGGACACCGTACCAGTAGATGTCATCGGAAGGTTATATGATTTTCACGTCACGGATATCTCCGATTACAATTGGGAAAATGTATTTCGCAAGCGATTGGGCAGTCCCGAACCAACAGGCTATAGCTACTGGACCGGGATGAATAACATTGATGGTGATCCACGAGGTAATCTGGCTCCATTTGTATTGCCCATCCGACCAGGAAGCCATCCGGTGCAGGGATTCGCTAATGCAACTGTGAAGACAGGGTACCATTTTAAGTTTGATCTCAAGACTAAGGGCAATATGTTTGGTAAACAGGATGGTATTCGAATTACACCCACTTTTGCTTTTGTGAGTAAAGACGGGGCCTCCCGGCAAGAAGTGGATCTGTACTACCATCGAGGTCAGGAACGCCTGATCCGTATCGGATCGGCACAGGATCTGGAGAAACGATTTGTTGTCCTGAACTCCCGGCTTCGAAATGTACCCGGCACAGAGTTAGGCGATACAGCGCGTTATCAGTATACTTATGAACTGTCAGCGGAAGAACGTAACCAGCATACGTTGGCAGAACATATGGTTCGCCTGGTCGATCAGATTTCTCATCAAAAAACATGGGTAGGTCGTTATGACTGGATGATCCTGTCTGCTCCAATTCGGACACTCATTGGACCCAAAACGGACATTCCTTCCGGGGTCAACGTGGCCCGGGCCAATGCATCAATCCAGCGCTGGTACGGGGAGTACAGCTTACCTGCCGATGTATATGCCGTACCAAAAGGTACAGATCTCGAACCTCTTGCTCGACAAAATCAACTGGATGAGAAATCGAATGTTTTTCTAAAGAATGGTTATATTGTGGTTAACTTCAACATGGAGAGCCTGCGGAATGGAAATACAGAGGCGCCCCATCTGCAATATATTCACGCACCTCTGATGAATCAATGGCAGATGGAAGGTTTCAACAAAACGCCAACAGACAGTCAAGGCAGAACCTGGCCCCTGAAGGATGGCGATATTGTCTTTTACCATGCTGATCAGTCCAGCCGGAACGATTTTCAATCCCAGGTACCACATTAGTTTAAATCTCTCATGTCAGTACGACTGGCTAAGCAGATGTAGCCAACTGCATATGGACCGAAGAGTCTATATGCGGAGTACCTCTCCAAAATAAGACTGAATATCTGTAGAGCGATATTCACCCATGAAGCAATCAATAAATATATGATGAAATAGCCATGAAGTGCCAGACTAAGTACTATACAGCCTGTGCAAAACTATGGTGTACTGAATGACATAGGTGTACTGAACCACATACGATAAAGCATTCACAAGTGATTCCAGTGTCACATCCCAACTACACACAACATGCCTTTATACAACAAAAAGGTTATCCTAAAAGTCATCTATGGACTTCTGGGGTAACCCTTCTTGCATCATTCTCATTTTATAACCTTACTTAGACTATAAAGAAAACCCGCACATCCGTATTATCCTGACAAACTTTCTCCAGGAGACAGGTAGGTTAGCAGGAACGTCAGGAACGTGATGCCGAACAATACGACAACCAGTTGTAATAAACGCTTAACGATATATCTGCTCAAGTGCTCAAACGTCCTTGCCCACAACTTTATGTATGTGCCATGATGTTCTCCGTCCACAGCTCCGCTGAAAACTTATAAATTCTATCAAAAAAGGCGTCCCTCTCCGTGTTACTGGATGAGGACGCCTTAAATAAACAGATTTTCAGAAAAAATCATGCTCTCTAAACACCTTCCTATCTCCCGTAGGGTACTACTGTGTTTGTTAAACCTGGCAGGTCTCCTGGCTCCAGAATCATCGTCACTTGCAGCTCCTTCCCGGTCTAAACCAGTGGATTATCGCTACCTGACTCCTCTGTTACAATAGCGGGACCTCGCCGGTATTACACTGGCCTTCCCTATTAAGCTTCCACCCTGACGGGCAAAGCACCAAGTTCCACATATTCAATTACACTTCTGATCAGTATGGCGGGATGACGAATAATGATCAAAACTTTTCTTTCAAATTTGAAACACTGGATACGTCTAACCGCGAATTCTCGATCCCTTCGGAGACACACCCGTCACACGCTTAAACATCTTTGAAAATAATAATGGGTCTGTATAACCAACCGAATGGGCCACTTCACTGACCGACAGCCCTGGATTCTGAAGAAGTTCGGCAGCCCGATTCATACGGTATTCCAGGAAAAAGGACTGTAGCGACATGCCATATCGCTCTTTGAACAATCCCGACAGATACGTGCGATCCAGCCCCACGGCGTGGGCAATATCCAGAATAGAGGTCCGCTGGCTGTACCTGTTCTCCATAAACTGGACTGCCTGCCTGATGTACTCTTCTTTGTTCGAAAGAAGCTGCCCCTCCTCTTCCTCTACCGGTGACGATGAGATCAACTCCGCTATCAGGCGGTACAAGAGACTCTGGTTCATCACATCCCCTCCCGAATACGTGGAGGCCTGAACCATCTCCGTATACAAGTGTTCCATTGTATTCGTATCACGGGCATCATACACTGGATGCTCCGGGCTCAATCGGGCACGTTGCATGAATGCCTTGGCTTGCACACCTTTGAATCCAAACCATGAATACGTCCAGGGATCCTTTGGATCTGCCTCATAATGTATAAGCGTGTCCGGAAGTATGACAAAACCCTGTCCCTGAGTCAACTTGTATTCTTGGTCCCCCATGTACACAATCCCCCGTCCTTCATGGATGTAGTGCACAATGTAAGAATCACGTACACCTGGTCCCCAATAATGCGCAGGATCACATGCCTCCCACCCGAAAAACAACAAAATCAGCTCCATCTGTGTCCAGCCTGCGGGAACCACATTCATCTCAATGCGACTCATTTTTCGCCCTCCATCCTGACTTCGTTCCGCTTATCTCTTCATTAAGACTATTTATATTATAACAGCTAAAGTACTTCCATATTAGTTGAAAGCGGAAACAAAAATGGGATTATGACATGTTTGAAAGGGTTTGAGCCATAGTTATATGTGCCGAATCGGCCTATAGTTGGGGTACAACATTTTTCAGGGAGGCTAAACTTAAATGAATAAAATTACGTTCCTCGGTGCAGGCAGCACCGTCTTTGTTAAAAATGTATTGGGTGATGTCATGATGACCGAAGCACTGCAAGATTTTGAGCTGGCATTGTTCGATATCGATGCTGAACGCTTGAGTGATTCAGAGCGTTTGTTGACCAGTCTGGCCCGTTCACTCGGAAGTCGTTGCGTCGTGAACGTATATCATGACCGCAAAGAAGCGCTGCGCGGGGCCAAATATGTCATCAACGCCATTCAGGTGGGTGGGTATGATCCATGCACCATTACGGACTTCGAGATTCCGAAGAAATACGGACTGCGTCAAACGATTGCAGACACACTCGGTATCGGCGGAATTTTCCGTAACTTGCGGACGATTCCGGTCATGCTGGATTTTGCCCGGGATATGCAGGAAGTATGTCCGGATGCATGGTTCCTGAACTATACCAACCCAATGGCCGTGCTTACTAACGTCATGAACGTACATGGTGGGATCAAAACCGTAGGATTGTGTCATAGCGTGCAGGTATGTGTACCGCATCTTTTTGATGCACTGGGGATCGATCAGACGGGTGTCGTAGCCAAAATTGCAGGCATCAACCACATGGCGTGGCTGCTCGAAGTTACCAAAGACGGGCAGGATCTGTACCCCGAGATCAAACGTCTGGCGAAGGAAAAACAGAAGGAACAGCATGACGACATGGTTCGTTTTGAGCTGATGCAGCGTTTTGGCTATTATGTAACGGAGTCCTCCGAGCACAATGCTGAGTACCACCCTTACTTCATCAAACGGAATTACCCGGAGCTAATCGAACGCTTCAACATTCCACTGGATGAGTACCCACGCCGCTGTGTGAACCAGATTGAAGGCTGGAAAGAGATGCGTACCAAACTGTTTGCCAGCGAAAATATTGAACATACCCGCAGCCGTGAATACGCATCGCATATTATCGAAGCGATGGAGACGAATAACCCGTACAAGATTGGCGGAAACGTTATGAACAACGGACTGATCACCAACCTGCCTCGCGAGGCTTGTGTTGAGGTACCTTGTTTGGTCGATGGATCAGGAATCAGCCCTACGTACATTGGGGATCTGCCTCCACAACTCGCGGCACTAAACCGGACAAACATCAACACGCAACTGCTGACGATTGAAGCGGCAATCACTGGCAAAAAAGAACATATCTATCATGCCGCCATGCTTGATCCACACACAGCTGCAGAACTGTCTATCGATGACATCGTAGCCATGTGTGATGAGTTGATTGAGGCTCACGGCGACTGGTTGCCAAAATACACGTCATAATATAAAAGCACCGTTTCCTTTGCTGCAAAAGGGGACGGTGTTTTGTTCGTTCCATAACGCTCACCCGCTGAATGGTGCATCACATCATGGTTAAGAAATGTCTCGCTCCCTTAAACCTTATTCGGCAGGGAGCAAAAAGCGATAACCGATGCCCGGCTCCGTCTGAATATATCGGGGATTTGTCGGATCTTCATTTAATTTTTTACGCAGATGTCCCACATATACCCGGAGGTAATGGCTGTCAGACTCATGATGATGCCCTCCCCATACTTGCTGCAAAAGCTGACGCTGGGTGATGATCTTTCCCGCATTGGAAGCAAGCACCTTCAGCATCTCATATTCCGTTGGGGTTAATTTGACCAAAGTTCCCTCCAGTTCGACCTGCCTTTGGGCCAGATCAATCGTAAGTGATCCGAAGCGCAATATGGGCTCATCTGTCGTTTTGGCTACATGACGCAGCGCCACCCGAATACGGGCGACCAACTCACCCATCCCGAATGGTTTGGTTACATAATCATCTGCACCACCATCCAACGCGGTAATTTTGTCTCCCTCCTGATCCTTCGCTGTCAGCACAATAATCGGTACCTGTGACCATTCGCGAATCCGGCGAAGGACCTCCATACCGGACATGCCCGGCAAACCAAGATCAAGGATAATCAGATCCGGATGTACAATACTGGCCTGAATAACACCCTCTTCGCCATCCCCACACTCGTGGAGTTCAAATTGGTGTGCCTGAAGGGTGACCTTGAGCAATTTGCGAATCTGCGGCTCATCATCGATCACCAGTATGCGAGCCCCTAGTGGTACGTTCATGTTATTCTTCAACCTCTCCTTGTTCTGAATAGGGAAACCGCGGTCCGTGAGCCTCCATGGGGATATCTATGCGTATTCTCGTTCCTCCGCCCGAATTCGGCTCTGCTACTATAGTACCTCCGTGGACCTCCACAATGCCTTTGCAGATGGCCAGACCAAGCCCTGTCCCGGTGACATGCTGAGTCGACTCTGAGCGATAGAACTTATCAAATATACGTATTCTTTCCGCTTCCGGTATACCGATACCTTGATCAGCCACCATGATCGTCAATTGACTTGGACTCTTGTCACTCGTCACAGTGATGACAATCCGGCTCTCATCAGGCGAATATTTGATGGCGTTGCTGACGATATTGACCAATACCTGCTCCAGCAATACTTCATCTCCGTAAATGAACACCGGATCATCAGGAAGTTCAACTTGAATGTTACGATTGAGACTGAATTCCCGAACCTGTGTCAGTACAACGCTGATTATATCTTCCACGTCACACCATTTCCGGTTCAGTTGCAACATACCGCTCTCCAGCCGAACCATACCCAGCAGATTCGTGACGAGACGATTCATACGCAAGGCTCCATCCCGAATGTTGCCTGTTAATTCTCTCCGATCCTCGGGTGTAAAAAGAGTATCATTCTCCAACAATCCCGTAGCCGAGCCGATAATGGCGGTTAGGGGCGTACGCAATTCATGAGAGACAGAGTCCAGCAGCGCTGTGCGTATGCGCTCTGATTCGGCAGTGATCTGTGCCAATCTTGCCTTTTCCGCCAGCTTCACTCGGGCAATGGCACCTGCGGCCAGTCCGCCGCATGCCTCCAACAGACGAAGCTCTTCTTGCTGCTCATGACCCTCACCAGCGTCCATGCTCACGGCGAGCACGCCATGAATCTGCTCCTCTGTGCGTAGCGGCACGTAAAGTCCGGTAGATTCCCGCAAAGTGGATGATCCCTTACCGGCGATCTGTCCGTGAAGATATACCCATTTGGCAATGGCAATCTCCGACTCCCCATTCCCCCACCCATCCTTATCTCCTTCTGATGCGGAAGAGCTTGTAACCAGCAGATCACCCTGTTTATCTGGAAGATACACAGCGGCCGGCTTACCCAGGGTAAGCGATACTTGGGTTGCAATATTAACCAGCAACGTATTCAGATCCGTAATGGCTGTCATCTGACGACTCAATGCGTACAGGGAGTTAGTCGTAGCTTCACGTGCTTTTACCATCTCCAGCTGTTGTCGCAATCGACCTGCAAGACTGGCTGTCAGGATTGCCACCGCAAGATACACAACAAAGGAGATGAGATATCTCAAATCCTCAACCGTGAAGCTCAGATATGGCGGTACAAAAAAGAAGTCAAACATAATGACGCTAATACTCGCAGCATATACAGCTGGTCCCATTCCCCAGTACACGGCACTCACCAAGACGGGAAACAGGTATACAAGCCCAACATTAACCAGATCACCACTCATGCCGATGGCATGAAACAGCAAAGTTAGCAGCGTCACCCCGAGGGTCACCCATACATATGCATATGCCGGAACCCGTTTCCCATGGGATTCCCGCGTTTCTTTTTTTATCCGTTCAGACAAAATCATTCACATCCCGCTCAGTTCATAATCATAATCTGCAACGATTAACACATCCAGATGCCGCGACAAGCGTACTAGTCGGTTGACCACCGAACCTGAGCCGCGGTAGCCATTCAGCCACCACACCCTTCTAGCCTGCCCGACCACCAACTGGGTTGCTCTCGCCTCCGATGCCTTTCTGGCCAACATCTCAGGTACATCGCGCAGCCTTGGACTGTGATGAATATGAAATTGACCACCAAGCCGAATCGTCAGCTGCTCCAACGCTTCCAGATGGCACTTCACTTCGTCACTCATGGACTCACCGATGTGGATATGGTGTACATGCCAGATGGCTTTTAGACGAAAAGCCATGCGGAATCCGCGCCGGATCAGCCGCTCGGCATGACGATCACTGCTTACACATACAAAGACTGCTTCCTGTCTGCGCCAAGGTCCTCGAAGTGCAATTTTGGCCTGCTGTGCTTCAAGCCGTTCATCCACATCGTCCGCCAGCTCGCGCAGGGCAAGTTCTCGCAAGGCAATCAGATTGCCGATTTTGAAAAAATTCGCAAGGGCTTGCTCGACCTTGGCAGTTGCATAGATTTTACCCTCCCTCATGCGCTGCCGCAAGGCCTGGGGCGCCACATCAATCAACTGCACCTCATCCGCCATCTGAATGATCCGATCGGGTACGGTCTCGCGGACACGAACACCGGTAATATGTTCAACGGCATCATTCAGACTTTCGAGATGCTGTACGTTCATTGTGGTAATCACCGAGATGCCTGCATTCAGCAGGAGCAGAACATCTTCATAACGCTTTTGCCGAACACTCCCGGGTACATTCGTATGCGCCAGTTCATCCACAAGCACCACTTCTGGGCAAAGATGCAGAATGGCTTCCGTGTCCATCTCTTCCAGACGAGTTCCCTGATAAACGCGTTGTGCGCGAGGGATCACAGACAAGTGACCCCTCTGCTCCACAGTTTCCGCCCGCCCATGTGTCTCCAGCAAGCCGATCTGCACATCGATGCCCTTGCGGAGCAAGTCATTGCCTTCCCGCAGCATCATGTAGGTTTTGCCTACACCTGGTGCGGCTCCGATATATATTTTGAATGTGCCGCGCTGAATCTGACCAATCTGTTCCTTCATTTCCTGCTCGCTTAGTCTGCGGTATGTCAGTGACTCCACATCGTTAACTTTAGCCGGAACCACACGTTCACCCTCCCGGGCCGCTCGATCAGCAACCAGAAACAGGTCGACACCACGTAATCTGCGCAGCAGCGAGTTAACAACGGACCCTTGCCACAGTTCCTGCCAGCGCGTACGCCGGGAGTGTCCCATCACAATGCGGGTAATCTGGTGCTCCATTGCGTAACGCGCCAGCGTAGACGGGATGTTGCGACGGTGTAAAATAGACAACTCCTCCATATGGCCGCCAAACTTCTCTACCAGCTTGATCATATTGCGCCGAAATACGGTTGCCTCCTTGGTTAATGGCTGCTTCATATTCCGGAAAACAACGGCGCACAAATCACCATTCAGCCGTTTGGCAATCTGTTGCCCACGCCGGATATAGATGGAGCCGTTCCAATGATATTGCGTGGATACCAGAATCCGCTCCATGATGCCTGTCGTGACGGTAATCCCCATCTCCTCCCGATGCTCACGCAGGGATTCATTCACCCCTTCCGCAACCAATCTCAGGGCCAGTTCGCGCAGAATACCCAGATTGCCTTGACGAAATACAGCTTCACCCTCATGTCCCTGCAAATGACCCTCTGCAAGACGGTTCAGTATCGTTTCCGGCGTGACATCAATCAACTTCACTTCATCCGCAAGCTCCAATGTATCGGCAGGCACCGTATATTCTGCTGCGATCCCCGTAAGTTGCCGTGCCAGCTCTGTATAGCCTTCCAGTTCATACACATTCACCGTTGTCATGACACTGATGTTGTTTCGGAGCAAAAACTGAATGTCCTCCAGCCGGGTAGCATAGCGAGCGCCTTCTCTGTTGCGATGTGCCAAACCATCCACCAGCACTACCTCCGGATTACGCGCCATGAGTGCATCCAAGTTCAGATCCTTTATCTCTACATCATCACTCCGGCGCACCCAGTGAATGCTTGGAATTCGTTCGAGTGCGCCAAGTTGCTCCACCGTTTCCGGTCTGCGCATCGTCGAGACGGCGCAGATGACCACATCAATGCCCTGCTCACGCAACGTATTCCCTTCTCGTAACATGTGATACGTTTTGCCCGATCCGCTGACTGGGCCGATGTAGATTTTGAGCGTACCCTGCTGCAGCTTCGTAATCATCTTCAGCATCTCTTCCGGTGATTTGCGCTTGAAGCTGTCTTCCATCCGTCCATCTCCCCCTTTCCTTTAAAAATACGATGAAAAAATGGAGAAAGCCCCTCCCGATATATCGTGAGCAGGCTAATTACATTCGTCCTTTATTTCAGTTCTGCTGTCAGCGCCAGATTCAGAGCCGTTACATTCACACGCGGCTCCCCGAATATCCCCATCTGACGGCCTTCCGTATGCTCATTTACAATTTGCATAAGCTGCTGTTCACTAATTCCCGTAGCTTCGCTAATGCGCGGGATCTGCACCTCAGCAGCTTCAGGAGAGAGATCCGGATCAAGTCCCGAACCTGAACCCGTCACGAGATCAGCAGGGATCTGCTTCAATCCCGGGTTTTCCTGCTGGAGCTGAGCAATCTTTTCCTTCATCTCGCTGATATATTCCTCTGAAGCTACAGCGCGATTTGAGCCGGCTGAAGCCGTTGGGTCATAACTGGCATTCGATGCCCGGGGCTTGAACAGCCCCGGCGATTGGATTTCCTGCGCCAGCAGTGACGAGCCGATGATTTTCTCATCTTGCGTAATCAGACTTCCATTCGCCTGCGCAGGAAAGAGAAGCTGGGCTACGCCAGTCGTTACGAGCGGGTAGATTAGGCCGCATATCAGCATAAGCACGACGGATAACCGTATAGCGGGCAAGAACATGTTCATACAGATCACTTCCTGAATTCATTAGGATAAAAGAATAATGTTGATAAGCGTTGTTATCTCGTTAAAGAATTCCTGACAGAACCAAGTCAATCAGCTTAATGCCGATAAAAGGTACAATTACACCACCTACGCCATAAATAAATACATTGCGGCCAAGCAGCCTCTCGGCTGACATCGCCCGATACTTAACCCCTTTCATCGCAATGGGAATAAGCAGTGGAATAATAATAGCGTTGAAGATCAGCGCCGAAAGGATCGCAGACTGCGGTGAAGCCAGATTCATAATGTTCAGAGCCTGAAGCTGCGGCATAGCGAGAATGAACATGGCTGGAATGATGGCAAAATACTTCGCGATATCATTGGATATCGAAAAGGTTGTCAGTGCGCCGCGTGTAATCAGCAACTGCTTGCCAATGGAGACGACCGACAATAACTTGGTCGGGTCGGAATCCAGGTCAATCATGTTGGCCGCTTCTTTGGCCGCCATGGTGCCCGAATTCATCGCCAGGCCCACATCGGCCTGCGCCAGAGCAGGAGCATCGTTCGTACCATCGCCCGTCATGGCGACGAGTTTGCCCTCCTGCTGCTCTTTTTTGATCGCCGCAATCTTGTCCTCGGGCTTCGCTTCGGCAATAAAATCATCCACGCCCGCTTCCAGCGCTATGGTCGCTGCGGTCAGCGGATTATCGCCTGTACACATAATGGTCTTGATGCCCATGGCGCGCATCTCGGCGAACTTCTCTTTCAGCCCTGGCTTCACGGTATCTTTCAGATAGATCACACCGTAGATTCGCTCATCGATGGCTACAGCAAGCGGGGTGCCTCCAGCCTTCGCAATACGATTTGCAATCTCATCCAGATCATCGGGTATGCGACCTCCTTCGGAAGCAATATAACGTTTGATCGCATCCACGGCACCTTTACGAATCTTCATACCGTTACTCAGATTGAGACCGGACATCCGAGTCTCTGCTGTGAATTCCACATTTTCCGCATTCGCATACTCCGTCTCAGACCAGCTCTGACCTTGTTTACCTGCCAATTCCACAACAGAGCGTCCCTCCGGGGTCTCATCCCACACAGAAGCCTGTAAAGCAGCTTGCGTCATCTCTGACGAAGTAATGCCCTGAACTGGAATGAATTCAGATGCCATGCGGTTTCCGTATGTGATCGTCCCCGTTTTGTCCAAAATCAACGTATCGATATCCCCGGCCGCTTCTACCGCTTTACCCGACATGGCGAGCACATTGAACTGCGTAACACGGTCCATCCCGGCAATACCAATGGCAGACAGTAATCCACCAATTGTGGTTGGGATCAGGCAGACGAGCAGTGCAATCAGAGTCGCCAGATCCAGTCGAATACCCAGGTAACTCGCCATCGGAACCATTGTCAGAATGACGATCAGAAAGATCAAGGTTAATACGGCGAGCAGGGTTGTCAGCGCAATTTCATTGGGTGTTTTCTGGCGCTGTGCACCCTCAACCAGAGAGATCATCCGGTCAAGGAATGACTCACCCGGATCGGTCTGAACACGCATGACGATATAATCGGACACGACGCGGGTACCCCCGGTAACCGAGGAGAAATCGCCTCCTGCCTCCTTGATAACCGGTGCGGATTCTCCCGTAATGGCCGATTCATCAATGGAGGCCAAACCTTCTGTAATTTCACCGTCCGTTGGGATCAGTTCACCGACTTCCACGCGGACCATATCGCCTTTTTTCAACTGGGTCGAAGACACTTGCCGGATTGTTCCATCCTTCTGCACCAGATTGGCCAAGGTGTCCGACTTCGTCTTGCGTAACGTATCCGCCTGCGCCTTACCTCTGCCTTCTGCAAGTGCCTCCGCGAAGTTAGCGAACAGCAGTGTGAACAGCAAAATGAAAAACACGGCGATGTTGTACCCGCGTCCAGCCTCGGATGCGGCGAATAGATCGGGATTAATGCATAATAAGAGCGTAATGAATGTACCTACCTCGACAATAAACATGACCGGATTTTTGATCATGACCACCGGATTTAGCTTTTTGAACGCATCCAGTGAAGCCTGAAGTATCATATCCTTGCTTAACGACCGTTTCGATCCAGGATCACGTTGAATATTACCGCGATTGTTGCCCGGCTCATTGCCCTTCGATCTGAACATTTCTGTATCCATGTGTTGCATCGTCTGTTCCTTCTTTCGTTCAACTGCATTCATCGTGCACTGCCACCTCCATGCGTTACGTCCTTGCGCCCAATTCCTCTGTCTGTCCCTGTTATAACCCTCATTGAATCATCGCCAGATGCTCTGCAATCGGTCCAAGAGCAAGCGACGGGAAGAACGTAAGCGCGCCGACAACAACGATCATCATGACCAAGATGCCAGCAAATAAAGGCGTGTGTGTACGCAGCGTACCTGTAGTTACCGGTACAACCCGTTTCGTAGCGAGTGAACCCGCTATGGCCAGCATGGCGATCATCGAAACGTACCTTCCCAGCAGCATAACGATACCAATTACGATGTTGTAAAAGTCTGTATTGGCATTTAGTCCGGCAAAGGCCGATCCATTATTGGCTGCACCTGAGGCAAAAGCATAGAGAACTTCAGTCAGGCCATGCATGCCCCCGTTCGAGATGGATACAATGGCTTCAGGCCGCATAAGCGCGAGTGCCGTTGGCGCAAGAATAATCAAAGGATGAATGAGCAACGCAATGGATGCGAGCTTTACCTCTTTCCCCTCGATTTTTTTGCCCAGAAACTCAGGTGTTCGTCCCACCATTAATCCACAGATAAACACAGCCAGAATCACATACAACAGTCCGTTGATTAGCCCTACTCCTTTGCCACCAAACACGTTATTGAGCATCATCTGAGCCAGTGATACCATGCCTCCAAGTGGAGTGAGCGACTCGTGCATATTGTTGACCGAACCTGTTGTAGCCGCTGTCGTGACTGCCGTGAATAAAGCCGATTCGGGTATGCCGAATCTGACCTCTTTCCCCTCCATATTGCCTTGAAGACCCACTGCATCCAGCGCAGGTACACCGCGATATTCGGAGACAAATACGGTGGTCAACATCACAAGGAAAAGAAAACTCATCGCTGCGAACAATGCCCAACCCTGCTTCCGGTTATTGACCATCAAGCCGAAGGCGTATACCAGTGCAGTGGGTAACAGCATCATACAGACGATATGCACCAGATTGCTCAGGGCCGTCGGATTCTCGAATGGATGTGCAGCATTGGTTCCAAACCAGCCACCACCGTTGGTGCCAATGTGTTTGATCGACTCCAGTGAGGCGACCAGTCCACGTGAAATGGTCTGCTGCGCGCCTTCCAGCGTGGTTGCGTTCACCGCTCCCGCAAGCGTCTGAGGCACACCCTGGAACACGAGGAACAGAGCCACGATGAAGCTCAGCGGTAAAAAAATACGTGTAATCGACCGTACAAGGTCGACGTAAAAATTTCCCAGTTCATCCCGGCGGCCTATCAGCCCGCGAATGAACGCAATAGCCACCGCGAATCCGGTCGCTGCGGACGTAAACATCGGGAACGTCACGGCCAGCATCTGTGACAGATACGACAGGGCGTTCTCGCCCGTATAAGACTGCCAGTTCGTGTTGGTCATAAAGGATACCGCCGTATTAAATGCTTGCGCCGCTGGCATATTGCCGATCCCATCCGGGTTAAGTGGCAAATACTTTTGCAGCCGCAGCACCAGAAACATCAATACCAACATTACAAAGTTGGAGAGGAGAACCGCCGTAAGGTACTTTTTCCACCCCATGGATTCGTTCTCGCGTACTCCCATCACGCGATAGAGCAGTCGTTCCGGCCCGCCAAAAACCCGATCCAGCCCCGTTCGCTGTCCATCGAACACGTTCACTACATATTTCCCCACCGGTTTAACCAACAGCAGGATGATCAGTAGCGTCACTGCTACTTGCACTACACCGATACCCATATCCGCATTTCCTCCCTATTCGACGTTCCCTTGTTCCCGTATTACGCACATCGCCAGCATCAGAATTTCTCCGGCTTCACCAGCACATAACCGAGATAAATCACCAGTGCGAGCACAATCATGCCGATGACAATCATCTGGCTTCCCCCTCTCTACCCTCAAGCCTTCTCGCAGAATTTCAAGAATCCCCAAAATACCCCAAACAGTAGCACCACCAATCCAATCATCGTGGCATCATTTACCATGCACCCTTCCTCCCTCTCTCTACCGTTCTCTGCACCTGCTACATGTAAAATCGTAATACGAAACGCTGTAAAAAAGGGGTAAAGAAATACCTCCACAGGTGTAAAAAAAGCGTAAAAAAGACCCGATCTCCTCAGCAATGGGCTGAAAAGAACGGGTCTATCATCATTTTTATACGGAGCACTCCATTACGTGTCAATCTATTACCTACCCGTCATTTCAAGAACTGCGTGTAGGCATTTCCCTAACATTTTGAATACTAGTTTGTGGCTTCTTCGTCATGTACTTGTTAAAAAAGTCGGTGTTTATTCCTGTCATATGATGAAAGAAGGAAGTTTCCACTTTCCAATCCTCCTCAATCATATGACGAATATCCACAAGACCTTTATTGGAAAGCAGGTCAATAATGGTTTTAATTCGCATCGGCTTTTGAAGTGGAATCTCCCTGTCGAAAGGCTCCTTTTCCAGATATCCTCTTCGGTGCATCGCCGCATAGAAATTACGATGATCCTTAGCTTCCATCATTCCTAGATGTGCTGCTCTGTATCCCAGCACTTGTAGGGAAGTCTTCCATTTATTTTTCAAATCAAGATATTGATCGGGATTCGTCTTATAAGTGATTTCATTCATGTCCGATGAAAACTCTTCTTCGGGCAATAAAAATGCACCCGCAAACAGATTAGCTTCATTTTCAATCAATTTGTGTTCTTTTCGGTCCAGATTGACAAATTCAAGACGATAATGAAGCAACAAATGACCAAGCTCATGTGCAATATCAAAATTCCTACGAACCGCAGAACGTTTGATGTTGCCCAGTATGATAAACGGACGATCATTTCTTGTCCAAAGGCTGTACGCATCAATTTCTTCACCAATCGCTTTTTCAAAAACATATACACCACTTTTTTCGATCCGGAACATCAGGTTCTCATTCGTGGATGGCTCCATATTCAGCCGTTGTCTCGCAAGATGGGCAACATAATGGATCTGAGTCGTACGATCATCGTCTGTATGGTTCATATACTCAATTGCCTCTTCCCGCAATTGGATAATATTCAGTGTGGGAAGGCTGATCTGAGCGGTAATATAATTAATGAACGTGTCCAGATATTCTACATGCTTTGCTTCTGTCTGTGTCTTGGATATCACATTCATCACTTTCGAACGATAGGCAATGTTCATAACATCAATGTTGGCTGCGTTATTACGCTGTGTAAGCATATCTTTCGTATAAAAATACTTGCTTTTCACACTGAAAATGCGTTTCAACTCATTCACAATTGGCACCTTCGGAGAGGTATACGCATTTTCATATTGCCAGACTGCTTGTTCTGTCACACCTAATTGTTCGGAGAGCTGTTTTCTAGAATACCCATGCATGATCCGCAAATTGGTCAAATTTTCACCAACGAACATGCTGCTCCCTCCTTACTGAACGACACAGGGAATCACCCCCGCTGTTCTCCTTCCAAAATTTCAATATCATAAGCTGCCGGATCAACGATATCTTCCACATCAGGCGTAAGCGCCTCCCGTTCACTATCATCCAGTTCAGCACCAGAGATGAGGTCCGATAAATCTTCTATAAAATAAGCGATATTATCATTCGGATTAGGCAGATAATGCTGAACCTTCGAAATTTGGTATGCATCATCAATAGCATAAGTGAGTATATGAAACTCATTATATGTAGATGCAAGATGTTCAAGTTCTTCTTTCACACGGCTGACCTGACTCTCTGAGATTGGAAAAGAAAGTTGCTCAACCCTCTCCAACTCACCATGTTCATTACGGCGTGGTTGAATCAAAGAAAATTCCAGATCGTTATTAATCTTGGAGAGATCGTGTAAATAGGTACGGAAAGCACCTTTGTTGTCAACGCCCGTAGGTAGCTTGGCACTGGAAAAACTATTCTCATTAAAGTAGGCTGCGTTCTTTATCAGAAACAGAACTTTTGATTCTTCATGTGTGAACTGGAGATAATCCCATGTTAAACCTGCTTTGGATTTCTTGTGAGTGAATCCTTGTTCACCGCAATAATCTGCGATTTTGCTCTCAATAAAATTTCCCTTTGTCCAGGCAAAGGCTGAACTAATCTTCATGTTTCTCTTCCGATCTTTACGGTGATCAATATATTCGCGGTATCCTTCAACAATAGCATCAACAAGCATCTGACTATGTTCCGACTTGAACTTATATTGTTCCATATAGATCACTCCGATTCATAAATATGAAGACAAGTTATATTTTAATCGAAGTTCGTGTGCAAAGATATGATTTTTTTTGATATTTTTAAAGTAAACCTATCTCATACACTTCATCCAAATGGATTCTGTGCCCACTGCAATAATCTCTTTTTTGTGATTTTGCCATGGGAGGTATGATTGACAACTTGCCCCTGATCGAGCAGAAGTACCTGGGGTGACTCATGGTGAACCTCTGTCTCTTCCGCAATATGGCGGGACAACGAGCGATTTTCAATCACTTTGACGATGCGGTAATCCATGGGTTGTTTGGGATCTGATGCATGGGTGCCTACAAACGCCATAAACTCTCTGTACGCTCTCGCACTTGTCGGACAAGTCGTGCTGTGTTTCAGGATAAGGACCGGATGAGCCTGCGAGCGATGAAGCGCATCTTCCCAGTCATCCGTTTTGTGCAATTCACGGACATGTTCGCTGAGCATATGTTCCGAGTCTGACCCTGCACGTTTGCTAACCACCGAACCAATCACAATGCCAAGCGCCAAGCCAAAAGCAATCCCGAGTCCAAGCTGCTGCGTAGCCGTACCAATGCTGACTCCCATAGCCGTTCCTATAGCAAGCCATAAGGCTTGATGATTTACTTTTTTCTTCATGCAGATCTTCCCTTCCTGAAATATGTATATCAGGGCTATAAAACTTCCTACCTTATATTCTGATCAAATTATAGCATAGGCCTCTGTGAGCAATCGTTAATAATCTTCATCTCCGGGTACAGATTTCAGTGATTGGATTTATGCAAAATGCTCATTTGTGATACACTGGTTGTAATTTGGAAACGATGAACATGAAGAATGGATTGGAAGGGCGGAAATTCCATATGACATACGCATTTATGATTGAACCGCAGGATTTTATTGCGCTGGATAACGAAGATGAGCTGATTGAGAAATGTCAGGAGTGGGGCCTGCTTTCGGGTAAAGCGACCAAACTCAAAACGTTCTATTATAAAGGAAACGGATTAAACATGCCGTGCACCATCATTGGATATGTCGACCACATGGCAGCCGTTATTCAACTGGATAATGGACAAAAGCATTGTATTCACCCGTCTTATCTGAAGGAAATGCAAGCGTCCAGTTACAGTGCCAGAAGCATAAGTAATGCCGGTTCAGATCGAAGCACAGAATCGGCAATTTCGGATACAGTTGCACCAGTCTCTGCTGATGTTACGCCAACTTCAGATGCCCTGGTTAACCCGGATGAAATGCCGGTGGATCTGGATGATGCGGAAGATACGGACACAGATGAATTCTCCTCTGGGCTGAAGGGTGATCCGGATGGGCTAGTAGAAGAGTATGTTGGACCTCAGTCTGGGGCAGCCAGTGAAGCCAAACCCAAAGCCAAGACAGCAAGCAAAGCCAAGGCCGTCAAGATTGATCTGCCCGAAGGTAAAGTGAAGATGAGTGCCGTTGTCAAAGAATTCACCACTGTGCCGAATCACTTCTCTGACAATGACGATGAAGTCATCATCTATGAAGCAGTTACCATCACGGAGCCAGACGTCATCGATGTTGGGGAAGCCTGGTCGAGCCACAGTGCTACGGTTAAGAAACAAGAACTGGAAGTGGGAGATGTTATCACGTTTGAAGCGAAAATTATCAAGAAGAAGCTGACACGTAACCCGGTTCCTTATAAAATCAACAACCCTTCCAAGATTCAAAAGGAAGACTAATCAAGGAAGATTAATCACGATTCATTACAAAAAAGCAAAAAACCTCCACAACTGCTCAAAGCAGACCGCGGAGGTTTTTGCCATTTGAAGTTTATATTAGCAAAGAGTACACTCTTAAGCTTGTCCCGGCGTAGCACTGATCTGAAACTGTACGCCAAACTTATCGACAACCGAACCGTAGGCTGGACTCCAGAACGTTTCTTGTATCGGCATTTTCACTTCGCCACCGTCTTGCAACTGGTTGAAAATCGCTTTGGCTTCATCCGCCGTATCCGTGTTCACCGTAACCGTAACATGATTACCGACAGTGTACGGCATACCTGGAAACGTGTCGGACAACATTAATACCGAGCTGCCAATCTGCAAAGAAGCATGCATAATGCGGTCTTTCGCTTCTGGCGGGATGGGGTGATTCGGGTCAGATGGACCGTCGCCAAATGTTTGAAGCGCGAGTACTTCGGCTCCAAATGCCTTTTGATAAAAATCTACCGCTTCACGTCCATTACCGTCTGTAACCAGATACACATTCAAGCTGATCGACATGAGTTCTTCATCTCCTTGGGCTCATGTAATTTATACGATTCACGCCACTTGCGACATGAGTATATATGAACAGGTTGTCCTTTGACAAGCGTATATTTTCTCACTACTTCTGTTGGACCATTACACGATTAGGGTTACCAAATAATTTTTAATCCATCCCTCTCTCCACTACTTCTTGCGCTTGCGTATATAATAGAGAACCGTGATCAGAACACCCGGAACCAGTGCTGCAAAGCTGGCATAGATCAGACACCATTTCAACAAGGTAAATATCGGAGTGAGTTCAGTAAGCACAGGCGTACGTTCAGGATAACGATACATGATCAGGGATGCACCTATATTTTCAAGCATGTCCATAGCCCAACCTAAGACCGGAATCAGATTCACCCAACGCCAGCGACTCTTTATCGGAAGCGCGATAGAGTATCGATAACAGAACAACCAAGAGGGACAGATAGGCCAAGGGCCATATGAGGTCAAATGTGAACCGTGCCTGAATATAGGCGCTTCGCCCTGCTTCTCCATACTGCTCAGCCATCTGATAAAGATCATCCGCCGTGTACAGAAACGATGAATCCGGGGACTGCCCACCACCTGTGGCCTCCTCCGACTTTGCCGCCTGCCAGGGCAGAATGAATGCAATAAAACAGGCAAAAACAACAACCGCAGCTACAACCCATTTCCAATTCACCCGCTGATAGAACCAACCTGACACTTTATTCAGCACATTCTGTCCCCTTTCCGATAAAAAAAAGACCACTCTCCCGAATCCTATCGGTAAAATGGTTGTGTTCAATCCTATGAAATTATCGAGCTTGAACGATGTTATCTATTTCACTTTTCAATAAGAGGTATCGGTGAACACTTCTCATGATCGGGACCTTCGTTAGTTTGTTCTTGTCCACGTACAGTTTCATCTGGTCTTTGGTCAAACCAAGCAAACTTCCAGCTTCCGATACCGTCAACACTACCTCTGGGTTCGTAGCATTAAACGTCCTCTTTACTTTCTGATTCCAGTCCTCGAATACCTGCATAGATCAGTGACATCTCCTATCCATAGCCAGTTATTATCAGGCTGAATATATCCAGTATACCACACTTGTGCTGCTCGTAACTTAATCCTTGCGCAGAACCATATTCTGATAGGCATATTCCCTGCTTGACCCTGACGTTAACTCGAGGGTTTATACTGGCTTCAGGAGGGGATTAGCATGAGTATGTCACCTGAACATGTAACCAAGAAACGACGCAGCAGTGGAATAGCCATTATTGGAATGAGTTGGTTAACGATGACATTGGGTTTGTTTTTTGCTACACTCGCAGGGGAGCTTGTCGGCACTATTGGTGCTGCTGATTGGATGGTTCATCTCACCCAAGCTGTTGTCATTATTAGTATCGTCTTACCCGCACTGTTCATCATTCGAAGACACTTCCATATGAAGTCCATTCTTCTTCCTCTGACAGGAAAAAGCATAGTTCACTTGCTCTCTGGCGCATTATTTGCCACTTCTCTGGCCTTCATCGGGTTGGCGATAGCCAGTATGAACAACTGGATTACGATTACGGAGTGGCACTTCTCAGCTGAGTTCTTGCTTGCTGTCGTACTTAATAGTTGTATTGCTTTCTTGTATGAGGCTTTGCCAGAGGAACTATCCATGCGAGGCATGGTCTATGATGGATTACGCTTCAGACTGCGACTTCCTGTGTTTTTCGCTTATGTAACTCAAATCATACTCTTTCTGCTGGTTCCGATGAGTGTCAGCCTATTGCAAGAGCTCGTCGGTATGGATGCCGGAAGCCGGATAACCTTGGATTATATGATCTTGCTCTTGACCTATGGTATTACGTTACAGCTTCTGCGCAGTTTGACCGGATCTTTATGGGCCTCCATCGGATTTCATGTCGCTTACCTGGAAGTAGCCAGATTCGTTGTTATGCCAGGTGATAGACCCGCATTGTTAAACTATACCGCGCAAGATAACGGGTTGGCCGAAATATTTATTTTGTATATGATGATAATCTTCGTCGGTGGGATCATTCTGGCGGTGCTCAATGCATGGCGCTGGTGGAGAATACAGAAATCATGAGGGAGGGATCTGCCTGTTGTATACCGTTGGACAACTATCCAAACATACCGGAGTGTCCATCCGAACACTGCATTATTATGAGAAGCTGGGTTTACTGCGACCGGCCCGTAATGAGAACAATCAGTATCGCTTATATGGTGAAAAGGATATTTTACGGCTTCAGCAGATTACCATTCTGAAGAAAATGCATTTTAAATTGAATGAGATTGGAGAATTCCTCGATCAGGATGCTGCTCGCTCTGAACCAGAGAGTACCCTTACTTTATGGAATAATACGTTGGAACAACAATTGGCCGTCGTTAAGGAACAGCAGGAGAGATTAAGCAAGGTCGAGCATCTTCTTTTTTCAACCCTATATGCCATCAGAGCATCCGGTACAATCAGTCTGGATGAAATGTTGGGTTTCATCCGTGAACTGGATCAGCCTCCGGGCAAGTTCCGTCAAGATGTTTTTACACATGAAGAAATGGAATCGTTACCTCTGAATAATCAGAACAATTCAATATCCCTGGAATGGGCCGATATTCTTAAAGAAATTCATACATGCAAGATGGAACCTCCGGATTCCGAAGCCTCACGGTTACTGGCCATCCGAATCTCTGATTATGCTGAAAGGGCTTTTCAAGGGAATGCAGAATTGGCAGAAAAATATTGGGATTATATCGCCCCAGAGGATGATCAGTCAGCTCGTGTATATGGTATGACAACGGAAACCATGCGTTACATCGAAATGATCCTGGATCGATGGGCAGTCCAGAATCCTGATGATCAACAATAAGGGCCACTTCGAAAAGTGGCCCTTGATCCATTCCTTCTTTATGCTTCGTTACGCCTCTTCCCAGAAGCGACGCAGGTTGTCCATGGCGATTTTGGATGCGGACTTACATTCCTCCATGCCTTCGAACTCCACCGTAATGTGACCATCATAACCGAAGTCTTTGATCAGCTTTACAATTTTACGAATTGGAATGTCACCTTGTCCAACGATGGCCCCACGCAGGAAGTTGCCGTAGGCTGTGGTGAACCATTCACCCTCACCCGGATGCTCATCATAAGGACGGAAGTAGAAATCTTTGAAGTGGACCAGAGAAGCGTACGGCAGATTTTTCATGACACCGATAATCGGATTCTCATCCACGCACATGAAGTTGCCAATATCGAGTGTTGTTTTGAAGTTCGGACGATCTACAGCATGCAGAACACGCTGCACCCGATCACTCGCCTGTACACTGAAGCCGTGATTTTCAATGGTAGTGGTGATACCAAACTGCGCAGCATAATCCGCAATAATCTGGCTTCCCCGCACCATCAGCGGCAGATGTTCCTCGAACCAGGCAATGGTCATCTTCTCTTTCGGCAGGGTAAACGCCGTGACGTCATGACGCATATGTTTTACACCCATCCGGTGAACGACATCCACATGTCTTTTGACCCGAGCCATCTCTTCAGCAAATGCCTCTTCCGTCTCCTGCACAAAATTGGCTGGCATCGAGTAGTTGGACAGTTCAATACCTGCAGATGCCGCCCGTTCCCGAATCGCATCAGCCAGATCATGATTATCCTCCACGGTATAACCGTAAGGAACCATCTCCATATGCTCGCCGCCGTTCGCCGCAATCCAATCGATCACATCCAGCACCGTCATCTCACCCGAATTCAAATCATTCAACAAACTATACGTGCTCAGGCCCACTCTCATCTGCTCAACTCCCTATCGATATTGTTGGATAAATTGAACTGCCTTGCGAATGTCTCGCTCCGGCTGATCGCCTACCTCACGCTCAATCGTCAGATAACCGGTGTACCCAATCTCCTGAAGAGCTGCAAAGTATCCGTCAAAATCAACGCCACCCTCGCCCAGTGGCACCTCACGGAAGAAGGTTCCGGAAGAGACCATCTCGGCAATCTTATCGTGATCCATAGGTGCATAACCGACTGCACCGTATACATCTCTTGGGTCCACTTCCTTCAGCCGCACCCCATCCTTCACATGGGTATGTACGATGTAATCCTTGAGCAGATGAACGCCCCGCGCCGGATCATCTCCGGTCACCATCACCATATTCGCCGGGTCAAAATTCACCGATACTCCGTTGGTCGACAGCGTATCCAGAAATCCTTTCAAATCAGCAGCCGTTTCCGGTCCTGTCTCAATGGCAAAGTATGCACCAACACTTTTGGCATATTGGCCCAGCTCCTCACAAGCAGCGTGAAGCGTAGCGTAGACTTCCGATGAAGAATCATGTGGAACAATACCGATATGTGTTGTGACGATGTTGGTGCCCAGATCCAAAGCGAGATCCACGATTCGCTTCGACTTCTCTACTTTCCACGGATTATCTTCCTTGACCTGAAACCCATGTCCACCCAGATCGCCGACCAATGCTGAAATGTCGAGACCTAGAGAATCGATGTAACTCTTTAACTCTTTGCGCGCCGCAGGCGACAAATTTTCGGGGTCCATCTCTCCCTTGACGGCGTAGATCTGCACACCTTCTGCACCTACGTCTTTGGCTTTGTTCAACCCTTCCCGTACGCCTACACCAAAGCTATCCACGATGACACCGATCTTGTTCGTTAATTTCATGTCATACCTCCCGTGATTGAATGAGTAACTCTACGTTCTCATATAAATGTAAGGTTCGACTCATTACTGATATCAACAAGTTTCACCGACTTGATCTCATACGGTTTAAAGGTCAGTTCGAATGCTCCATTCACACTAGCCAACGGATGGATCTCATCCTCCAACAGATTAATGATGGACGCTTTGATTTCCTTTTCAGCCCACTGGACATGCACCGTTTCTCGACTGCCTGATGATTCGTAGAAACGTAGTACCGTTCCCGAGCCATCTTCTGCAGGCTTAATTGCATCCAGAATGACATGTTCACTCTGGAACTGAATCCAAGCGTGTTCTGCTGGCAATGGACCAGAATGCTGACTCGCTGCCACAACCTCCAACGGATGGTTAAGCTCCATCGCCCGGCTAACCACGGCAGCTTGTCGCCAATCCCCCTGATGGGGCAGAAATGAATACGTGAACTCATGATCGCCCTGATCGGCATGTTCATCCGGCCATTTCGGGGCACGAAGCAGGGACAGACGTATCGTCCGATCCTTGATGTCATAGCCGTACTTGCAATCATTCAGCAAACTCACACCGCTGTTGCCCTCCGAGATATCCGCCCAACGATGTCCGCAGACCTCGAACTGTGCCTGCTCCCAACTGGTGTTGTTATGAGTTGGACGCTCCAGCGCTCCAAACGGGATTTCATAGGCTGCTTTGGCTGCCACCAGATCCACCGGAAATGCCACCTTGAGCAGCTTATGGCTCTCATTCCAGTTCACTTTTGTATGGAAATCAACACGCCGCTGGTAACGATGCAAAATGATATCCTGACTGATCTCCGATTGATTCAGCTTCCAGACAAAACGCAGTACATCTCGCGTAGCCCCGTGCTGTACAACCTCTCTGGAGATCAACTGCACTTCACCTGCGCGCTGGGATTCAAACCGTGGATCGATATCCCATGCATCCCAGTACGTCGGTTTGTCATGGAAAAACTGCCACTCATTCGCCCGATCACCGGGCTTCAGCCAGTCGCGTCCTACCGTTTTGTCATACCATCTGGTAATCTCTCCCAAGTCATTGAACTCAAGCGTGTAAAATTCCGTTTCCCACGTGGAAGGGAAAAGTTCTTCTTCCCTTAATGGAAGGATAACATCCGGTGCCTCTCGTAGCCATATCGTTGTATACCCAAAAGCAGGAATCGACGGAACATGCACGAGCAGTGTATACTTGTCTTCCTTTTGTTCGAGATCACAGGCCAGACGGTTACCTTCACGATCGAATGCTGCCATCCTGGCGAGGTGAGCATCCCCTGTAATGGTGATATTTTCTCCACGTTCCCAGCCGAGGCTGTTGAATATAATGTAGGGCAGACCATCCACTTCATCTGTTGCAATGTTCTCCGCAAGGGTATCCAGCGTTTCCCGCAGTGCGGATGTACCTAATGCAAATACCTTTGTGTACTCCTCAGTGGACGTTACGTAAACTTCTGGAATCGACGTTCCCGGAATAATGTCATGGAATTGGTTGAGCATAATCAACTTCCAGCCTTCATCCAGATCATTCTTCTTTTGTACGGCGTAAGCCCCGGCAAATTGCCCCCAGATCTCCGCTTCCCGGTACAATACCTCTGCTTTTCGGTTACTACGTTTGTTCCTTGCATGGGTCGTATAGGTTCCGCGATGCAGTTCCAGGTACAAGTCCCCGTGCCATTTTGGCAACGTCGGGTTGTTTAACGATATATCTTCAAAAAAAGCCCCTGCTGTGCTGAATTTGCTGATTGGCTGTCCAACCATCAAATGGGATCGCTCCGCAAACTCCACCATCTCATTCGTCACGCCGCCACCACCATCGCCATGTCCGTAAAGCAACATTTGCTCAGGGTGTACATCCTTTTGTTTAAATGATTGCCAATGTTCATCCACATCTTTGGGACGCGTATGTTCATTCACCCCATGATTCAGATATGCCAGCACGGAAGTGCCATCTATGCCTACCCAGTCGAAGAGGTCATACGGAAACGCATTGGTATCATTCCAATTCAGCTTGGTGGTCATAAAATAAGGAATATTGGCGAGCTTCAGCATCTGCGGCAAGGAAGCACAGTAACCAAAGGTATCTGGCAGCCACTCAATGTTGGAGCGTTTGCCAAACTCCGCCTGGTAGAAGTTCTGCCCATACAGAATTTGCCGAACCAATGACTCACCACTCGGAATATTCAGATCCGGCTCCACCCACATGCCTCCAACCAACTCCCAGCGGCCTTCGGCAATACGGGCTTTAACTCGCTCGTACAACTCCGGGTAATGATCCTTCACGAAGGCATACAACTGCGGCTGGCTCTGGGAATACACAAAATCCGGGTACGTGTCCATCAAGGTACACATGGTCGAAAACGTGCGACTGGACTTGCGAACCGTCTCACGTACAGGCCACAGCCAGGCAATATCAATGTGGGATTGTCCAACCAGATGCATGAAGCCACTTCGATATTCCTCCGGGTCTTCCTGCTGTACCGACTGTGCTAACCCATATTCGAAGTTCTGTATCCAGGCTGCATCACTCCAGCGTTCCGGGTCATTGTACATGTCATCCATCACCTGATGAATGGCCTGAACAAGTGCCATCCGCTTGGGCTCCTTCTCGTTATATGCCCGGAGCGACTCGGCGAGTACCGTAACGCTGTACATCAGGCTCTGCAGTGGCTGATTAATATGAACCAATGCTGCCCGAATGCCCTGAATAGGCGGCTGAATAACAGCTTGTCGGTTGAGTGGATCATGCGGCTCTGGAATCGGATCATAGAGTTCAATCTCCAACTGCGGTGTATTGCCAACACGACTCCTCGGAAGGGGTACGAACCAGTGATTCCGATCCAGTCCATGATAAGGCATGCCATTCACCTTCAACAGCCCTTCTCCTCCGGCATCGAAGATCAGACCAATAGCCTGATCTTGCCATTCCGCCGGAATCTCCACACGTTTGCGCAGAAAATACGTCGTTCCGTGTACGCTGTTCAGCGGATTCAAGTTTTGCATGGCCTTGTTTGCCTGCTCATCTTTATTTTCATGTGCCTGCTCGTACTCGTATTCCCCTGGCCGAATGTATCTGGCCCTCTGCATCTCCCACACTGGAAGCTCGATCGTATCCAGCCATTGCCGCTGTTTCAGATCTTCGATGAATCGCTGAATTCGAATCATACCTCCACCCCCACCTTCTGGATCTGCAGACTGCAAGCGGTCCAATCTGTGGAATTACGGCCAACCATGAGCCTGAATTCACCCGGTTCTACGACAGACTGGAGACGGGAGTCGATCAGTGCGAGATGTTCTTTTTGCACAGGGAACGTAACGGTATGAGTCTGTCCTGGCTCCAGATGGATTTTACGAAAACCCTTAAGTGACATTTCAGCCCGGGTGACCGAAGCCGACATATCCGTGATGTACAACTGTACAACCTCGCTTCCCGATACCGCTCCGGTATTGGTGACTTCAACCATCACCTGCGCTTCATCTTCTGGCCCAATTACGTCTGGTATTACTCTTACATTCTCGTATTTGAATTCGGTGTAGCTCAGTCCATATCCAAACGGATACTGCGGCGCCAGATCCATCTCCAGATACCGCTTGCCACGAGTGCGTTTGGCATGATAATAGACCGGAAGTTGTCCAACATGCTTGGGAATGGAAACCGTAAGGCGACCCGATGGATTCACATCGCCAAACAAAATATCTGCAATCGCGTTACCGCCTTCCTGCCCGGGGTACCACGCTTCCACAATCGCATGGACATGCTCATCAATCCAAGGTTCAGCAATGGGGCGGCCGTTAATATACACGACGATAACGGGTTTCCCCAACTTATGTACCTCCTGTACCATCTCCAATTGAACACCCATGAGATTCAGGGAAGCCCGGTCAATGCCCTCACCACACTCCATGTCGTTCCATGGATCATCGGTCACCACTGAAGCACCTGTCCGCAAATCGATCGTACCTTCACCAAAATCGCGGGCGCTGGAACCACCCATCACCATCACGATGACATCCGCCTGTTCTGCACAGGCGAGCGCTTGTGCAAAGCCCTCTCTGGAATCGCCTTTAATCCGGCAGCCAGGTGCGTACAGCACCTGGCCCGAATCCGCGCCAAGCTTGCGCGTAATACCATCCAGTACGGTGACAATCTGTTCTCTCGGCTGTGGCGAGGTATAGTCCCCAAGCTGGTTATAGATATGGTTCGCGTTCGGACCAATAACAGCTAGCTTCGTACCTGTTTTGGCAAGCGGAAGGGTATCCCCCTCATTTTTCAGTAAAACAATCCCCTCTTGTGCAACTTCCCTCGCCAGCTGATTGTGGTCTTCACATCCGATAACCCGCTCTGCAAACTCTGGATCAACGAAAGGTTGTTCAAATAACCCAAGTCTGAATTTCATCTCCAGCACCCGCCACACAGCCAAGTCCAGATCCTTCTCTTCGATCAGTCCCTGCTCCAACGCCTGAGCGAGATGTTTGCGATACATGTACCCGGACATCTCCATGTCTACCCCTGCCTGAAGGGACTGTGCTACAGCCTGCTCCCCGTTCTCAGCGGTGTTATGTCCATGGACCAGCATCTGAATGGCACCAAAATCAGTAATCACAAACCCATCAAAACCCCACTGCTCACGCAGAAGGTTATTCAGCAGATACGTACTGGATGTGCAAGGTACGCCATCAATCTCGTTATAGGCGGTCATCACGGAGCAAGCCCCGGCTTCCACTGCTTTTTTGAACGGCAACAGATCTATTTCATGTAATTCACGTAATCCCATATGCACAGGTGCTGCATTACGCCCACCCTCCGAGCTGCCATAAGCCGCAAAATGCTTGAGTGTCGCGACAATCGTCTGGTTGGAATCGAGGCGATCACCCTGTAGTCCCTTCATCGCTTCTACTGCAAATTCACCGATTAGGTATGGATCTTCGGCAAAACATTCCTCCGTCCGTCCCCATCTCGGGTCACGTACGACATCAAGCACCGGGGAATACGTTGCCGCTCCCCCCTGGCTCCGGGTCTCCACAGCTATGGCTTCACACATCTTGCGGTATAACTCCATATTCCATGTGCTGCCCACCATTAACGGTACCGGAAAAACTGTTGCCCCGATCGCCATATGCCCGTGGGAACATTCTTCTCCGAACAAAATGGGAATGCCCAGCCGGGAATGCTCCATGGCATACTGCTGAATGACATTCGTGGCAACGGCTCCCTGCCGTGGAGTAAGCCCCGTTTCAAGTGTCACTTCCGTCCATGGATCGGCCCGAAGCACACCATACAGAGAACCAACACCGCCCTGTTCCATGTCCGCTTTGAACTCTTCCGTCACCTGTACTGTACCATCAGCTGCTTTATCATACGTCTTCCATCCCATCGGCTGAATGAGTTGTCCAATCTTCTCTTCCGTTGTCATCCGTCCGATCAGATCCTGAACCCGCTCCTGAATGGGAAGCGAAGCATCTTTATAGTCCATATGCACATTCTCCTTATGCGTTCGGAATTAGTTAGGCGGGTGCACTTACATCACATGGCTTTGCGGTAGTCACTTGGTGCCACACCCACCACGTTCTTGAAAGCCCGGTTGAAGGAATTATAGTTTGTGTATCCCACTTCCTCACTGATCTCCTGAATAGCCTTATCGGTCTCCTGCATGAGCAGCTTGGCTTTTTCGATACGATGACTAATGAGCAGATCCACAAACTTCTCCCCAATCTCATCCTTGAAAAGCTTGCTCAGATACTTCGGATTAATATCGAATAGATCACTAAGGTAGTTCAGTGACAGATCAGGATTGTTGTAATGCTCTTCGATGTATTTGCGAATCTCCAGAATATGTGATCTGTGTTTTCGGGAACAATGCAGCGTCTGCATCTGCAGCGCCAGTTCCCTGAACCCTTCCCAACACAGCTTACGCAGATCGTCTAACGTCTCCCAGCCTTCAAGCCTTGGGAGAAGTGGGGTGAATATAGCAGCCCATGACTCCTGATACTCCCGTGGAAGTTCGGCGAATTCCCGATTGTAATGTTGAAATAACAGTTGGATCGTATTCATAATCTCCTGCCGGGATAGAACGGACTCACTGATTTGTTCAAAGAGTCTTTCAAAATGCTTTTCCCAGACATCGTCCGATAAACGCATCGCCTGTACCAACAGTGAGATGGTTTTCAGGAACTCATACACATCATTGGTCGAATTCGGCACATCGCTACACGGAATGATACGATTTATCCCCAGTACAGCCTTGTACTCCAGCGCGTGCACGGCTTCTTTCAATGAAGCTCTCAGCCCCCGAATATCGACAGCAACCCGACCAACACCAATGGTCACGGTGAAGTTCAGATACTGATCGATTCTGTCCAGATAACCAGCAAGCAATCGATGTTCAGTCTCCTCAGCTTGTTCCATTTCCGGAATCCAGAGGATGGCGTACAGACGCTGATCGGAGATCCATTCAGCCCATACTTCCGTCCCTTCATGGCGTGCACTCTCTTGCAGAATACTGGATAACACAAATTTCAGGAGGGATTGGTCCTGATGATGATACTCCGTCACAAATGTATCATACCGATCCATTTCAATTACCATGACGGCCCAACGATGCTCCAGCTCAGGCAGTTTGAACTTCTTCATCTCCGCTGTCAGCTCCGTGCTCGTAAAGTCTCGTGTGCCCTCCAGCAACTCCTGAAAAAACATTTTTTTCTGCAAAATCAGATTCTCTTCATGCTCCTCCTGATATTGTCTCGTCTGATCAATCATGCGTTCCAGTGTTGTATGGATGAATCGGAACTCATTCTCCTTGCCATAGTTCAGTCCAGATTGTTTCTGTGAAGAGACGGTCTGAATTAACGTGACAATCTGCTGAATCGGCTTGTAATTTCTACGGGTCACATAGATCACCCACACCACACCGATCAACACAACCACTATCGCAAAGGCAAACCAGATATTATAAAATTGCAGAGTCCACTTGACGATTTTTCCATTGTTGAGACCTGTCTGCACCTTCCAACCACTATAACTCGACGTAAATTCGGAGAAGACTTCTCCCGACGTGGTTTTAGTAGAAGCTGCGACCCCTCCTGGCATGCTGCTATCCCACAGATTGCCGCCCGAACGGTTGAAGATGTTCACAAACGTAAATTCCGGATCATACATCTGCATAATGGATTTTCTCAGGGTACTCAGGTCCACATTTGTCACCACAAGTCCTTTGCCGTTTCCTACACTTCGCACAATCGTAATCACCTGCTCCGTCGCTTGTGAAGGAAAAGCCTTGAACGCTCGTGCTCCTGCCCACTTCTGTTCATCCCTTGACCGGCTATCTGCAATAAAGTCTGCATCCGGGAACTCTTCAATCGGAACAGCCTTCCCGTTACTGAAGACCGTGCCATCCCCGTATCGAACGAGATAAATCGAATCAATCAGCGGATACTCTATTTTCAATTCATCAACCACCTGGACCGCCTGAATGCCGGCATACACATCTTCGCTGCCAGATACCGAGAAATAATTCTTCAAGTTAGGGTTGGTCAAAATCTCACGCAGTACCTTGAAATCAATGGAACGCAAGGAGTTGTCCAGATATTGCGTTACCTGTGATGCTAGGAATTCATTGGCCTTGAGTGCTTCCCTACGGTTCTGTTCATTGAATACCTGGAAGAAAATAAAAAATAGAATGGTCGTCACAATAAAGAAAACAGGCAGATACGATAACAGCAAACGCCTAAACCAATTGTTGTTCATCTCCGAGATCCCCCCACCGTTACTGTTCATGCTGAATGACGACAAACACCTGTGCTGATCGCTAATTTCCCATAAATATTCAGTACATTATATCGGATGACGTGGGGTTGTCATAGGAGAAGACCGTCCCGGTCACGGGTGACAGACGGGACAGCCTCTATATTGAATCCTTCTATTATTGATTTTTCTCAATGGCACGCTGGTAGATCTCAAGGTAATTACTCAGTCCGAGACCATCAAAGCCTTTGACATACGAATCCCATTCCTTATCAATGCTCTTGCTGCCAATAATGAACTGTGCCATATTCGTCTGCACATAATCCTTAATGGCTGTAGTCAGTTGTGCTGCTGATTCGGTATCCTCTGGACGAATAAATACGTTCGCAGGGTATACTTCTTTGGGTGCATAAGGTTCATACACATTGGTAGCTTGAGCCAGACGTGTACCATAACCCTCTGCCTCTAAAGGGTTCTGTCCTTCGGCAAACAGATTACGGAACGTGTTGGACAAGTCATGGGCTCCGATCTGTGACCAACTCTCGTTCACAACAACGTTTGGATCACGCTCAGGCAGGTTGTAGTAGCTGTATTTGGCCGGCTCGCCATTGATGTTTTTCTCATCGGCATCTGCCTTCTTCCAGCCCTTGCCTTCGGTTGGGCCATACTCCGCGTACAGCGCACCTTCCTCACTGAACATGTAGTCTACAATTTTGATGGCGGCAATTTGTTGTGCTTCTGTCGCTTTGTTGGTGATGGCAAACTCAAACTCACCTACGCTCTGTGTAGCGCCTGTCGTATGCACTCCATCTGGTCCTTTCAATGGAGGAACGATCTCCCAGTGTTGGTGACGGGTGATGTCTTTGTCATAAGTATTCACGAGATAACTGACCAGCGCTGTTGTAATGGAGCCGACCACTTCGTCGCCTTCCTTGTTCCCCAGCTGTCCTATCGCCTGATCGTTCTGTGTAAAGGAAGCCGGGTCAATCAGGCCATCTGCATAGAGCTTGTTCATGTACTCCAGCCCTTTCTTCCAGCCTTCCTGATTGGCGGCAAAACTCACCTTGCCATCGTTCACGATCAGGTATTTGTCGTTATCATTGTATATAAAACTATTCATCAGGTAGGCATCAATGTTGCCATTCCATACATACTTGTTCGGTGCGCCTGTAAGTGGAATCTCGTCCGCTTTCCCGTTACCGTTTGGATCTTGTGTCTTAAACGCCTTCAGAACGGTATACAGTTCATCGGTTGTGGTTGGCATTTTCAGGCCCAAATTATCAAGCCACTCCGTGTTTATCCAGTATTTCTGTGCATACGTACAGTGGTAACATTCATTGAAGATCGGCAGCGCATAGATGTTGCCGTCCGGTGCCGTGATGGCTTCTTTGAAGTAAGGTTTCTCTTCCATAATCTTGGTTAGATTCGGACCATACTTCTGAATTAGATCTTGTAGCGGAAGGAACACGCCCTGTTTTCCATAGGTTTGAAGGTCTGAGGTGGTGAACTTGCCGTGAAGAAACACTTCGGGATAATCACCACTAGCCAGCAGCAATTGTCTGCGATCCTGCAAGGCGTCCGTTGGGGCCAGATCCCATTTTAGGGTAACGTCGAACTTGTCTTCGATAAATTGGGTGAATTCATTCTCTTCCATGGACGCTTTGCCTTGCGGAGCAAAGAGGGTCATGGTTACAGGACCACCGCTCTCCCCGCTACCGTCGCTACTTCCACCCGATTCCTCGGATGAACTGCATGCAGACAACAAAGCCATCGAAGCAAAGACCAGAAACAACATCGAAATCCAAGATTTTCTCAATCTGACTCCTCCTTTTTGTTCATAACGGCAAATTATTGACTTGTACTGCACGTTTATAAAATCGACCCCGGAAGCCGGCGTGTTCCTTCCACCTCCTTTCAAGAGGCAACCGGGCTTAACTCACAAGGATTAACCTTTCAGGGAACCAACCATGACCCCTTTAACAAAATGCTTCTGTACAAATGGATACATGATCAAAATTGGAATGCTCGCGACAACAATCAGTGCATATTTCAACACCTGCTCGAAGCCTTGGTCCCGCATCTGTTGGCTGGTATTGGCGAGCATCGCCGGATCAGCCGCGTTCAGGATAAGCAGATTGCGAAGCACGTATTGTAGAGGGAACAATTTCTCGGAACGCAGGTAGATCAATGCATCAAAGTACGCATTCCAGTGACCTACGGCATACATGAGTGTCATGACTGCCAGAATGGGCTTTGATAAGGGAAGAACTACGCTGATCAGATACCGGATATCCCGGCAACCGTCCATTTCCGCGGCCTCCCCGAGTTCTTCCGGGATGGAAGATTGGAAGAAAGTCCTTGCCACGATGACCTGAAATACTGCGAGCGCCCCGGGCAGCCACATCGCCCAACGTGTATCGAGCAGGTGCAAATCCTTCATCAAGAGGTAGGTGGGAATCAGACCGCCATCAAAGAACATCGTGATCATCATGAAAATAATGATGGCACCTCGTCCATAGAACGATTTGCGTGACAAAGGATACGCCAGCATGACGGTCAGCACCACGTTAATGAACGTGCCCACCACGGTGTAGATGATCGTGTTATAAAAACCGAGCATAAGCTGTTGGCTTTTGAAAATGGAGATGTACGCCTTGATGTTAAAGTCTACCGGGAACAGCCACACCTGACCGGATGTCACGGCTCGTGAAGAGCTGAACGAAGAACTGATGATATACAAAAGCGGATAAAACACTGTTAGCAGTATGGCGAACAGAAAGATATAGTTGAATGTCATGAAAATGCGGTCACCGAGTGGGTCCTTGATCCGGTTACGATTAATCAGGTTGAACATGGATAAACTCCTCCTTTACCACAAGCTGTTCTGGGATACTTTGCGCGATATGCCGTTGACGATAACCAGCAGGATCAGGTTGATAATGGAGTTAAAGAACCCTACTGCCGAGGAGAAGCTGAAATTCGCCCCGATCAGACCCACCTTGTACACATACGTGGAGATGACCTCCGAAGCGCTTGTGTTGAGTGGATTCTGCATCAGGTATATTTTCTCAAAGCCCACGCCCATAATGCTGCCCAGACTCAGAATCAGCATGATAACGGTGACTGGAACGAGCGACGGGAGGTCGATGTGCCATATTTTCCGAAGCCTTGATGCGCCGTCCATCTTTGCTGCTTCATAGAGAGATGGATCAACACCAGCAAGAGCTGCGATATATATAATTGATGAATATCCCATGCCCTGCCACACACCTGACCAGACATAGATCGATTTGAAGTATTCCGGGATACCCATGAAGTTGGTCATCGGGAAGCCGAGCAGTGTGAATAGCTTGTCTACCACGCCCACATGTGGGGAGAGCATCAGAATGATAATGGATACCATAACAACCGTTGAGATAAAATGCGGAGCGTAAGTGACCATCTGCACGGTCTTCTTGAAGTAACCCGTTCGAATCTCATTCAGCGCCAGCGCAAGAAGGATCGGAATGGGGAAACCGGCAATTAAGGAATAAAAGCTGATGCCTATCGTGTTTTTGATTAACAGCCAGAAGTTTGGAGATTGGAAGAAGGCTTCAAAGTGTTTGAATCCGACCCACGGGCTTCCCCAGATTCCTTTGACTACACTGAAGTCCTTGAAGGCGATTTGGACACCCACCATAGGGATGTACTTGAAGATCAACAGATACAATACCGGGGGCAACACGAGCAGGTAGAGTTCCCAGTGTTTCTTGAGGCTTTTGATGAATGGATGCTGCCGCTTGGGCTCCACATGTTTCCTCTGTTGGAGTTCCATCTTGGCGGGTATGCTTTCCGTAGCTCGACTCATTTGCGTCACTCCTTCTACACCTCAAGTGTAATAATACATTACATTTACATCCCTTAAACATCCATTTTTCTGTTCCTAGTTCCTTGTTTAACAAACATGATGTAAACATTCATATCAGGTAGCGCTTTCTTGATTTGATAGTACATCGCCCGATAAACTTTTATCAATTTGCAATTTTCTCCGACTTCTCTTTATTCCACAAACCCTTGTGTGACAAGCGATTGCGAGCCGTTTCTATTGGGAATTGTGTCCCTTATGTATGAATAAAAAAATTCCGGAGGTGGTTATATCTCCCCCGGAATTGACATGGCATTCTTACATGCAAGTTCAAAAAGTTAACGATTCAGCACCGAGAAGGTTGCGAGAACCTGAAGGAGGAGGAGCGGAGTGTAGGCAAACCTACATGAGCACCGGACTCCGAAGGTGAACGCAAGATTCGATGTCGAGTTCGCTTCGTGGTTTACTTCGTGATCAATTGGGGACTTTTTGAACAACCTCTATGCGCTTGTGATCAATCTGAACGTATGTGTGATGGGCGCTTCACTCGTTGTAGCGGATTGTGGCAGATCCACAAGAAGTCCGTCTCCCGTTTGCTGATACGAAAGTACGTCATCGCTACCGACGAGTTCGATCCGCTCTACCTTTTCCAGATAAGGAATGATTAACTGTGGTTGTACGGTCTCATTCTCGTTTAGGTACAAACGGAAGGCATATACGGTGTTGATCTCTTCCTTCTGAGTGAAAGCCCAATCTTTCGTAAAATATGGTCCGCAGATCCGGGTTCCATAGATGCCTTCTCCATGAGTACCCAACCATTCACCGAGGCCCTTGATGCCTCGAATTGCCCCTTTTGGCAGACGCCCATCGGGTTGTGGACCTACATTCAGCGCCAGGTTACCGCCCTTGGACACAACTTCAAGTAGAATATGTGCCAGCTGTCTTCCCGTTTTATACTGATCATCGAATCCGAAGGCAAAGGAGTTCCCCACCGTAATACAGCTCTCCCATGGAATGTTCATCGGATGTTCCGGTATGGTCTGCTCGGGGGTAACGATATTCTCATACGGCCCACCCACGGTGCGATCTGCGGACAGAAGCCAAGGTTGTGTGGTCTGACGCGCCCGTTCCACGACTTCTCCCAGCCTAATATCCTGACCATGGCGACCTTCGCGCACCCAGCCGGCATCCAGCCACAGACATTCGATCCGCCCGTAATTCGTCAGTAGCTCCATGATCTGCTCATGTGTGAACTCCACGAATTTCTCCCACAGCCACGGATACTTATGGGGATCATACGAGGGCCCGCGCCACATATGACGTCCACGCTCCATGCCCGGTGCCCAGTAATACGGGGTATGCCAGTCCGCTTTGGAGAAATACGCTGAGATGCCCAGTCCTTTGGCCCGAAATGCATCAAATAATGCTCGACAGATGTCCGCATACTTATGGGTATGAAAAGGCGTGTCCTTGCCCGTTATCCGGTAATCCGTCGTCTTGGTATCCCACATACAGAAACCGTCATGGTGCTTGGTGGTGAACAGGAAGTATTTGAACCCGTTATCTGCCGCCATTTGTGCCCATTCCTCGGGCTGGAAACGAATCGGATTGAAAGTTTTGTTCAGATCGAAATATTCCCGCTTGAAGTCTTCCATGTCATCCGTCCAGTCGATGTCATCGCGCGACCAATCGCCATCCTCGTCACTCAGCGCCCAGGATTCCACGAGGCCAAGCTGGGAATACGGCCCCCAGTGCATCATCAGCCCCAGCTTCTGATCCTTGAACCACTCCAGCCGCTCATTCAGCAGCGGATCTTCCGGTTTGATCCACTCTTCCTCTTTGCTAAAATTGTGCACGCCGGCTTCGACAATCTGCCCTTCCTGCTCCAATACGGTTTCTTTGGTTTCGCTCATCCTGTTTCATCTCCTTAGGATTAGATAAAAGATAAACCATGCATGTTACGCCTGGTCACTCCGATTGCAGTACCATCTTTCGATCGCTGTTATCCCCGGATTTCTTTTATTTAACTTTATAATTGTTGGAAATCCGGTGATAAAGGCGAGCGCTTCGCTTCTTCAGATTGGTTCTGCGCTCTCCGTTTTGGCGTAAACGCTAGTTTAACTATTAAGGGGCGTAGTAACTTTGTTATTTTGAGTGCGGTGCCCTCTCCAATTACTATGGAACCCTTATTCCCCTCGCTTCTATAGGGGAATCCAAGCGACTGATTTCTAACGAATGGGTCGAAAATTTTCTAAGGAACTCAGGGCGTCTTATTTAGCCTTTTGGTCCTCTTTTTAAATTGTAAGGAAGATCAGACACGTTATTTCCCGAAATTAGCTGATAAAAACGCTGTAAACTGCTGCTTATTCTCATATAGCGTGTGTCAGGTTCCTTAGATTTTTGCTAGCACTCCAAACCCTTGAATAAGACGCCTCAGATTCGTTAGCGCTCGCTCCATGCTTTGCTCCATCGGCGAGCGGGAAGGACGAATCCATACCTGCTGAGAGCGGAGCTTTTCATTGAAAAGGAGCGAAGTGCTCATAACGTTCAATGAAACGGAGTAGTAAAGTATCAACGTAGCGTAACAACGCCATACAATCCTACCTTTACAGCGTGATTTCGCGGCCTTGGCGTGCTGATTCGTAGATGGCGCAGAGCATCTTCATTACCTCGACGCCGTCTTCGACGGGGCTAAGTGTTTCTTTGCGTCCCTGCGTGCTGTCGATAAAATGGTTAATTTCATTGCGGAATGATCCCATAAAGTCGAAAGATTTGAAATCTACCTGCGGCGTCATGTTCAAAATAGTATTGAATTTCTCACCGATGATCGAAATCTCCGGCTCCAACTCGGCACCGCCTTTGTCGCCATATAGTTTGACCGAGGTCTCATCCGCTTTGGCATGAAGTGTAAAGCTGACATCCACGAGCAGGCTAGCGCCGTTCTCGAAACGAATCAGGGCATTCGCCATATCCTCAACGGTATTTTGCTCCGCGTCATAGTCGGCTGCTTTATAGAACGAAAGATTGTTAATGTTCGAGCGGTTCCCCAATCGGTTGGATACATTAGCGGAGACGGATTTCACCTTCGGTCTGCCCATCAGATACCAGCAGATGTCGATCACATGCACCCCGATATCAATCAATGGGCCGCCACCGGAGCGGTTGATATCCGAGAACCAGCCACCGGGATTGCCCAGACGACGCAGACTGGAGGCTTTGGCATAATAGATCTCGCCCAGTTCACCCTCGTCGATAAACTTCTTCAGAATCTGTGCATTGTCGCTATAGCGGCGAACAAAACCGACCTGCAGCAGCTTTCCGCTGCGATGAACGGCCTTCTCTACTTCGAGCGCATCCTCCACCGTTTGGCAGAGTGGTTTCTCACATAATACGTTTTTGCCCGCGTCGAGAGCAGCAATGCTAATCTCGGCATGCGAGTCGTTCCATGTGCAGATGCTGACGGAATGAATCTCAGGCAGGGCGAGCAATTTCTTGTAATCGGTAAACACGTGAGGGGCATTATATTGCTTCGCCACTTCTGCGGCACGTTCTGCATTCAGGTCACAGATAGCGTATATTTCAACGTCCGGGTTACTGGCATAGGCTTGCAAATGGCAATCGGATATGGATCCGGCACCGATAACGGCGACTTTCAATTTGGACATAGTGCTGATTCCTCCATCGTTTTCATATGAATTGACTCAGGAAATTATAATATTCGGCTTACCGTAACGACGGTGAATGCTTGGACTTTCGGCCGCTGTTGTCTGCAAATTTTTTTTATTGACCGCTCTAGCGGTTGAAATCCGCAGACAAAGGCGGTCACTAACGCTCCTACAGTTCCAAGCTTCCCCTCTGTTACTCACGCCTTCTTTAGAATTTGATTCAATTTTATTCATTTAAAACAACTACTCAGCCCTATGCCTCTTCCCATAGGCGGCGGACGTTATCCATGGCAATGCGTGAGGCCGTTTTGCAATCTTCCATGCCTTCAAATTCTACCGAGATATATCCGTCATACCCGGATTGTTTCAACACACGGAATACCTCAGGCATGTCGATATCGCCATGGCCCACAATGGCGCCGCGCAGGTAATTGCCATGCGAGGTTTGGAACCAGCCTTCACCCGGATTCCGGTAGGAAGGTCTCCAGTAGAAGTCTTTGGCGTGCACGATCGACGCATACGGAATGTTATTTTTTACGGCACTCACCGGATCTTCATCCACACAGAGGAAATTGCCAACATCCAGTGTGGTCTTGAAGTTACTTCGCGCCGTCTCGTGTAACAAACGCTGAATGCGCTCACTCGACTGCACATAGTACCCATGGTTCTCCACGCTTGTTGTGATTCCAAAATCCGCTGCATAATCGGCTATCCGCTGACAAGCCTTCACCAGTACCGGCAGGTCGATCTCGAACTGGGCTACGGTTCCTTCTGTTGCAGGGCGGAAAGCCACGTCATGACGCATTAGCTTCACACCGAGCGCTGCTGCCACATCCACATGTCGCATCACATTTTGGATCTCTTGCTCCAACGCTTCAGCGTCCTCCTGCACAGCAAAGTTAGCGCCGATGGCATAATTCGAAATGTCGATCCCGACCTCTTTTGCCACAGCTTTAATCTCATCAATTAATTCCGGATTATCGATCAGACTGAATCCCATCGGGACAATCTCCACATGTTCACCACCCTGATCGGCGATCCAACGAATGGCATCCGGTACGGTCAATTCTTTGCGATCCAATGCTTGTTGCAGACTGTAGGTGCTGAGTCCAACTTTCATTCTTCATCATCCTCTCATGTAGTCGATGTCCTTACCCAACGTATACCTTTTTCCGGCGGACACGACAATTCTCAATAATCGTTTGGCTCACCTATTTTCCTTTTCTAGCCCAAATCCGGTGTATCCACAAACGTTACGGCCAGATCAGCCGTCTGATGAAGCTCGAATACGATGATTTCATTCTCACCTTCGTGAAGGAGCGGAGCAGGTACATACAACGTTTTTTGCGGTCCTTTATTCCAGTAGCGTCCCAGATTGAATCCGTTTACAAATACAACCCCCTTGGTCCAGCTATCCAGTCGCAGAAAAGTATCTCTTACATCCGTGATATTAAACTCTCCTCGATAAAATGCTGGTCCCTGTACTTTATTAATTGTTTCGTTAATTGCTTCGCTAATCACATCACTAAATTGTAAACCCGACAGATCAGTTAATGGCAGACAATGAATCGTCCAATCATATAAAAATTGAAAGCCATGTCGCACACCCTCCGTAATCCCCTTCGGATCTCTCAGATATGGGCCATAGTTGATTCGCCCCATATTTTCAACAAGGATCAATAGATCTGCGCCCTCTGGCGGCACTTCAAAGGAAATCGATAATTCCGTATTTCCCCGTTCGAACACACCTTGAAATTGCCCATCAACAAACACAAGCGCACGGTCATGCACCTCCTGAACCACCAGTTCCTGTCGCTCCCTGGGCCCGGATATTCGGGTCTGATAACAAATAAAGCCATAATTCTGACCCAGCTTCTCCATCGGTTCCGGATTCGTACGTTGCACCGGGTCTGATATCCGGTCCATCTGCGCTAGTAATGAGGCCTGCTCGTTCAACTCCACTCTCCCATAGGCGATGGTCCCCTTCGATTCTGGCAGCACAAGCTCACCCAGATCTTCATTGCTATACCGAGCAATAAGATTACGCACCGCATGGAACTTCGCTGTCGGCTCCCCCGATTCACTAAGCAGTGAATCATAGTCGTAACTTGTAATTGTGGGTTCGTATTGATCCTTCTGCTGACAGTTCGCCCCGTTATAAAATCCGAAGTTCGTTCCACCGTGGAACATATAAAAGTTGACTGAGGCTCCTGCTCGAAGCATCTCTTCAAACACACCAGCTACATCTGCGGCTTCTCGGGTATGATGCGACTCACCCCAGTGATCAAACCAGCCGTTCCAATACTCCATGCACATTAAAGGTTCGTCCGCTTGATATTCACGCAGCTTGGCGAACGCTCCCTCCGTTCCTGATCCAAAATTAACCGTAGCCAGATGTCCTGGCACCGATCCCGCTTGCAGCATGTGGTCTGTCGGTCCATCCGAGGTAAATAACAACACATCCATACCGCGCTTCACCATGCCCTCACGTAAATATCGCAGGTAACTCGCGTCATTCCCGAAGCTGCCGTACTCATTTTCAATCTGCATCGCGATGATCGGCCCGCCATTAGTGCTAAGAAGGGGTTTCAATTTGAACAAAAGCACATCATAATAACGATCCACATTCGCCAGAAATTTTGCATTATTACACCGAAGACGGATATCATCATCAGCAAGTAGCCAGGCAGGTAATCCGCCAAACTCCCACTCGGCACATATATAAGGACTTGGACGAACAATCACATGCAGACCCACATCTCCCGCAATGCGAATAAAACGTTCCAGATCAGCCATGCCTTCAAAACAATACCGACCCGGCTGCGGCTCATGGACATTCCACGGCACATACGTTTCCACCGTATTGAAACCGCAGGCTTTCAGCTTGAGTAACCGATCCTCCCAATAGTCGGGGACCACTCTGAAATAATGGATGGCACCCGACAAAATCCGAATGGGCTCACCATCATACATAAATTGTGAACCTTTATACGTCAGCACCGCCATTTTACAACCCTCCCCGCTCGCTCAGATATACGCCTAACCTAGACAACGTTGGGCACCATCTGGATTCATGAATGCTTAATCGCATCTTTCTCGATGTGACCTGTGGGAAACAGCAAATTCGCTTATGCCCCACCACCGTCCCCTTGTAAAACTCTTCCCAACCACCATCTGCCCTCTGCGACTCCAGTGTAAAACGCTCAATCCGTTGGCCTGTCTGGATATGTTCCATCAGTACCACCCGGTCAAACGATCGTTCTTTCTGCAAATCCAGCTCGATCCAAGCCTGCTCTGTTCCTTCGTGAGGACACCAATACGTATCCCGTCGTTCCGTCAGCACTTCCGATACAGCATGTTGTTCATCCATCGTCTGCGATGCTTTTACGAGCGCCTGCAAGGCGAAATTTTCCTGAAAAATGGTTCGCAGCGAATCTCCCAATTCCTGTAGTCGCTCCACATCCGTTTCGTGAATGAGACCACGCGTATCCGGTGGCAGATTGAGTAAAAAGGTGGCGTTGCCTCCCACTGCGCCGTAATAAACGGCGAGCAGTTCTTCCAGTGTTTTGACCTGATCATCTTCACTGGCATGATAGAACCACCCTGGGCGAATTGAGGTATTCACCTCGGCAGGGTACCAAATCAGTTGGTCACCTTGGGAACGAATGACCTCTCGGCTTCCCAAATCACTGTCCTGCGTATTGATCCTTGTGACGAACTCACCATCATCCACCTGTTGCGATTGCTCTTGAATCTTCTCATTATCCTGCATATGCGCTGGCACAACGCTCCATTCCGATTCCCGTGTGTGTCCCGCTTCATTGCCACACCAACGTACATCCGGGCCACATACCGAGATGACAGCTTTGGGCTGGAGTTCACGAATAAGCGCATAATAGGCGTCCCAGTCATAGACCTGCCTTTTTCCATTCGGACCCTCACCACATGCACCATCGAACCATACACAGAAAATGTCGCTATAATTCGTGAGTAGCTCGCGCAACTGATGGAGGAAAAACTCGTTATACCTCTCGGAATCCCCATAAGTGGCTTCATGCCGATCCCAAGGAGACAGGTACACGCCAAACTTCAATCCACCCTCACGGCAGGCATCGGCGACTTCCCGAACCAAATCCCCCGTACCGTTCCTCCACGGACTAGCCGCAACCGTATGCGCTGTAAACTGACTGGGCCACAAACAAAATCCATCATGATGCTTACATGTCAGAATCAGCCCCTTCATCCCCGCAGCCTTGCACGCCTGCACCCATTGCGTTGCGCTCAGTTCAGAAGGATTGAAGATAGCCGGGTCTTCCTCCCCAGTGCCCCATTCCTGATCCGTAAATGTATTTACCGTAAAATGAATAAACGCGTAGAACTCCATCTCCTGCCATCTCAGCTGGCGTTCGGATGGGCTGACCTGTGCTGCGGACTTAATCCATTCGGCTGGTTGCAGTTCATAATTCATGGCGTATCACTCCTTTTATTTAGCGCATCCCTATATCATTGGACCACCCTTGCTCGTACCGCCACTCAGTGCACTACTGTCCATGAACGGCTGTGATGCAAGCAATAACTTCTGCTTGGCTTCTGCAACCAAATGTGGATCAATGGGATAATTAAAGCTGCCTTTGTACCTCACGCCTGATCCCATATGGATTTCCGTGATACCCGTCTGACTCACTAGCTTTTGAATCCGCTCTATGGTGACCCCCGACCCTGCCATGACAGCGATGTTCAAGGTTTGCCCCAATTGCTGGAGTTGTTTCAGTTCTAGCATCGCTTCAGGCGCTGTCCGTTTTCCTCCCGATGTAAGCACACGCTCCACATTGCCCAATGTGTTAATGGTCTTGAGCGCCTCAGTCAGGCTTGTGCTCACATCAATTGCACGATGAAACGTAACGCCCAAACCCTGAGCTTCGGCCATACATAATTGCAAAGATATGAGGTCGACTTCACCAGCTCCTGTAAGAGCGCCGATCACGATGCCAGCGGCTCCAAGTTCCCTCGCCACGCGTACATCCCTGGTCATGGCGTGGATGTCATCTGCGCTATAGCGGAACGAGCGGCTATGCGGACGGATCATGACATACACTGGGATGGAGACTTGAGACAGTACTTGCTTCATGACACCATAACTGGGGGTAAGCCCTCCTTCGGACATCGCAGACACCAGCTCAATCCGATCAGCCCCTCCCTCCTCAGCTGCCTTGGCATCTTCCACATTCACAGCAATGACTTCCAATACAGGCTGTCTTTCCATAATGTAGCTCCCTTCACTTCATCGTTGAATATTACAGCGTATTAAGGTGATCATCAGCAGGACATTATGTCGTAAGTAGATACTTCCGAGATTGCAATCCCGTATTCTCACCCAACCCTCGCAACGTTAACCAGTATTGATAGACATCACTCGAACTGCACACAGCCTGCTTCATGACATAAGGACCGACTGAACGCATCATCAGCGCTCCTGCGGTCCTTCTTCATCATTAGGGCGACGGTCAGCTTCCCGGAACGCAATCCGAATAGACTGACCTTCCTGAACGATATATGATTTGTCGGCAATGATCTTCATGATTGGATTCTCCTTTGGGGACCGGAATGGGCTAGCAAATAGAGAGCGCAACGGATTTCATCACTTTATCTAATGAATTTTGTTATTTTTGTTATTTATAGTGTTATTATTTATTAGCAATAGTCTAAAACGTTAGGATCAGAACGTCAATACAAAAAAAAGACACCCGGAGGGTGTCTTCGTGTTTTGGATAACCTCCTGGTTATCCGAGCTTTTTCTATTTTCTACGCCGAGCCTTCGTCATTCGATTAAACATGATCAGTGCCGCAATGATCATGGCTATCATGGCAATATTACTCGCCACTTCTTGTGATAGTCCGAAAAGAACTCCCAGGTTAGTCACCAGGCCTCTCACAATCAGCGCCACCACAACCAGCAGGATTGGACTCAAAAAATTATAATTTCTCATTCCTCGCAACACCCCTGACCCCATTGTTCAGAACTACGAATCTCATAACACTATCATAACAGTAGCTATTCTGTGTTACAACAAAGGACACCCGAGTACAGTGTCCTTTGTCATATGCCAACGTATTCTATTTTGAATGACAGAACAACCTTTCGATCGCTCTTGTCACCTGATATTTCCGATTATCTTCTACACCTGTTTGAATTCGATCCAGTCAATCTGGAGCCCTGGTTTCGTGAAGTCCAGTTTCAATTCATACAGTCCTGCTTCAAGATCTACTTTGACAAGTTTCTGTCTGATCCATTTGCCTTCCGTACCATTCGTTTGAATGGTGGTTACCAACTGGTCATTCAGGAGCAGGTTACATGCACTTTGAGCGAGTTCCGGCTCAGGGGACATGATCTGTACGATAATCCGATAATGACCTGCCTCGTCCACTTTCATGTAGACGGGTTCAGCTACTGCAGGTTTCACCTGTGCGTTCTCAACCAGATCTTGAGCTTGTGCAGCAGATAGGGATGCATTCGCTTGGAAAGAAGCGATATTCTCTACAATCTCATGTTTGCGGGATGAAACCGGTGCATTCATGATGAACTTGCAGATATTAATCGCGGAACGTTGCAGTTCTCCGCGCGTAAGTGTTCCATTTTCCAAAGATTCAATCGTGTTATCGTCCCAGCCATTAATCTCTGCGCCGTAGTTCGGTACAACCATGTAGAGATCATTCTGCGCACGAATCATCCAGTTGGTGTATTTGCGATCAGCCTCTCCACCTTCAGTCACATCGTTCATAATCGCCCACCAGTCAGTCATTACGATACCCTCGAAATTCCATTCGCCGCGCAGGATCGTCGTATTCAGGTCGTAATTGGATGCCGCCCAGTGCCCGTTAACCGGGTTGTAGGAAGTCATGATGGAGTTCGCTCCGCCTTCTTTTACAGCGATTTCGAACCCTTTCAGGTAAATTTCACGCAGTGCACGCTCAGAGACAACAGCATCTACTTTACTGCGGTGTTTCTCCTGATTGTTGCAGGCAAAGTGTTTCAGTGTGGCATTGGAACCACCCTTCATGATACCTTTCGTACATGATGCGGCAAATACACCCGAGATCAGTGGATCTTCGGAGAAGTACTCAAAGTTCCGGCCATTAAGCGGGCTCCGGCGGATATTGAGTCCAGGTCCGAGCAGGGTATCCACCTGATTTCTCAGCAATTCCTGTCCTTCCATCACATACAACTCTTCAACAAGATCCTTGTTCCATGTCGCCGCAAGCAACGTACCGATGGATACCTGTGTTGCCTTCTCTCCACTATCCATACGAATACCAGACGGGCCATCTGCCGTACATGCTACCGGAATACCGTAGTTAAACAGGCTGTCGCTGACACCACCAAATGCAGATGCCGTCCCCGAAGTAACGAGCGGACTGCTCATGCCTTCACCACGGACAATCGCCGCCAGATCCTGATCACTCAGTTGAGCGATGAAGGTTTCCAGACTCACTTTGCCAGCCTTAACGTCACTTAGCTTGTGGCCTTGGTTGCCCGTCTGCTCCAGCGTTTGCGGGAGATTCTGCTCAATCCGGTTCGCCATGGATATCTTACGTTTCGGTACTTCTGCATAAGTCAGTTCATAAGATCCATCTTCCTTGCGCGCACCTGGTTTCATCCGTGTAAAATCTTCAGTTGGGGCCATCGCTTCTTGCAGTTGCTCCACCAATTGAAGAGATTCAATAATATAGCCATCTTGGCCATCAATGCTGATATGTTGCGCTTGTTTCACACTGGTTCCTACATGCAGTCGGTATGTGCCTTCTTCCAATACGTACGCGGAAGCAAGACCTGTAACACCTGCATCATCGTAAGATGCCATGGCATAGATCGGGAAGCTGATCGTCAGAATTTCTGACTCGCCCGGCTGCAACAATCCTGTTTTTCCAAAAGCCACCAAAGCCTTCAACGGTTGTCCCAGTTTGCCTTGTGGTGCTTCATAATAAACTTGCACAACCTCTTTGCCCGCATATGTTGTACCTGAGTTGGTCACATTGACACGAACTTCAATGTAGGCTTCGCCGTCTTTGGACACGGATTTTGCTTCTTCATGCTGGGTCAAAAACGTCGTATAAGACAGGCCGTAACCGAATTCAAACTGAACGCGCTCAGGTCGAAACGTTTCGAAATAACGATAACCTACATAGATATCTTCCTGATACAGGTTCTTAAACTCATTGCCGTAGTTGCTTGTCGAAGGATAATCTTCGATGGAATATGCAATCGTATCTGTCAGTTTACCGCTTGGTGTAACGTCCCCCGCCAGCACATCGGCAATCGCGTTGCCACCCTCCATACCGCCATGCCAGGAGTAAATTACACCTTGGATCGGATGTAGATACGTTTCGTTTAACCAGCTCATGTCGATGATATTTGAGACATTCAACACAACGATTGTGTGTTCAAATTGCGAAGTAACTTGCTTCAACATCGCTTTCTCATCTTCTGTTAGTTGGTAACTTCCTGGCGCATCCGCATTATCCTGGTCTTCTCCTGCTGTACGTCCAATAACGATAATGGCTTTGCTGGATTTGCTTCTAGCCTGTGCAACAAGTTCATCCGTCAAAGGCATTTCCTTCTGATTCCATGGCTCGGCCGCCCATACTTTTCCGCCATCATCAAATGGATTTTCCTCAATCCACTTCTCATAGACAGTTGCCAGCTCTTCATTAACAGTAATATTCTTTTTGCTGCGAAGACCATCTAATAGATTCGTTGTGTAGGCCACATGTACACTACCGCCTGAACCTGTACCACTACGATAATAATTTACTTGAATCCGTCCAAAAACTGAAACGTTTTCGTTTTCACGAAGTGGAAGCACTTGGCCTTCATTTCTGAGTAAAACGGCTCCTTCAGCGGCAACCGTACGACTAAACTCTGCAAACCCTTCCAATGGAACTCCGATTTGATGTGTGCTCAATGATTTCCCTCCTGATTGTCATCCCCATATCTACGAATCGCTATATATAAAATGAACTAACAAAACGTGCACTCATTTGATATAAAAGATATTCTATGATCTGGTAGATTCACTTGTACATAGTCTCATATTAACAGATTCTATAGGAGAAATTAAATTAGATTTGTGCTTTATTTATATTATTAAAAAATGTCTAGGATTAGCGGCATAATAAAAAGCCACGGACGCCTGTTGTCCGTGACTTTTCTTGATTTTAGATCACTATTTCAAGTTGTAAGTTTCGCATACACCAGGAAGAATAACATCTCTTCGCCCATGATGACATAACCCGGAACCCGATAGATCAGATCAACAAGGACAAATGCCACCAGCAACCCTACCATCACTGCCAGATGACGTGGCCGGAGTCGTAGATGTGCGTGTCTGTAACGGTGGAACACAAGTGAGGTCGACAAGAAATATAGCAGCGTTGATCCAAACACAAACCCTAGCATGAACACATAGTTTAACTGATTCTGATATAACAGCTGAATTGAAGCAGCGATCATGCTCATGGAGATGTAGATGAACAGATGGCCGTATATGATCGCTTGCCCGGCAGTCTGAATCTCTTTGCTGACCTTTTTCTCCACGTTGTCGAAGTACTGCCACCACATCGCAATGACAAAGATGGACGTAAAGGCGGCAAACAGGATGGATTTCATATCCCAATGATCTGCTTGCAGCACAGCGATAATGCTTACCACCGATTCACCAAGCAGGATAAGTGTAAAGAGTGCGAAACGTTCCAACAAGTGATGGGTCTGAACGGGCACTTTCACCAAGTTTTTACGTCCAATCAACGGAAGTACAATATCCACGGCAATCCCCACATACAAAATCAAGTAGCGTAACCAGGAATCGAAGAACAATGAACCTGATGAGATCAAGATGCCAATGAGGAAACAGATACCCAAGTAACGAGCGGCTTGCTGCTGATGCTCGCTTTTCGACTTGTGAACCGTCAGATACTGAATCGCCGTAAATGCCCGTGAACCGATATATCCAACGAAGAAGGACAGGTAGTATTGGTCAAAATGAGTAGAAAGGCTCGCCGTCATGACCATAACGGACAGAAGCTGAAGGATGAGGAATATTCGATGGATCAGGATGTCTTGACCATAGCGGTTAATAAACAAGGTCTGACCGACCCATGCCCACCAAACAGGGATAAAAATAAGCACAAACTTCATTAAATATTCAAACGTAATTACTCCATGTTCGGCATGTAACAAGACATGACCCGCTTTGGCGACCGCTGCTACGAAGAGCAGATCGTAAAACAGCTCCAGCCAGGTAACCTTTTTCTCCATCATCCTTCGTTGCTCCTTTGGTTTTTCTCATAATACACGCCTGTTGCTAACTCAGTTACCTTCCCGCTGACCTGGTGACGCGCCCAGAGGAAAAACTCTGAGCGCCATCTACCTTACTTCATTGTACTGTAGCAGGTACGAGTGTTCTTACCTCGATCGGTTGCAGATTGTCCTCAATTTGAGGGCGGTATTTCTCGAACCACTCAGGCAACATCAATTTTTGTCCAAGCGAATCAGCAGGTTCATCTTTGGCAAAGCCCGGAGGATCTGTAGCAATTTCAAACAGAATGCCACCAGCTTCTCTGAAGTAGATTGCGTTAAAGTACTGACGATCCCGAACTGGAGTCGGTTGGTACCCGTAATCACGTACAGCTTCGCTCCACTGTGCATGCTCTTCATCGTCTTTGGCGCGCCATGCAATATGGTGCACGGTTCCTGCGCCGCCCATACCCAGAGCCATACGGGTCATTGGAACATCTACGACATTACCGATATCCCCGCTGGACTGGAAACGAGCATAATCTTCATTTTCACTCACTCTGACAAATCCCAAAATTTTCTCAAGAGCATCCATCGTTCTTTGCGGGTTAACACTGAACAGGACAGCACCACCGAAGCCTTTGATCGCTTTATCTGTTGGAATGCCTTCGTGCGCCCAAGTGCTGGTTGCTCCCTCTTCCCGTTCAACAAGCTCAAGCCGCAGGCCTTCGCCATCTTCGAATTGAAGCAGGTCTTCATTGAAGCGACTTGTTTTGGTTACCTCAATGTTATACTGTTCCAGCCGATTCTGCCAGAAGCCAATCGACCCAGGAGGAATGACATAGGAAGTGATGCCGACCTGACCTCCGCCAATTTTGCCCCGTGGTGATCCAGCCGATGGGAAGAAGGTAATGATGGTACCTGGGCTTCCGTGTTCATCGCCAAAATACAGATGATATACATCAGGTGCATCGAAGTTGATTGTTTTTTTCACGAGACGAAGTCCCAGAACTCCGGCATAAAAATCAACGTTGGCCTGTGGATCTCCTGCGAAAGCTGTAATATGGTGAATACCTGCTGTTTGAATAGTCATGATTAATTCCTCCTTGGTTTGGTAAGTGATTTATAGTAAGTTTGTATTATCTTTAAATTAAGATATATGATCTAGCGAATTATACTCAAGTTGTTATTTTGATTGGCCTGTTTTTGTTTTAATTTATCAGGAGTCACGTCATCGCCGTTTGGATCATAGATGGTTGCATTCAGCAGAATGTCGTTGACCGAACCACGAAAAGTTTGCAGATATTCCTGGCGAAGACGAACCTGTTCCTCTTTCTCCATCTCCGTCAATCCGCCCTCTTTGGCTTTTCTTGAAAGTTCATTTATTCTGGTCAATGTTGGGATCATCATCTTGATCTCTCCTTGTGTAATGGATTAAAGATATTTGTTTTGGTGTTATTTATATTTAAATTAAATATCTTAAGTTAAAGATAAATGATTTGTGATCGGTTGTCAACACTTTTATACAAACTAAAATAATTGAACCCGTTCCTCTGCTCTACGCCATTTTGCTTTAACTATGAATTCAAAAACAAAAAAGGCTAGCTCCGCAGTAATTCACTTACTACGAACCTCGCCCTTCATATATTGATTTAATTAGCCCAGCTTTTGACCACAATTCGGACAGAAGTTGGCTCCTTCATTTTTGGCTCCACAGTTCGGGCAGAAGTTTGGCTTCTTGTTGCCTTCTGTAGATGAAGAGTTCCCTGAATCACCGTTGCTATTTCCCGCTGGTTTCTGGTCGTTATTTTGATTCTGAGACGAATTGGAATTATTGTTCTGGTTTTGGCCTTGATTCTGGTTCATGTTCTTCATCATTTCATTGGCCATGTTCATGCCCATCATCATGCCCGCCATATCCGAAGCCGCGCCGCCGCCTTGTACTTTACCGGATGAGATGCCGTCTGTCATGCTGACCTGTTGATACTTTTGCAGATTACCAATCATCTCATGCGAAGCGGTCTTTGTAATCATATCCTGAATCTCTTTTGGATAATTGAAGCTCATCACCTGGAAACCGGTAATCCCAATGCCGATATCCATCATCTGCATATCCAGATCTTCCTGAATACCTTTGGCAATATCCGATGCATTGGCCTGCAGGTTGAACATATCCTTCCCTTCGCGGCTAATCCACTTCATTAGAAGCTGATCCAGCACAGAAGTGATTCGGATTTTGACATCCTCCACCAGATAACTCTGCTTGATGCCTGCAATCTTATCGATCAGGGTTACATAGTCACTTACTTTAAAATTAAATGTACCGTTGGCCCGAATCGGCATCCCGCCCGGGAGCTGTGGTGTTGGAATCAACACCGGACTTTGCGTGCCCCAGCGCACGGTGAACTCTTTTGTATTTACAAACAAGACTTCGACCCGCATGCCGCTGTTGAATCCGAATTTGAATCCTTTTAATGTAGAAAGAAACGGAATGATCTCGGAATCGATATTAAATGATCCTTCGTCCTCGAAAATGCCTTCCACTTTACCGTTATTCAGGAAAATAGCGTCCTGACCCGAACGGATGATCAATTTACTCCCCTTCTTGATCTCCCGGTTACTCCACTTCCAAAATATCATGTCATCTCTGAACTCTTCCCATTCCACCACATTCGAAAACTGATTTCTGAAAAATCCCATACTAATTCCCATCCCTTCTAATTAAAAAATCCGCATACTCAGTAGTGACTAGAACGAACCTCTACTTCCACTGTGTGAATGACCGCCTCGGGAGGTACCCCCGCCTCCTCCTCCACCACCGTTGTTATTGTTCTTCTCGATCTTGCGCTTGGTTACGGTTGTGCGGATATAACGATCCTGACGATCAATTACACTGGAATTGCTTGAATCCTCATACGTTGCACGATTGACCGTGACACGTCCCCCGGAACGATAGGTCATCATACCAACAACAATACCGCCAAGAACCACAGACACTCCCAACTGAAACCAACCGTTAAACAAAATATTGTTCGGATTCACACCGGGTTCATACCCCATATATTTGTAAGAGAGCTCAATATATTTCTCAAATGCGAGTTTATAATCCCCACTGGACAATTCAGAGGTAATTCGGGTACGGATAGCATCAAGCCGCTGATCGCTCAGATATTCTTTTGCCTTGTAAAATCCAGCCAGATACACTTCACGATTATTCATATCCATCGTCAATATGACAGCATTACCAAATTTCTTATCGTAACCTAATCCCTGCTCATCATAAAAATCTTCTGTTAAGAGCATAACATCCTGATTCTCAACATTATTTGTTGTCAAAATTACAAAGTCCGTCTGCCGTTCCGCGCCATACTGATTCGCAAGTAGATTCAATTCACTTATCTCCTGCTCACTCAGCAGGTTGGCCTCATCGTAGATGAGATTCTTGTTCTCCGCTGCGGATGCCGATGACATGGGAATCAACGGAGCGACAAGGGTGATCATAAGTAAAATGAGCGCAGCCATCACGGCCAGAGGGGTTCTTTTTCTCATAAGAATCCACCTCCCATCATCCAGGAAACCAGCTTCAGTGACAGCAACGAGACCGCAGAGACTCCTGCGAACCATCCGGCCACTTTGGCTTTGCTGATCGGTGGTTTCCCGACCACTTTCCCTGTCTGACCATTCATGGCAAAGGTATACTGTGCCCGATTGAAGTCATAGTTGACCATCCACACCGGGAGTAGCACATAATCCGCATTTTTGAGTGTGGTATCAATCTGTTTGTCCGTGTAGCTCACACTGCTATAACCGGATACGGTTGAAGCAATATAAGAGTCGATGTACGATCTCGTTTTATCCTTGGCCCGTGGGAAAAGTTCCTCGTCCGTATAACTGTATTTTTCCGCAATGTACCCCGCCAGATACGGTGTCTTGAACAATTTCAACTGATTATATGGAAAAGGCTCGAGCTTATCCATCAGTTCATCCTTCATTTTCTCCGATGCATCGATGGGCAGGTTCACGTAATTCAGCCGAATCCGGCGGTATATATCGAAATGCTGTGTTTCCGTGTAATGGTAATCGCCCTGGGTGTAGGATCTGACCTTGGTGCCACGCCCATGCACTTCGATTTTGTTATGTAACTCATACAACCAGAACGGCACGTACATGCCGGTAATGCTTTGAATCCGATCAGCGGACATGAAGCCACTTGGCGTTAAGAGGCCATTTTTGCACCACTTTTTGAAAGCCTGCTTGGCTTGATCCTTGTTGATCGAAAAGGGAATCACCATCGCGGGGGCCAGATTGCCCGTCAGCCGATCACTGAGTACAACCGCTGCACCGCAGAAACTGCATGTCGTCGCACTAGTCTCCGGCTCCGTCACGATGTCAGCTCCACAGCTGTTACAGTGGTATTCCTTGACCTCATTCTCGGTGAATACTTGTCTCTTCAAGGGATCGGGGATCTGCTCTATGTTGTCCTGACGGCCGCAGCTGGGACAGGATAATGCACCTGACACACTGTCAAAGATCATGCCACTGCCGCAGTTTGGACATTTATATTCAATAACCGGCATCTGCTCACCTCAATGTTAACGAAATATAATTCTAATTGACACTGTATAACTTCGCTGGCAGAACAAGCTTCCGATCGCTCTTATCCCCGAATTTTTTTGATTACCCTTTGTAAGGGTAAAATCCGGTGATAAAGGCGCACGCTCCGCTTCCTCAGCTTATTTCTGCCCTCTACGTTGTAGTCTATATGTTAAATTCCGTTCTTCAGCTTTTCCTGAATCGCTGCGAGTTCTTCCTCCGCACTTGGCGACGCATTTTCATTATTACCCGCATCTGCGTTCATGTCCCTCTCCAACTGGGCAATTAATTCGTCCAAATCATCTTCCTGTGCCCCAGCACGAAGTTCTGCCAAAGCCTCTGCTTCGTTCAGCGCCTGATTCGCCTTGTCTTCCATGGCCTTCAATGCAGCATCAGCTCTGCCCGCAGATGCATTCCGTTCATTAGTCTGTTGCTGTGCCTTCGCATCTGCCATTCGACCTTTCAGTTCTGCATGCCTTGCTTCCAGTTGTCCCAGATCTGCAACCAATTTATCATTCATATGCTTCATCATCTTCGCTTTGGCAGAAGCACGTTCATAGGCAACCTGTAATTCGTTCAATTTGTCAGCCAGCTTCACTTTCTTCTCCAGAAAACCGCGTGCCTTATCTTCGTCTCCCGACTCTGCCGATTTTTCCGCATACCGCTGTAACTTCTTGACCTCGGCGCTGCACTCATCCAATGCTCGCTTCGCCCGGCTCTCATCCGACAGCACCGCTGCCGTTTCAGCCTTCACCTGACCCAGATCACTGCTCAGGCTTCGCATATATTCATTCACACTCTTCTCCGGGTCTTCCGCCCGAGACAACATGTGGTTCACATTCGCCTTCATCACGTCTCTAAACCTCGATAAGATTCCCATTACTTGTTCCTCCTCCGAAAAGTTCATATGTATACTATAATACATGAATACGCCCACATACGTTTCACATTTCACGATGGCATGTGGAGTTACAACGATCCAAATCCGTATTATAACAACGCAATATAAGAAAAGACGAGCACTTATAGTGTCGCCTTATCTTCCTCAATCCCAGTTCGTTAATGAATTGCATACTTTCATCTGCGATCGGATCTGGATCGGTATTATGGGTTTTAATCCTTTTCTCGCACTCCACAACTCCCTCCTAACTATGTTTCAACCGAAAGGTTCTCCACCGCTGTAAAAAACACATCCAATAGCTCAACGTTGTATGTAATGCGGACGTACTCGGTTATTAACGCCACATCCTCTTCCCTCTGATACTCCAGACATGGACGGCCCTCACTCCAGAGCACCCTGCACGGGAACTTCCCGACAACATCCTTAATGATGTGATCCGGCTCAGCCACTTTATGAATGTCTCCCATATGAAATCTCCTCACTTCTCCGCACTTATCATGTGCAATTATGCATTAATTTTGAAATAGATAACAATTCGATTCAGTGTACTTCATCACATTCCACTCGGAGAGTTATGGATGCATATCACACGGGCATTTTGCAGACACAACAGGGCTGCTTTCCCCATAGGTGCCATTCCTTCGCAAGTTGGCTATAATAAGGGGATCAAAGTTTTCTATAAAGGCAGGAAAATTATGCGTACACGAGTTCACTTTATTGCTCCCTACGAATCGATGATTCCTATTATACAAGAGTGCATTCCTCGTTTTCCCCAGTTAACCATTCAGACGGACGTGGGCGACTTGGCGAACGGTGTGGAATTAGCAACTCAAGCTGAGAAAAACGGTGCAGAGATTATCATCAGCCGCGGCGGAACCGCCCAACTCATTAAAAAAGCAGTGACCATTCCCGTCATTGATGTGCAGTTATCGGGCTATGATATGATTCGTTCACTTACCCTGGCAAGCCAGTTTAACGGCCAAACAGCCATTGTTGGCTTCTCCAACATCACCTCTGGTGCACAATCGATTATCGATCTGATGGATCTGCCTCTCAAGGTCTATACCATACATAGCTCGGAAGATGTGGCACGATTACTCTTGGAGTTGAAAGCTTCCGGGTACCGACAGATTGTCGGAGATGTGATCACCGTCAACACCGCGAAGACCTATGGTCTGGAAGGATTGTTAATCCAATCGGGCCAGGAATCCATCCTTAGAGCGATGGAAGATGCACAGCTGGTCTACCGTTATTTGAGCAAAAATCATGCGATATCGATCATCCTGAATGACCTGGTTACACGGGAACATCCCAATTTACTTATTTTAAATGAACGAAATGAAGTTGTATTCGAGAATCTGACCGATTTTGAGAAAAATCCGCTGACCGATAATCACATATATCTGACCAACACCAGCCTGGATTTCCATCAATCCCAGATCCAAAATGTGTTCATGGTGGACGATTACCAGCTCACGGTTAACGCCTATGAATCGACCCTGGACAACAAGAACTACAAGGTATATATGCTGGAAAAAGGACAACCCTATGCTTTTGCACAATTCGGCATAACAACTTTTACGGATGCATCGATGGAGCCCATTGTTGCTGATTCCCCTGCCATGCAGGCGGTATTGAAGAACATCCGAGCACTTTACGAGAATCATGAACCGATCTATCTGCGGGGTGAAGCGGATTCCGGTAAATCTTTTCTGGTCAAACATATTCATCAGATTTACTCCGGTGGCGGACTGTTATTACAGATGGATCTCACGCAAGTTCCGCCCGGTCATTTGCACAAGATACCACTCGCCAAGGTTAGAAATGTAGAGATTAACCACATGGAAACACGTATGGAAGATCCGGAGTTGCTCGCCTTTATCCAAAGTTGCCTTCAAAACCAGATAGGGGTGTTTATACTCGGGGAACAGATATTAAACCCGCAGTGGTCACTTGATCTTGAGCTTAATACAATCATGATGCCAAATCTTGCGGATAGACCGGAGGATCTGGCCCCACTGATGCAGCACTTCCTTACAGATTACTACCAGAAATACGGAACTACTGCGGTGAGGATAAAAGAAGATGCACTCCAGCTGATCCGGGATCAGATCACGAATATGAACGTCAACCAGTTGAAACACCTGATCAAGCAGGCTGCACTCAATGAACAGGATTATGTAATTACCACGGCTACCTTGTCCCGCTTGCTGGATCAGCAACCTTCTTCAAGCCCAATGAAGTTGAACGGTACGCTGAAGGAGATTGAGAAAGAAGTTATTCAGTTCGTGCTTCAGGAGGAAAATAACAATCAATCGAAGGCAGCAGAGCGTCTGGGGATTAACCGGGCCACATTATGGCGTAAACTTAAAGATTAACTTTAAGTTTGCGTCTTTTTTATCGCTTCTATGTGTTGCATTTTTAAACAGTTAACCAAGTATTTAAAATTAACAATAATTTATTGTTGCTATATTAAACGATATGGGATAATATAATCCCTGCAAGCGCTTCATAAAAACGATTACTTCATAAGGAGCTACTACTATGAACATTAAAGCAACTTTAGATCGCATCCCTGGCGGTATGATGGTCGTTCCCCTGTTACTTGGTGCAACCATCAATACATTCTTCCCGAATGCCCTGCGCATCGGTGGATTCACGGAAGCTCTCTTCGTTAACAGTTCCAGTACGTTGATCGCGCTGTTCCTATTGATTGCGGGTACACAGATTACGTTCAAAACAGCGGGCTCATCCGTCGGCAAGGGCGTTACCTTGCTGGTCGTCAAGTGGGCGATCGGTGCAGCACTCGGTCTCGTTGCCATTCTATTTGCTGATTCAAGTGGATTATTCCTGGGTCTTGCCCCACTGGCCATTATTGCAGCAATGACCAACTCGAACGGCGGTTTGTACATTGCACTCGCTGGTCAATACGGCAAAGAAGATGACAAAGCAGCCTATCCATTTCTCGCACTCAGCGATGGTCCATTCCTAACCATGGTAGCGCTCTCCATCTTCGGTGCGATGGGCTTTGCCAACGGCATGTTCTCTCCTATGGCATTCGTTGCTGTATTGCTTCCGCTCATCGTTGGTGTCATTATTGGTAATCTGGACCGCAATCTTGCGGAGTGGCTGCACAAAGGCAGCGACAAACTTGTTCCGTTCTTTGCCTTCTCACTGGGTATGGGAATCAACTTCTCGTCGATCATCCAAGGTGGACTTGGTGGAATTATGCTTGGCGTTCTGACTGTTCTTCTCACAGGTGGAATTGGATTTCTGCTCTTTAAAGCCATCGGCTGGAATCCCATCGTTGGTGCTTCCGAAGGTTCAACAGCCGGGAATGCCGTAGGTACACCTGCTGCCATCGTGGCTGCTAATGCTTCATTTGGCCCGATTGCCGAGATTGCTACGGTGCAAATTGCAGCGAGCGTTGTAACAACAGCCATCCTGTTGCCGATCTTCATCGGGTTCCTCTCCAAACGACTGGAGAAATCAGGAGGAGTCGAGAAATACAATCAACGACCAACCACATAAATGGGTATCAACTGATTTAATGTGCTTAATCTGTGCTTAATGGATGATCTGAACGGACTTTTTATTAAATTGTGTTTACAAGGAGGGATGACTGCATGAAATTAGCCATTATTGCAGATGATTTGACCGGTGCCAATGACAGCGGGGTGCAGCTTGCCCGTCATGGCTTGAAGACCAGTGTTCTTTTTAATATGGATGAAGGCCCTCTTACACGTTACGATGCCGTTGTCTTTGATACTGATAGTCGTTCCATATCCTCGCAGGAAGCGTATGACCGTGTATATCGGGCTGCTGAATTGCTGACGAACAACGGATTTGAGACGATTTTCAAAAAAATGGACTCCACCATGCGCGGTAATATCGGTATCGAGATTGATGCTGTATATGATGTCGTAAAGCCGGACTTTATGATGATTGCACCGGGATATCCAAAGAATAACCGGACGATATTGGAAGGAATTCATTACCTGAACGGCGTTCCGCTGGCAGATACTGAAATTGCCCATGATCCGAAGACACCTGTAACGACTTCCTACCTTCCGGACTTGTTGAAACAACAGACCAAGTACGAAGTTGGCGAGATCACCGTCGCCGATCTGGAAGCCGGGCAGAATCATATTCGCACCAAGCTAGAACAGTTGAAAACAAATAATATCCCGTATGTAATGGTGGACTCCACCGAAGAAAGACATCTGGAACTGATTCTGCAGATGACTCGCGAGTTGGAGTATACCTTTACTTGGGCAGGTTCGGCGGGCATTGCCAATTACCTGCCCGCACATTACGAATTGGAATCCAGGGCTGCGTCACTTGAGATCCCGGAGAATTCCGGTCCAATTCTAACGGTGGTTGGCAGCGTGAACAAAAACTCCCGCGAGCAGCTGCATCGATTGATGCGCAACTCCCGCGTGGCGTCAGTCTCCTTCCATTCCTTCAAAGCGGTATCCGCAACCGCAGACCGCGCTGAAGAGATGGAACGTGTCTATAACGAGGTCCGAGACAAAGCGCTGGAAGGACAAGATGTTGTCCTCTACTCCACCGCTGAACAGGTGGATATCGAACTGGCACGGGCAACGGGCGAAATTCGTGGTCTCAATCACACGGAAGTCAGCAACGAGATTGTACTTGCGATGGGTGAGATCTGTGCCAGACTGCTGGAAGAGGGACTTTTCAAAGGGGTATCCATGACCGGCGGTGATACAGCTAAGCAAATCTGTCTGAAATGGAATATTAGCGGCTTCGAGCTGCTGGATGAGCTTGAAATCGGTGTGCCGATCTCCAAGTTTATCGGGATTGATGATCTGCATGTGATTACCAAAGCAGGCGGATTCGGTAAACCCGATGTCTTTATCCATGCGATTCAAAAATTAAAGGGGGGTATTCTCGTATGAAACCTACAATTGGAATTACGATGGGCGACGCAGCAGGTATTGGACCGGAGATTATTATGAAAGCACTGGGTCATCAAGAAATGTACGATCAGTGCAATCCACTCGTTATCGGTGATGCGAAGATTCTGGAGCGTGTGTTGCCTGTCATCGGCTCAAGTCTAAACGTTAATGCGATTCAAGAGCCTTCTGAAGCCAAGTATGAATTCGGTACTGTGGATGTGATTGATCTGAACCTTGTTCCTGCGGATCTGGAATATGGTAAAGTATCTGCCGTGGCTGGGGATGCAGCATTCCAGTTTCTCGCCAAAGCCATTGATCTTGCCAAAAAACAGCAGATTCACTCCATCTGCACCGCGCCTTTGAACAAAGAAGCTCTGCATCAGGGTGGGCACCTGTATCCGGGGCACACCGAGATTTTGGCAGACCTGACGGATACGCAGGACTTCTCGATGATGCTGACCACGCCTAATCTGCGCGTTATTCACCTGACAACACACATGGGTCTGATCGATGCCATTGCAAGTATTAACCCGGAAAGAACCTACACCGTTGTGAAGCTTGCTCATGATACGTTGAAAAAAGCAGGCTTTGAGAATCCGCGCGTTGCCGTATGCGGAATCAACCCTCATGCCGGAGAGAACGGCTTGTTCGGTAACGGTGAAGAAGAAGAGAAACTGCAGCCCGGCATTGAGCGTGCGCAGCAGGAAGGCATTAACGTCGTTGGTCCACTGCCGGCGGACACACTCTTCTTCCGCGCTGGTCGCGGTGACTTCGATATCGTTGTAGCCTGCTACCACGACCAAGGCCATGCGCCGATCAAGGTAATGGGCATCGAGGAAGGCGTGAACATCACCGTTGGCCTGAAAGGTGGCATCATCCGTACATCCGTTGACCACGGTACGGCCTTCGATATCGCTGGCAAAAATATCGCCGATGATAAAAGCATGCTGGCTGCCATTCGCTCTGCTATTGAGCTGGCACCAAAGGATCAATTTTAAGAGTAGCTTTATATAGAAGGAGAAGGCAAACCCTCTGTAACTTTAAACTGTACCCTATAGAGTAGATACTTTAAAAAAGTCTCTCTATGGGGTATTTTTGTTATATACCATGTACGAGACAAGGACGGAGAACGATTAATGAGTAAGAAAACATTTACAACAAGCGAACTAGAGCAACTTGCTACAAATCCCTATGTGAAGTCTGTTTCGACCAAGGGAATCACTTATACGGACGAGTTCAAACAACTCTTTATTACATTAAATCAGCAAGAAAGGCTGCCTAGAGAGATCTTTGAGACTTGTGGATTTGACGTTCAGATCATTGGAATGACTCGGGTCAAAGCCGCAGCCGACCGATGGAGAGCCAGTTACAACGAGCAAGGGGCTATAGGCTTACAAGATACACGAGGCAAACATTCAGGAGAGTCTCTAAAACGAGAGTTAAGCTTGGCAGAAAAGAACGCGAAACTCGAAGCGCAGATTCACCTGCTCCAAGCAGAGAATGAACTCTTAAAAAAGATTCGCCTGGCCGAACGGGGGTGGAACCACGAGTAAAACTAACGCCTAGCCTTCGATACAGGTTAATCCGAACCGTGATTGAGAAATACCATCTTCAGCGAATGGTAAGTGTTCTGTGTGAGACTGCTGGGGTCTCCAAAAGCGGATATTACCGATACTGGAGCACTTCAGCCATTCACAGACGCACGAAGAAGGAACAGGTTGATGAGGAAATAGGTGTGTACATTCGTCAAGCCTTCCAGTTTAAGAAACGTAACAAGGGCGCTCGTTCCATTAAGATGACGCTGCAAGGACAATTTCAGATCATTTGGAATCTCAAGCGCATCCGAAGAATCATGAAAAAATACGATATTGTATGCCCTCATCGACGAGCTAATCCCTACAAACGAATGATGAAGGCAACCCATGAACATCGAACCATGCCTAACCTGTTACAACGCAACTTCAAACAAGGCATCCCGGGCAAAGTACTTCTAACAGATATTACATACTTAAGTTACGGCCAAGGGAAACGCGCCTATCTGTCCACCATTAAGGATAGTTCCACCAATGAAATTTTGGCTTATCATGTGTCGGAGCGAATGACGATGGATCTGGCGACAAACACGTTGCTTCACTTACAGAAAAATCGCAAATTCAAGAAGAGTCGTAATGCCTTCATTCATTCCGATCAAGGTACGCATTACACTCATCCGGATTTTCAGAAGAAAGTGAAACGGATGGGGCTTGGACAATCCATGTCAAGACGAGGAAATTGTTGGGATAACGCACCGCAGGAGTCGTTTTTTTGTCATTTTAAGGATGAAACTTCCTTAAAGAGCTATGCCACGTTAGACGAAGTCAAACGTGAAGTTAAAGCCTATATGACCTACTATAATCACTATAGATACCAGTGGAACCTAAAAAGGATGACCCCTGTACAATACAGAGATCATCTTCTTGAAGCCATATAGTTTTTTTTAGAAATGTCCTTTACATAGGGTACAGTTTA
>NZ_JBHFJH010000038.1:0-103684 GCF_057334655.1 Paenibacillus sp. AGC31
CTGCTGCCTCCCGTAGGAGTCTGGGCCGTGTCTCAGTCCCAGTGTGGCCGATCACCCTCTCAGGTCGGCTACGCATCGTCGCCTTGGTGAGCCGTTACCCCACCAACTAGCTAATGCGCCGCAGGCCCATCCCCAAGTGACAGATTGCTCCGTCTTTCCAGTTTCCTTCAGGCGAAGAAAACAATTATTCGGTATTAGCTACCGTTTCCGGTAGTTGTCCCAAACTTGAGGGCAGGTTGCCTACGTGTTACTCACCCGTCCGCCGCTAAGTATCAAGGAAGCAAGCTTCCTATCAACTCCGCTCGACTTGCATGTATTAGGCATGCCGCCAGCGTTCGTCCTGAGCCAGGATCAAACTCTCCAATAAAGTATTGAAAAGAGCGATAAGCTCATTTTGAATCTGACGAGATTAAAAATCTCATTTGTGCTCCAGTCGATCCAAGCCAAGGCTTGTCTCTAACTTTCGCGTTCATTCTGCAAGCAGAATGTTTACTCACTCGTTGTTCAGTTTTCAAAGATCAAACTTATTTTGTTACCGAGCGTTGTTCTCCTCAGCAACTTTTATATCTTATCACATCCGAACCAACTTTGCAAGCTCTTTTTTTAAGTTTCTTTCGAAGCTTATTTCATTCGCTTGCCGCACCGTGTAAACTGTGTTTTCTTGGCCGGAATTAGAATATACCATGTACAGATTTACATTGCAAGTCTTTTTTCGAGTAATTATATATAACTCTACAATCTTTCTGTTTTTTCTACACTTCCACATTTATCTCACGTAAAAAGCCTCTCTATAAAAGAAAGGCCCTCTCATCAAGTTACTTTAATATCTATTGTTATCCGATAACCTCTTGGATGTGAAGCTGCCGTTGCTGCATCAGGTTAATAATGTTTCCTTCTACTGACACCATAGGCCGTGTAGGATGATCTCGATCAGAGAATACGATCTCACCAATCTGGTTATTGCTGAGTTTTACTCGGATGCCATTATGGATCTGGGTTGACCGTTGAACAAATACTCTTACAATTGCAGGATCCAACTTCCCAAATGCCTCACTTTGGATCTGTTCTAGGACTAGGTATGGTGATTGAGCCTTGCGGTAGATCTTCTCCAGCGTCATGGCGTGGAAAATATCAGCGATAGCTACAATCTTGGCATAAATATGAATCTGCGTCCCACTAAGCTGCAACGGGTAGCCTGATCCATCCACTTTTTCATGATGCTGCAAAGCTGCAAGCCTGGCTCCCTCATTAATGGCCTTTGCTTGTTTAAGGATCTGATACCCATATTTCGTATGCTGACGAATCTCTTCCTGCTCTGCAGCGGTCAACGTGGATGGTTTATGGAGAATCTGCGGATCTACCTTGTTGTTACCAATATCATGGAACAAGCCTGCAAAGGCCACTTGCATCCAATCCTTGGAGGGGAGATCAATCCATTGTGCCAGTTGATAGGATGTGATTGCACTCAGTACGGCATGGTGATATACATAATCATGTTCTTGTATTACTCGTGGAGTGAAGGTAAGCACATTATATTGTTTGAGATGTGCAAACACAGACTCCAACTGTGTACGTAACTCATAGACCGGTAATTCGGCCGCCAGAGAGGACAGGAAAGCATTTTTCGTTAGTCCGACCATCTTCTCATACTCATCCTGCAAAGACGTTACTACAGGAGCTGTAGTGACGTTCCCTGTCTTCCCTGCCCGTTCACCATTGTTGTCATTGGCAGAACTTCCTGCTGACACAGATGCACCTTTGCTGCCTGTACTACTCGACCCCAATCTTTCTTGTTCAATATCTACCTGTTGAATCATAAAGGCTCTGAGCACTTCCATGTCCTTGGGTAAAATGACTTTTCCCTTCTGAAGCAGAACGTTGCCGCGAAGTGTTTGCACATCACTCCCAAGTTTGAGTCCTGGTTTGACCTCTGACAGGGTGATTAATCCCATGTATATTCCCCTCACTCATCGTTCTTCTATGTTAATAACAAACAAGACCATAGTCCCGGTTTTTCATGATATTTCCCATTATATTACTCAGGAATCAGGCTGTACATCCCAGATTCGTAAGAATAAAAGAAGAGATTCCTTTATACAAACAAAAGGGCTCCCACCGGGAGCCCTCACAATCTTCTTCCAATCTCAAGAGATTGGTCTTTATAAAATTCTATTTTATGCTTCCGAACCGGAATCGTCGTCGCCTTCAACTTCATTAACGTCAGCGTCAGAAACGGTGCCTTCTTCCAAGCTTACTACTGGAGCTTGGGACTCCTCGCCTTCCAAGCCTTCAAGCGACTCATCGTCTGGTTCCTCTTCATTTTTGTCAATTCGACTGACTGTAGCCACTGAATCCTCATCACGAATATGAATCAGCTTCACACCCTGCGTGTATCGACCCATAGTGGATATGCCTTCCATGCTCATCCGGATCAACGTACCGCTAGACGTGATAATCATCAGATCCTCTTCGGTTTTAACCATTTTGAGGCTGACGACTGAGCCGTTCTTCTCTGTGACATTAATAGTCTTGATCCCTTTACCGCCACGAGTCTGCATCCGATAATCACTGACAGGTGTACGTTTACCGTAACCTTTGGCTGTAACGATCAGAACATCAAGCTCTTTATCAACTACATCCATGCCGATAACAGCATCCTGTGCATCCAATGTAATCCCCTTAACTCCGGTTGCGCTACGTCCCATGGAACGTACGTTACCTTCCGAGAATCGAATAGACATTCCGTGAGCTGTACCCATGATGATCTCTTGCAATCCATCGGTCAGCTTAACATCGATCAGAACGTCATCATCACGTAAGGAAATACCGATCAAGCCGCCTTTGCGAATATTGGTGTAATCCTCAAGTGGCGTCTTCTTCACAACCCCTTGGCGGGTAGCAAAGAACAAGTATCTGTCACTTTCGAATTCCTGAACCGGAATTACGGCATTGACCGATTCGCCCTGCTCGATCTGGATCAGGTTGATAATCGGCGTTCCCCGTGCGGTACGTCCAAGCTCTGGAATCTCGTAAGCTTTGAGACGATACACTTTACCTTTGTCGGTGAAGAACATGAGGTAGTTGTGAGAGTTGGTCACAAACAGATGCTCGACAAAGTCGGTATCTTTCGTATCCATACCCACGACCCCACGTCCACCACGTTTCTGGCTGCGGTATGTGGATACCGGCAGACGTTTCACGTAGCCTGTATGAGTAATCGTAATGATAACCTCTTCACGTGGAATCAGGTCCTCATCCAGAATACTTTCTTCACCTACAGTGATCTCCGTACGACGATCATCGCTGAAGCGATCACGAATTTCTTGCAGCTCTGTACTGATAATCTCAAGTACAAGGTGCTCGTTGGCCAGAATTTCGCGATACTCTCTGATTTTGACCATCAGTTCGTTATATTCATTTTCAATACGTTCGCGTTCCAGACCTGTGAGGCGTTGCAAACGCATATCGAGAATAGCTTGAGCCTGATCGTGACTGAGTGAGAAGCGCTCAATCAAACCTTCTCTGGCTGCATCCGCATTACTGGATGAACGAATCAACGTAATAATCTCGTCGATATGATCCAGTGCAATACGCAAACCTTCTAGAATATGTGCACGAGCTTCAGCCTTTTTCAGTTCAAACTGTGTACGTCTGCGAATAACCTCAATCTGATGCTGCAGGTAGTGATACAACACTTCACGCAAGTTCAGGATTTTAGGTTCTTTATTAACAATCGCAAGCATGTTAATACCGAAAGTGGATTGCATCGATGTATGTTTGTACAAGTTGTTCAGGACAACCCCCGGATTCACGTCTCTGCGAAGCTCAATTACAACCCGCATACCATTACGGTCAGACTCATCACGAAGGTCAGTAATGCCATCAATCTTCTTATCACGTACCAACTCGGCGATTTTCTCAACGAGTCTCGCCTTGTTTACCTGATAAGGCAGCTCCGTAACGATAATTCTCGCCTTGTTGTTATTCTCTTCGATGTTGGTTTTGGCCCGCATCGTTACTGAACCACGTCCGGTCTGATACGCCTGGCGAATGCCTGAACGGCCCAAAATGTAGCCGGACGTAGGGAAGTCTGGTCCTTGAATGTAATCCATGAGCTCCATGGATGTAATGTCCGGATTTTGAATCATGGCCTGTACACCATCAATGACCTCACCCAGATTATGAGGAGGAATATTGGTGGCCATACCTACCGCGATTCCGCCGACCCCGTTGACAAGCAAGTTAGGAAAACGAGCAGGCAGAACGATTGGCTCATGTTCTTCACCGTCATAGTTCGGCTGGAAATCAATTGTATCCTTGTTGATATCTCTGAGCATTTCCATAGCAATCTTGGACAAACGTGCTTCGGTGTAACGCATGGCTGCGGCCATATCACCATCGACTGATCCAAAGTTACCATGTCCATCTACATGCATATAACGCAGGGAGAAATCCTGTGCCATCCGTACCATCGTCTCGTAAACAGCAGAGTCACCGTGTGGGTGATACTTACCGATAACTTCGCCGACGATTCTGGCTGATTTTTTATGTGGTTTATCGGGTGTCATGCCGAGCTCTGACATCGCGTACAGAATACGCCGGTGAACCGGCTTCAATCCATCACGCACGTCAGGTAAGGCACGGCTAACGATGATGCTCATCGCATAATCCATAAACGATTCACGCATCTCGACGCCTATATCCCGATCTGTAATCTGAGAGTTCATTTCTTCCGCCATGCTGGACCTCCTTCTTGTCCTTCAACAAACGTTCCATTCCGTCATGCAAAAAAATTGATTATATGTGAAAAGCCTAACAAGGCTAAAACCGCGCAAGAACGCTACTCTTTATTATATTACTTTCACAAAAGTTACACAATTAAACGTCCGCTGGGCAATAGCCTTTCTTCCGGGAACTTCTGCGTGTCTGGGGATACGCCCTGCCTTCCTCCCCAATTGCACATACAATGCTAGAAAAACGGCATATGTACTGTGCCTACAGAGGCTAAAGCTATTCCCGTCCTACGACCAAACTGCAAATTGTGCAGCTCATCGCACAAAACGCCATATTTCTCTATTATACCACTGAAATCGTCTCTTGTCCTTTGATTTCTCCGTGTCTGTCCCTCTTTAGAACTGAACAAAACATGAAAGGACTGATGAATCTTGGGTATCCAACGCGTCTCCAGCAAATGGGCCAAAACAGCTGTGTTACAACGCAGTCGCATTGTGAATGAATATATCCCAGTGACCCGAAAATATAGCCGTCAAACTCTGGAACGAATGACTGAGTTATTTGAGTCCAACTATATCAAACCGGACCGTGGTACTTACGGTAATGGGGTCATGCGGGTGAAAACAACCCGTCTATACGAACCTGTCGTTCATTCCGAGGATTCCACCACAGATGCAGAGGTTCCGGAAGAAACCAATGATCGGAGCCTGCCTGATGAACCCGAAGCAAGTGCTGTTATCTCCAGAGCTACCTATCTCACAACAACATATCATCTCCAATACGGTACAGAGGAGAGATCATTTCATTCCCTAGACGAACTCGAACGAGCACTGAATGATCGCATTCAGGAACGTGATTATATCATTCAACAGGGAATCTCGCTGATGAAGCATGGAGAATTACCTTTTGACTTGCGTGTGTTAACTCAGAAAAATCTGCAACACAACTGGGAAACAACAGGTATTTTGGGACGTGTAGCTGCCCCGGGCAAAATCATCACCAACATTCATGGTGGTGGACGATTGGCCACGTATGAAGAACTCGTACTCCCCCATCTTCACCAGGATGGCTTCAAAAAACTTCGTACTGAGCTGTACCGCTTAGGTATTCATACCGCTGTGCAGTTGCAAACATCATTTCCAAGGCTCAAAGAGATCGGTATTGATATTGCACTAGACGAAGCAGGGCGTCCCTGGATTCTTGAAGTCAACACACTGCCAGGCATTTATGCCTTTGGCTTATTACCGGACAAGGAGGCATACCGGAAGATCAAACGTTATGCCATTGCGTACGGTCGTTTGCCCTCCAAAAAGGGTAAGAGCTCCCGTCCATCCCCTAAAGCACAGGCTTCGTCTGCCAAAAAACGTGTACGCAGATAACAAAGGGATACGGAAGTCTAAGTATACGACTTATCTGTTCCATACTTTCCCTAATATAAAAAAAGGCGCCCTCTCAGGCGCCTCTTTGAATATGTTAAATGTCGAGGTTTTTCACGTATTTTGCATTTTCCTGGATAAAGTCACGACGGGGTTCAACGTTATCCCCCATCAGGGTGTCAAACATGGTATCAGCAAGGATGGCATCATTAATCGATACTTGCATCATGGTCCGACTCTCCGGATCCATCGTCGTTTCCCACAATTGTCCGGCATTCATCTCGCCAAGACCTTTGTAACGCTGAACGTTGAATTTTGCATTTTCGCCGAGCGTTGCAATAATTTCATCACGCTCTTTCTCGGAACCGGCATAACGAATCACTTTGTTACGCTCAATCTTGAACAATGGCGGTTGTGCAATATATACATAACCTGCCTCAATGATTTTGCGCATATACCGATACAGGAATGTCAGCAATAGTGTTCGGATATGAGCACCATCGACGTCGGCATCGGTCATCAAAATGATTTTGTGATAGCGTGCTTTGGCAATATCAAAGTCATCACCAATACCTGTACCCATTGCCGTAATAATTGCTCTAATCTCCGCATTACCCAAGATCCGGTCGAGACGGGCTTTTTCCACGTTCAAAATCTTACCACGCAGCGGCAAAATCGCTTGGAAATGACGATCCCGGCCTTGCTTCGCTGATCCGCCTGCAGAGTCACCTTCGACGATGTACAATTCGCTGATTGAAGCATCCTTGGATGAACAGTCTGCCAGTTTACCTGGAAGTGAGCTTACTTCGAGTGCACCTTTACGACGTGTCAGTTCACGGGCTTTACGGGCAGCTTCACGCGCACGTGCTGCTTGCAGTCCTTTTTCCAAAATGCGACGGGATACGGAAGGATTCTCTTCCAGGAACTCTTGCAGCTTCTCGGCAAACAATGATTCGACAATCCCACGCACTTCGCTGTTGCCCAGCTTGGTCTTGGTCTGTCCTTCAAATTGCGGTTCTGGAATCTTGACCGAAATAATAGCTGTCAAGCCTTCACGCACGTCATCCCCGGAAAGGTTCCCCGTGCTGTCCTTGATTACCCCTGCCTTACGGGCATAATCATTGATAATCCGCGTAAGGGCACTCTTGAAACCTGATTCATGCGTTCCACCCTCATGGGTGTTGATATTGTTGGCGAAGGAATAGATATTCTCGGTGTAGTTGTCATTGTATTGCAGAGCAACTTCCACCTGGATGTTATCTCTGGAACCTTCAACGTAAATTGGATTCTCATGCAGTACTTCACGCTTCTGGTTGAGGAAGGAGACGTATTCGATAATGCCGCCTTCGTACAGGAATGAGTTGGTTGCACCTGTACGCTCATCCGTCAGTGTAAGACCAATACCTTTGTTCAGGAACGCCAGCTCACGAATACGGGCCAGCAAGATGTCATATTCATAAACTCTTGTTTCCGTGAAAATTTCTGGGTCCGGATGGAATCTAACCGTTGTTCCTGTTTCATCGGTTGTACCGATCACTTTCAGGTCGTACTGTGGAGCTCCACGGCGATATTCCTGTTGATAGATATGTCCCTCACGTTTAACCGTTACAACCACTTTTTCAGAGAGTGCATTCACAACGGACACACCAACACCATGCAAACCACCAGATACTTTATATCCGCCGCCGCCAAATTTTCCCCCTGCATGGAGGACAGTCATAACTACCTCAAGTGCAGGACGTTTCATTTTGGTATGTTCGCCGACAGGAATACCCCGTCCGTTATCGACGACAGTTACGCTATTGTCTTCATGGATACTGACCTCAATGTGGTCGCAGTAACCTGCAAGCGCTTCGTCAATACTGTTGTCCACTACTTCCCAGACCAGATGATGCAGGCCCTTGGAACTGGTGGAACCGATATACATGCCCGGACGCTTCCGTACGGCTTCCAATCCTTCAAGGACCTGAATTTCATTCGCATCATATGACGGTTGATTCATAGACATGCCTTTCACCTACTTCTATAGATTCAATATCGTAAATATGCGTTAACTAATAATGTTTGCTGAAATAGGCAACGTCCTTCATTTCAGCCAGCTATCCAAATTTAAAGACAAGCAGCAAAAGAGATATCTTTTATGCCATACAATGCTAGAGATCCGGAAAAATGTGAGCCCGCTTCTTCAGCGTGGCTGAGGATATAGGCGAGTAGTACACAATGTTTTTGGTCACCACAATGGACTTGGCTTCCTCTTCGCCGATATGTTCCACGGTTTTTTCCTGCTCGGCATGCGTGACATACTGCTTGGAGATCTTTGAGGATTTTTCAATCGATATATCAAAAATAGCGACCAATTCGGAAGAACGGATGATCTTCTCACCGCCCAGATGAATGTACATAAGCCCTCACTCCTTAGCGTTCAACCTGTCCGGCATGAACGTGATAAATACTGGCATCTTTGAGCTTGTCAACGTTCAGGCTCTCGATCCCCGTAGCCGTAATAAAGGTTTGCACCTTGCTCTGGAACGTTTCGATCAGCTGCGTCTGGCGAAAAGGGTCCAGCTCAGACAGAACATCATCCAGCAACAGAACTGGATATTCTCCGATTTCTTCATGAATCAGTTCAATTTCCGCAAGTTTAAGGGACAACGCCGTTGTGCGCTGCTGCCCCTGCGAGCCATATGTTTGTACTTCCCGATCGTTAATGAAAAAGGACAGGTCATCCCGATGCGGCCCACTAAGGGTTGTGCCTCGGCGAATCTCCTGCTCTTTCATTTGTGATAATTTTATCATAAATTGGTCCATTAAGACAGCTTCATGTTCCTCAGCGGCTTCGCTGAAGGAAGGAAGGTAGGCCAGCCGCAAGACTTCTCCGCCTCCGGTGATCCCCTGATGAATCGTTTCTGCCCACTTTTGCAGTTTCTTTATGAATTGTTTCCTTTTTTTGACGATTTTAACACCGTGCTCCACCAATTGCTCGTTCCACACCTCAAGCATGGTCTGGGCTGATGCCCCTTTTCCCCATAACTGCTTAAGCAAATTATTTCGTTGTACGAGCACTTTTTGATATTGCTGCAGGTGATACAGGTAGCCTGGTGCAACCTGTCCGATCTCCATGTCAAGAAACCGGCGGCGGACCCCCGGTGTGCCTTTTACAATCTCCAGATCCTCCGGTGCAAACATCACAACATTGAGCGCTCCGACAAAATCACTTAACTTGCGCTGCTCCAAGCCGTTAATCTTTGCTTTTTTGCCTTGTTGCGACAAAGATAGTTCAAGCTTGACCGATCCGTACTTTTTGTCGACCTCTGCTGCAAGTCTGGCACGTTCCTCACCGAAACGAATCAGTTCCTTGTCACGGGATGTACGGTGGCTTTTGGTGAGTGCGAGTACAAAAATCGCCTCTGCAAGATTGGTCTTGCCTTGGGCATTTTGCCCGATCAACAAGTTTACGGGACCAAAAGAATCCAGTCTCAGATGTTCATAATTGCGGAAATTCTGCAGATCAATGCTGTTCACAAACACGCGGTAACCTCCCTTTTATCCCGTCCGTCAGGAGGCAGCAGGATCGAACTGGTCTTCTTATTCTGCAGCAACTTCGAATGTGCCTTCTCCGTCCACTTCAACGATATCCCCAGGGTATAACTTCCGTCCCCGACGTTCCTCAGGCTCTTTATTCACACGTACAAGTCCTTCTTGAAGCAGAGCTTTGGCCATACCTCCAGTTGGGATGCAATCAGCCAGTTTCAAAAATTGATCAAGCTTAATATATTCCGTACGAATCGTAACTTGGTTCACTGTGATCTTCCTTTCGTTAGTTGGTCGTCCGATATGGCAATATCACGTAAAGGCTGTGACTGTCATCCAGCGGTTTCAAGATAATTGGACTCATGACTCCTGTAAAAGCGATCATCAGCTGCTCACTTTCAACAACTTTCAGCACATCCAGCATGTATTTGGAGTTGAACGAGATTTTTAACGGATCTCCTGTAAACTCGGCAGGTTCGATTTCTTCTCTTACTTTACCTAGCTCGGAAGAGCTTGAAGAAATTTCAACGGATCCCGAATCCATCGTCTGCATACGCACGATGTTTGTTTTCTCTTCACGCGACAGCAAATAAGCCCGGTCAATGGATTCACTTAATTTTTTTGTATCTAAAACAAGTTCTGTTTTGTATGACGTTGGAATAATTCTAGAAGTATCCGGATATGTTCCGTCCAAAATACGGGAGTAGAACAATACACGGTCGATTTTGAACAGGACCTGGTTATCTGCAACAACGATATCCACAAGGGTATTTTGATCCGGAACAATTTTGCTGAGCTCGTTCAGCGTTTTACCGGAAATGACCACGTTGTTGAAGCGGATACCTTCTGCATTATCCAGCATTGCTGATCGAGTAGCAAGACGGTGACGGTCTGTTGCCACAAATTTCAATTCGTTGTCACCCAAACTCCAGAGTACACCTGTCAGGATTGGAGTAGTCTCATGTGTGGAAATGGAGAAGACCGTTTGTTTGATCATATTTTTCAGCAAATCTCCTGGAATGGAGACCGTTTGGTTTTCTTCGATGCTTGGCAGTACCGGGAATTCTTCCGGATCAAGACCTACCAGTTGAATCTCGGTAGCACCTGCGGAGATAAAGGTGTTGAAGTTCTCTTTGACTTCCATGTGTACTTCCTGTGATGGCAGCTTCTTGATAATCTCCACGAAAAACTTGGCTGGCAAAACTACACTGCCGGGTTGATCTACCTGAACTACGCTTTTATCCCCATCTTCAAGCGGGATGAAGGATTGAATGGATATATCGGTGTCACTTGCTGTCAACGTTACACCTTGATGATTCACGTCGAATTTGATACCGCTCAGAATCGGAATCGTTGTACGGCTTGAGATCGCTTTGGATACTTGCTGTATGGAATCGTTTAAGTAGTTTTTCATTATGCTGATTTTCATGGTTTCACTCCTAGCTGATTTTTTTTGGGTATTGGGGTGTTTAAAGGTGTTTTTCAAGGCCGAAGGCTAAGCTCCGAAATGGCTATTTTGGAGATGATATCTTTAAGATCTTTTTAGTAATAATAGTAATAGGGGCACTGAATATGTGGATAAGTGGGTATAAACCCGTACACCCAAGCCTATCCACATGTGTATACGTTGTGCATAGGCTTGGGACTTGTTCAGGTTGGATTCTTAATTTTTTCGGTTAAGTTGTTGATAACTTTATAGAGATCCTGATCGTTTTTAATCGCTTGGGAGATCTTTTCGTGAGCATGTATGACAGTGGTGTGATCTCGTCCTCCGAATGCTTCCCCAATTTTGGGCAGAGAAAAGTCTGTCAGTTCACGAGAGAGATACATGGCAATCTGTCTTGGAAAAGCAACTGCCTTGGTCCGTTTCCGTGCTTTGAAATCTTCAAGTTTAAGGCTATAATACTCGCCGACCTTTTGTTGGATGTCGTGAATAGTGATCATTTTGGGACGACTGGACGGAATAATATCCTTCAGTGCTTCAGCTGCCAGATGAGTGGTTACATCTTGATTAGTCAGTGAAGAATAAGCAACGACCCGAATCAGGGCGCCTTCCAGTTCACGGATGTTGGTGTCAATCTGGTTGGCAATGTACATCATCGCTTCATTCGGAATATCCAAGTTTTCCGCACGTGCCTTTTTACGCAAAATTGCAATCCTCGTCTCCAAATCTGGAGGCTGGATATCCGTAATTAACCCCCATTCAAAGCGAGAACGAAGACGTTCTTCCAGTGTCGGAATTTCCTTCGGTGGTCTGTCGCTGGAGATGATAATCTGCTTCCGTTCCTCATGCAGCGCATTAAACGTATGGAAAAATTCCTCTTGTGTCGATTCTTTTCCCGCCAAGAACTGAATATCATCAATGAGCAAAATGTCGACGCTCCGGTATTTGTTACGGAAGCTCTCCCCGCGGTTGTCACGGATCGAGTTAATGAATTCGTTCGTGAATTTCTCAGACGACAAATAAACGACTTTGCTGCCCGGATCATGCTCCAGAACATAATGTCCGATCGCATGCATCAAGTGAGTTTTACCGAGACCTACCCCTCCATACAGAAAGAGAGGGTTGTAAGCTTTGGCGGGCGCTTCAGCGACCGCCAGCGATGCGGCATGGGCAAAACGGTTGCCCGGCCCGATGACAAATGTATCGAACGTATATTTCGGATTCAGCATGCTGAGTACCGCTTCTTCCTGGACAACTGTAGGCGTTGGTGCTGGCAGTTGCGGATCCGGTTCAACAGGCTTGTTCTCTTCGATGACAAATTTCACATCGACTTGCTTGCCAAGCAGCTCGTATACCGTCGAGCCAACCAATTTGGTGTAACGGCTCTCCAGCCATTCGACGGCAAACGTGGTTGGTGCGGAAATGACGATTGAACGGTCATTCAGCTTGGTCGCTTTGGTTGCTTTGAACCAGGTGTCAAAGCTGGGTTTGCTGAGTTTGTTTTGTATGATTGATAAAATTTGCTGCCATAAATCAGAAGTATGGCTGTCCACAGACTGTCACTCCTTTTACATGTTCCAAGTGTGGCTTAAGCCATGATGCAGTGTCGAAATACGAGATATATTGTTGAATTTATCCCCAAACCCCCGCAGGTCGAAAACAAAAAAAGTATGAACAACGGAAAATTGTTCACAACTTTATCCACAGGCTGTTGATAATATTATGGGTCAGATCACATATTCACATCCAAAAGTAATACAATCATAGCAAAAGAAACCCCGCATTTCAACGTATCGCGTGATTTTATCCACAAATTCAATAACTTGTGTATAATTTTTAGTCACAACACAATATATTGTTTATAAACTGTTTAATTTTCGACAGAATGACCCAAAAACCAAAAATGTTTTATACACAGGTTATCCGTCAAAAGATGCCAAATTGTGTGTAAAAGTATTCTTCGTTTGTGAATAACCTTTCTGTGGATAACCGTGAAGTGAAAATGAAGCATGATTGAGATAGGAAAAAGAGTGACCTCTCACCCTCGTGTTTTCTTTCCAATGTGGCTAGGGTAAAACCCATGAATTTAAGTGTCTTGGTGGGAGACGGAGAGGGGAGTAAACTCATTCCTCAAATGAACAAGATCAGTGGTGTATTTTCTGAGCAGATGTTAATTCTGCCATCGGTGAATTATAAGAATAGTGAACCATAATAATGGATCATGAGAACTTCATTTCAAGACATATGTAATGTGAATTATCAGGATCAAGAGGTAAGCTGATGCTCTGATATGGAGGTTGAAGTGTATGAATGTATAGTATGAATTCAAAGGATAGATTATGCGTGTATAGCAAAAGAGGGTGTCTTCTAAAACCAAAAATCGGTTTTAGAGGACACCCTCTTTTTTTGGTGCAGCGACGAAGTATGGATTGATGATTTAGAGGCGGGGAAGGGACATCTTACGCTGGAATTCAGCGATATCTGCGTATTCCTCTTCCAGTTTGCGAGAGATCCGAATAAAGATGGGCAGGAGCTCTTGGTAGAGTACAGCATTCTCTTTGACAGGGGTATGCCGATGCGTTGTACCCACCATGGAAGAAACGGCATGAAGCGATTGGATCCGCCCTGTAGCGTACAAACCAAGCACGACGGCACCCAGACAGGAACTTTCGAAGCTCTCGGGTACAACCACTTCCTGATTGAAGATATCGGACATCATCTGGCGCCAGAGAGGAGAACGGGCGAACCCACCTGTGGCTTGAATGGAGGTAGGTTGCCCAATCTGTTCTTCCATGGCGAGCAGTACCGTGTATAGGTTGAAAATAACCCCTTCCAGGACAGCACGAATCATATGCTCTTTCTGGTGATGGAGTGTTAAGCCAAAAAAGGAGCCACGGGCATCCGGATTCCATAAAGGGGCACGTTCGCCCGAAAGGTACGGATGAAACAGAAGTCCTTCCGATCCCGGCCGGACACGTTCGGCAATTTTGGTCAGCACATCATAGGAATTGATGCCAAGTCGCTTCGCTGTCTCCACTTCAGACGCGGCGAATTCATCCCGCACCCAACGAAACAGCATGCCACCGTTATTCACAGGTCCACCAATGACCCAAAGATTCTCTGTGAGGGCATAACAGAAGGTTCGACCTTTGGGATCTGTAACCGGACGGTCCACGACAGTGCGAATGGCCCCGCTGGTTCCGATGGTTGCTGCGACAACACCAGGTTCAATGGCGTTTACGCCGAGATTGGATAAAACCCCATCACTTGCGCCAATAACAAAGGGCGTAGAGGGGGAGAGAGCCATTTTTTCAGCCGATTCATGATGCATTCCTTCTAATATATGTGTTGTAGGTACAAGCTTCGAGAGATGGTTGGGTGTAATGCCTGCAACCTCAAGGGCCTCTGCGTCCCAGTCCAGTTGTTCCAGATTGAGCAAACCTGTGCAGGAAGCGATGGAATGGTCGACGACATATTGTCCGAATAGACGGAAGAACAGATATTCTTTAATCGAAATAAATTTGGCGGTACTCTCAAAAAGTTCAGGTTCATCGTGGCGCAGCCACATTAATTTGGTCAGCGGTGACATGGGATGGATCGGTGTACCTGTGCGCAGGTAGATGCGATGGCCCAATCCATTCTCTTGCAGCTCGGCAGACCAAGCTGCACTTCGATTATCCGCCCAAGTGATGCAACGAGTTAAGGGTTTGTTATCCTGCCCCATGGCAATGACACTATGCATAGCCGAGCTGCAGGATACAAACAGGATCTGCTCGGCAGCAACACCACTCTGATCCATGACTCCTCGCACAGAGCGTAGGGCTGCTTGCACAATCTCTTCAGGGTCCTGCTCGGCAACATCGGGTGCAGGGGTGTACAAAGGATATTCCTGCGTTGAGGTACTGACGACGGAGCCTTGCTCGGTAAATAACACGGATTTGGTACTGGTGGTACCAATATCGATCCCAATCATGTAGTTGTTCATATATTTAATCCTTCTTTCTCCAGAAAGCGATGAGATTTTAATTTCTGTCTACTATAGAGAGACCATTCATACCACTGTACTCAGGAGCAAAATAAAGATCAGTCCCACCACGGATAATAGTGTTTCCATAACGGTCCACGTTTTCAATGTTTGGGCGACGCTCATATTAAAGAATTCTTTGATCATCCAGAATCCCGCATCGTTCACATGGGACAAAATAAGTGACCCTGCACCTGTGGCGAGTACAACCAGCTCAATATTGGCCCCTGGTGTGAGTGCAAGCACTGGAGCGACAATGCCGGCAGCTGTTGTCATGGCTACGGTGGCTGAACCGGTAGCTACACGAATGAGCGCAGCGACAAGCCATGCAAACAGGATCACGTTGATGTTGGCATGGGTAGCAACATCAGCAATGGCGTTACCTACACCACTATTGATCAATACCTGTTTGAAGGCACCGCCTCCGCCAATGATGAGAATGATGGTCGCCGTAGGCGCCAGACATTCACTGGTGAAGCGAGAAATATCGTGTTTGGTGAATCCACGTGCAAAGCCGAGTGAAAAGAGGGCAAATACAACTGAAATGAGCAGAGCAATGATCTCATGACCGATAAATTCACTGAACACGGTGAAGCCACTCGTGGCATTTGGGTCAATGATGCTTGCAATGGAACCAATCAACATCAAAATAACCGGCAGCAATATGGTAAACAGGGTAATACCAAACCCAGGCATCTTGCTGTTTGTTTTGGTTGCGAATTGTTCAGCCAGTTCTGCTGGCGGTTCGGTGTGTATTCTTTTACCAATAAATTTACCAAATAAGGGACCTGCAATAATCGCTGTAGGAATACCAACAATAAGGGAGTACAGAATGGTTTTACCCAGATCCGCGCTGAAGGCTTCAATCGCAATCATTGGCGCTGGATGGGGTGGGACCAAACCGTGTACAGTCGACAGACCCGCCAAAATGGGAATACCAATCTGCAGCAAAGACATGTTGGTTTTACGTGCAACGGTGAAAATGATAGGGATCATCAAAATCACGCCGACTTCGAAGAAAACAGGAATACCAACGATAAATCCAACAATCATCATCGCCCAGTGCACACGTTTCACACCAAACCGATCAACTAATGTAGTTGCAATGCGCTCGGCACCGCCAGATTCAGCCATCATCTTACCAAGCATTGTACCAAGAGCAATAACAATTGCGATGGTTCCAAGTGTGCCGCCAAGTCCCCCGGTAATGGAAGAGATCACATCAGCAGGTTTCATGCCTGTAAGCAAACCGAGCATTAATGCGGACAACAGCAGGGTGATAAAGGGATTCCATTTATACTTGGAGATCAAAACGATCAGAAAAACGATCGCAATTAACGTCCAAACCAATAATGTTGCGTTGTGGGATAGTCCAAAAAGAGTGCTCATGATGTTGTGTGCTCCTTTATTTCTGATATAGAACGCTTACAAGTGAAATTATCGTCAACAATTAAATGTGTACCAGTATCGTAGAAGGTGTTGGCGAAAAATGTAGTTTTATCATGCCCTAAATTGAAAGAAAATCGCATTCTGTATACTTGTCGACAAGTTAAGCCGCAATCAATCACGACGGATATGATTGCAAACGCCTTGCACCCATTAGGAATCAAAGCTTTCGTGCAGAGTTTTGCCAGAATCTTGGAAATACGTGCGGACTCCAGCCTGAATGAGCATCTTGTCACCTGATTCAAGTGCTTCAACGAGCAAACGGTGTTTCTCAATTACAGCGCTTACTTTCTGCTCGCCTTGAACAAATACCCTGCGCGTCGTGAGCAGCATAACGGTCATCACAACATATCGAATACTCTTCCATAGATGTGAAATACGGGAATGCTGAGCAGCTTCAATGATGGTCTCGTGGAAAACGAGATCCTGATAGGCGAATTCAACGGCGTCCTGATGCCTTCCAGCGAGCTGCATTTTGTCGATCACGTTACGAAGCTGGGTGATTAATGATTCCGGGACCTCACCCGCGAGTCGCTGCTGCACAAAACTTTCAATCAGGAAACGGACATCATACAATTCTTCGACATCCTTGATTCGTAGTCCAATGACAACGACACCCATACGTTCAAGTCGAATAAGTCCTTCATTGGACAATGTTCGTAACGCTTCACGGACAGGTGAACGACTGCTGTCAAAATCAGCCGCAATTCGGTTTTCCGACAAAATCTCTCCAGGTCGAAGGGTACCGCTGATGATCCGCAGCCTTAATTCGCAGGCAATGGCTTCACCACGGGATGCGCCTTGAAGCCAGGAAGAAGGAAATAACATATGGCTAACGCTCCTATTAATAAGTAATCAGTTCATTACTGATCATAGCATAACTATTTTGCGGACTGGACATTCAGTTCAATCCATAGTCTGTAGTTACAAGCTAACGGCTAATGTTTTTTTCAAAGGACTACTAAAGGCAGGTAAGTAAATCAGCCTCATCCATATACTTGTATACAAGATGTGATTTTTATCCTACACCTTTCTCAAAAGCTTGTAAACCTTAATTAAAGCGGATACAACCGAATTAGAATTCGACGATATTAATAGCCTAAAACCATTATCCACATGTGAATAACTTCAAACAGGATACAATGAAGGAGATAACAGGCATTTGAGGTTGTGGATAACTATAAATGACGAAATAGGGTGATCTGATCAGGGTCTGGGGATAACTTTCAGGTCTCTCTTCGGGGCTTGGTGCTGGTATTGAAGTGGACGAACTGTGGTCATTACTTTGGGTGGGATGAAGAGTATATATAAAAGAGGGAGAAGCCTTGCGCCTTGCAGTTGACTTTTCCAGGTGATCATGGTTAAATATATAAAGGTGTTTTCTGTGAAGATGAAAGTGATTCATCACATAAGTATTTCCTTGTGAGGAGGTGCAATACATTGAGACCTACATTCAAACCGAACGTTAGCAAACGTAAAAAAGTTCATGGTTTCCGGAAAAGAATGAGCACGAGCAACGGCCGTAAAATTTTGGCCGCACGTCGCCTTAAAGGCCGTAAAAACCTGAGTGCTTAAGCATTGAAGACCACCGAGGTGGTCTTTTTTTTCTTAATTAGCTCAAATCAGACTGGATGCTGCTACAGATCAGGTCTGAATGGTCTGCGAAAAAGTGCTGAACACACATGATGTATGTTGAGTGAGTTTTCCATTTTTCGAAAACTTACCTTATATAATGATGAATCGTTGATAGGTTTAAATGGCCAATCAACATTCATCCGGATGAATGCTGATCAGTTCAAGTAGCTGATTAACAATCATCCCAAATGAAGTTGTCGCCAAGGCGGTTTACCGTCATTCAAGAAAGCCTATACTAAATCAGTAATGAGGCCTCCGTCAATAACATTGGTGGAGAAGAGCAAGGAGAAGCGCCGTGTATAAAAGACTGCGTCTACGAAACCGGGCGGACTTTAGCCGCGTATACCGGTATGGGAAATCGTTTGCCAATCATCAATTCGTGGTGTATGGCTGTCGCCGTAAAGATACGGAACAATTCCGGGTAGGTGTATCATGCAGCAAGAAAATCGGAAACGCTGTCGTACGCAACCGGATGAGACGCATGATCAAGGAAATTGTTCGTCATCATGAGCATGAGATCGTCACGCAGATGGATCTGATTTTTATCGTCAGAAAAGGTGCACTGGACATGCCCTATAAGGAAATGGAAAAAAGCCTGCTACATGCGATGCGAAAGGGCTCTCTTTTGAAGTCGAGCAAGCGGTAAGCTTCGGTTTATTTGTCCTCCTAATTATGGTATGATTTTACGATGGAATGGAATGGTTAAGAGAGGGGTTATGAAGTGTCGCGATTGAAGACATCAAAGGGGAAGTGGATTCTCCTCATTGCAGTCATTGCAATGGTCACTGTACTCGCCGGATGTACTCCACAAGGAGCCGGGGTTACTACGGAAGATCTGAAGAATAGTGGCTCATTCTGGCAAAGCAATGTTGTGTACTGGTTCTCACTGGCGCTGGATACATTCGCCAACTGGTTTAACGGTGAATATGGACTGGCCGTCCTCGTGATGGTGCTTATTGTACGGACATTGATTTTACCACTAACAATGAAACAAGTCCGTAGCTCCAAAGCTATGCAGGCGATTCAGCCGCAGCTGAAGGAGATTCAAGCCAAGTTTAAAGATACACCTGAGAAAGTTCAGCAAGAAACAATGAAGTTGTTCCAGGAGAACAAAGTTAATCCGATGGCCGGTTGTCTGCCACTTATCATTCAGATGCCGATTTACATCGCACTTTATAACTCAATTTACGGAAACTCCAGTCTGAGAACGCATGATTTCTTGTGGCTCCAGCTCGGATCACCCGATCACCTGTTTATTTTGCCAGTGCTGGCTGCCATCACAACATTCATTCAAACATGGATGATGATGCGTATGAACCCTGCACAGCAAGTGGGTCCGATGCAGTTTATGCTGTGGGTGTACCCGATTTTGATCTTCGTGATGTCTTATCAGTTCCCGTCAGCACTTCCGCTGTACTGGTTCTACAGTAACATCTACACGATCGTGCAAAACTATTTCCTTTACCGGAATAATGATAAAATCGTGGCTGAGGTCAACGTGAAGCAGAATAGCTCTTCCAAAAATGGAGCTAAACGCAAAAACGGTGGCAAAGCGACCGTATCTGGAAAAGGGTCGAAAGGGGCCAAAAAATCGAAATGACCAAAGTCATTACGTCAGGAAAAACCGTTGAAGATGCTGTAAACCAAGGATTGACCGAGCTTGGCGTAAGTCGGGACAAGGTCGAGATACAAGTGTTAGAGCAGCCGTCAAAAGGATTCCTGGGTTTGTTCGGGGTGAGGGCGGCCAAAGTTGAAGTGAAATTATTGCCTGTACCTGAAGTTGTTCCACAGCCGATCAAGCCAGCTGCATACAAACCTGAATTAGATGCATTACTTGAGGATGTTGCAGCTAAAAATCCCTATGAAGAAGCGGCTGCTTTCTTGAAAGAGGTCGCAGCAGGTATGGGACTGGATGTTGAAGTGCATATCAAAAAACAGCGGGATGGACATATCTTCAATATTGCCGGCGAAGATCTGGGCATGATTATTGGCAGACGTGGACAGACGCTGGATGCGCTTCAGTATCTAACGAACATTGTAGCGAACCGATATTCGGAAAGCTTCGTTCGAATTGTGCTCGACGCGGAGAATTTCCGTCAACGTCGGCGGAAGACACTGGAGGATCTGGCTGAACGGTTGGCTGGACAAGCAATCCGTACCGGTAAGGAAGTTGTACTGGAACCAATGCCTCCGCTCGAACGAAAAGTCATCCATGCAAAACTGCAAAATCACCCGCAGATTAAGACGTTAAGTAAGGGCGAGGAGCCTAATCGGCGTGTGGTTATTACGACGAAATAACACGAAATTGAAGACGCAATGGCTTCCTGCCCGGTGCAGAAGCCATTGCTTTTTTCGTACAGAAGCAATTTGATAAGGTGCGTAGAACAAGTAAAGAGTGGACTTAATACGATAAGCAACATGTCATATGATATATCATTAATAGATTTGAAAATGGATATGGCGTCCCCAGAGGGACGGCAATTTAAAATAGAGCAAGGAGAGATAACCATGATCAGTGATACGATCACAGCGATATCAACGGCTGTTGGAGAGGCGGGTATCGCCGTGATCCGGGTCAGCGGCCCGGAAGCAGTGTCGGAAACGGAAAAGATTTTTCGCAGCAAAACCCCTTTAACTCAAGCAGCATCTCACACGGTTCATTATGGTCACATCATAGATCCCGTTAATGGGGAAAAGATTGAGGAAGTATTGGTTACGGTCATGCGAGCACCACGCTCGTTCACAACAGAAGATGTGGTGGAGATCAGTGCGCATGGCGGTGTAGTGTCTGTTAAACGGGTCATGGACCTGTTATTGCAGCTTGATATTCGTCTGGCTGAGCCTGGTGAGTTCACGAAGCGTGCATTTCTCAATGGGCGAATTGACCTGTCTCAGGCGGAAGGTGTCATGGATCTTATTCGTTCCAAGTCGGACCGAGCTTTCTCGGTTGCACTGAAACAGGTTGAAGGCAAACTGTCTTCCAAACTGCGTGATCTGCGATATACATTGGTGGAAACACTGGCTCATATTGAAGTGAATATCGATTATCCCGAGCATGATGTGGAGTCGTTAACGTCTGATTTTATTAAAGAAAAGTCCAGTCAGGTTATGACTGAAATTGATAAATTGCTGACTACAGCAGAGCAAGGAAAGATCCTGCGAGAAGGTATCACGACGGCTATCGTTGGACGACCTAACGTAGGTAAATCCTCATTGATGAATACACTTGCGCAAGACAACCGGGCCATCGTCACGGACATTCCAGGAACAACTCGTGATGTGATCGAGGAGTTCATTACGATCAATAATATCCCACTGAAATTGTTGGATACGGCAGGAATCCGGGAAACAATGGACGTTGTAGAGAAGATCGGGGTAGAACGCTCTCGTTCTGCAGTAAGTGAAGCTGATCTGATCTTGATGGTTGTGAATGCCGCGGAGCCACTTCATCCCGATGAGATTGAATTATTGGAACAAATCCGCGGTAGACAATCGATAATCATTATGAATAAAATGGACTTAACGCCACAGGTAGAACGTGACGTGCTGCTTCGTTACATTCCGGAAGAACGGCTTGTACCGATGTCGGTGAAAGATGATCTGGGTGTGGATCGACTGGAAGATGCCATCTCTACGCTATTCTTCAGTGGTAAACTGGAGTCCGCAGATCTGACCTATGTCAGTAATGTGCGTCATATTGCTTTGCTCAAAAAAGCGAAGCAGTCCCTGGTGGATGCCTATGAAGCAGCAGAGCAGCTCATTCCGATCGATATGATTCAGATTGATGTTCGTTTGGCGTGGGAGCATTTGGGCGAGATTGTCGGAGATACAGCACATGATGCATTAATTGATCAGATTTTCTCCCAGTTCTGTCTAGGAAAGTAAAAAAAATATACTGCGGATTGACTTGAATCGTAGTGTATGATAGAAAGGTACAATTTCTGCCTGTTGTCAAAGGATAGAATGATATTGTAGCCATTACGTGTTGGTTTCATATAGATAGGAATGCAAGTTCCGATGAACGGTTAGAAGTAGTTTCATTATTTTAGAACATGATCCGTCTGCGTGAGTTACACCAAATGCAGCGGAATAAGGAGGTAAACGGGAATGGCTTTTGATGGCGGTAGTTATGATGTAATCGTCGTTGGTGCAGGGCATGCTGGTGTGGAATCCGCGCTGGCCGCAGCTCGTATGGGGTCCAAAACACTAATGATTACGATCAATCTGGACATGGTGGCCTTTATGCCTTGTAACCCATCTATTGGGGGACCGGCCAAAGGACATGTTGTGCGCGAGATTGATGCACTTGGTGGAGAAATGGGACGAAATATCGATAAAACCTTTATTCAGATGCGGATGCTTAACACGGGTAAAGGGCCTGCTGTTCACGCGCTTCGCGCTCAGGCAGATAAATTCTCCTACCAGCATAAAATGAAGGAAACGATGGAGAATGAACGTAATCTGACAATGCGTCAGGGTATGGTTGATCGACTGATCGTTGAAGATGGAAAATGTGTAGGCGTTGTGACTCAGACCGGAACAGAGTATCGGGCTAAAGCGGTCGTTCTGACAACAGGCACATACTTGCGCGGCAAAGTGATTATGGGCGAGTTGATGTATGAGAGTGGACCGAACAATCAACAACCCTCTCTTAAATTGTCAGAGAATCTGCGTGAACTGGGCTTTGATCTGGTTCGTTTCAAAACGGGTACACCACCACGTGTGCATAAGGATACGATTGATTTTAGCAAAACCGAAATTCAGCCTGGCGATGACAAGCCGAAGTTCTTTTCCTATGAAACAGAATCTTCCGATAATGAGCAGTTGCCTTGCTGGTTGACGTATACATCTGTGGATACACATCAGATTATTAATGATAATCTGCATCGTGCTCCGATGTTCTCGGGGCTTATTGAAGGAACCGGACCACGTTATTGCCCTTCCATTGAAGATAAAATTGTTCGTTTCAGCGACAAGCCGAAACATCAGATATTCCTTGAGCCGGAAGGCAAGAACACATCCGAGTATTACGTACAGGGGTTGTCTACGAGTATGCCAGAAGATGTACAACTGGCTATGTTGCGTTCAATTCCAGGTATGGAAAAAGTGGAAATGATGCGTAATGGTTATGCGATTGAATACGATGCGATGGTGCCTACACAATTGTGGCCTTCACTGGAAACTAAACGTCTACCAGGTCTGTTTACGGCGGGTCAGATTAATGGTACCTCCGGTTATGAAGAAGCAGCAGGACAAGGTGTTATGGCTGGAATCAACGCTGCACTCAAAGTACAGGGGAGAGAGCCGGTAATACTGGATCGTTCCCAAGGTTATATTGGCGTGCTGATTGATGATCTGGTGACAAAGGGTACAAATGAACCATATCGTCTGTTGACTTCACGCGCTGAGTATCGTCTGTTGCTTCGCCATGATAATGCAGATATGCGTTTGACGGAAATCGGACATGATATTGGCCTGATCCCTGAAGAGCGTTATGCAAAATTCCTGGATAAAAAGGCGAAAGTCGAGCAGGAAGTTGCACGTCTGAAAGTGGCTAAAGCTCGCCCGGTTGAAGTGAATGCCAAGCTGGAAGAGTACGGATCTACACCTATTCAGGATGGCAGTACGTTGCTTACCTTGCTGCGTCGCCCGGAGCTGGGGTATGAACTGATTGAACAGCTCTCACCATCTGAGGTAGAACTGACAGCAGATATGAAAGAACAAGTGGAAATACAAATTAAATATGCGGGTTATATTGAGAAACAATTGATCCACGTGGAACGTTTACAAAAGATGGAGAAAAAGAAAATTCCGGACACTATCGTATATGATGAGATTCATGGTCTTGCCATGGAAGCCAAGCAGAAGCTCGCTACGATTCGTCCAATCTCGATTGGTCAGGCTTCTCGTATTGCTGGAGTTACTCCTGCCGACATCTCCATTCTGCTGGTCTACTTGGAGCATTATAACCGTGTAACCGCAGCAAGGGGACAATAATGGACGATATTCAACAGCAACTGCAGCGGCGCTTAAAGAAACATGGATTAGAGCTGGACGAACTCCAGTTGGAGCAATTCGAACTGTATTATCAGGAGCTGGTATCCTGGAATGAAAAGATGAATCTGACGGGCATAACGGATCGGGAGCAAGTGTATACCAAGCATTTCTATGATTCGGTATCGCTGGCTTTTTATACTGACATGACCAAAGTGATTAAGCTTGCTGACATTGGATCAGGAGCGGGTTTTCCGGGATTGCCACTGAAAATCTGTTTCCCGCATATTAAGCTTACGATCATTGATTCATTGAATAAACGTATTGGCTTTCTACAGCATGTGGTAGATATCCTTGGCCTGACTGATGTGGAATTGGTCCATGGACGTGCTGAAGAGATTGGACGCAAAGAAGGGTATCGTGATAGCTACGATCTCGTTACGGCGCGTGCAGTAGCCAAGCTGGCTGTGCTGAATGAATTCTGCCTTCCTTTTGTTCGCAAAGGTGGAATGTTCGCTGCCATGAAGGGCGGAGACCCACGTGATGAAATGAAGGAAGCGGAGTTCAGCTTCAATCAGCTGAAAGGACGGGTTAAGGCCGTTCATCCTTTCCAGCTGCCGGTTGAAGAATCAGAGCGTCACATCATTCTGATTCAGAAATTTGATAAGACACCATATAAGTATCCGCGCAAACCAGGTACTCCAATGAAGACTCCGCTGATATAGTTGCGTGATGTTTACGAAGTCAGTCAAAACAGAATAGAATTTTAGACATGGATAAAGAGGATGTTTCACGTGAAACATTCCTCTTTTTTTTGTTTTCTGAAATGGAGGACTGGATCAACATTACAGATACTCCGTATTACATATCTCTTCAAGAACCTGTAATGATGAATCTCACGCATATTAGCTCATGAACAATTTCATTATTTGAATGTGTGTAAGTCGTCATATTTCCAATATTCACAAAGAAAAAGCAGGAAAATTAGCAGAGTTTAAAGAATAGGTAAGCATAGGATTATGATAGAAAAGATGATAGAATAGAAGTATCCGATCCTGGGTCACAGCGATCATAGATTATATGTATAGATAGATGGATATGCGTTCAATGTTGCATGACAGGAAGCGTTATGAAAGGCAAAACTTATTCCAAGAACGATGCATGTTAAAGGTCGCTTATTGAATAAGAAGCACCTGCAAAGACTGTGGGAGCTATTACGAAACTAGGTGGTAATCTGCGGAATGAAAGAACAATTTTCGAAGTTGTTTGGTTTGGCGGAGCGCAATAACGGAGATGAGATCAAACAGATTCCGGTTAATGAAATTGTGAGCAGCCCATATCAACCCCGTACTATTTTTGATGATGATAAAATTGATGAGTTGTTGCAGACGATCAAAACACATGGTGTAATTCAGCCTATTGTCGTTCGCGTGCGAAATGGATCATATGAGATTATTGCCGGGGAACGTCGCTGGCGTGCAGTTCGAAAATTGGGTTTGGATACGATTCCGGCTATTGTGCGTGAATTCAACGACTCTCAGGCCGCATCCATTGCACTGATTGAGAACTTGCAGCGTGAAGGATTGACTTCCATTGAGGAAGCTGTCGCTTATCAGAAGCTGATCGACTTGCATCAATTGACACAGGAAAGTCTGGCACAACGACTCGGCAAAAGCCAGTCAACCATCGCGAACAAAATTCGGTTGTTACAGCTCCCGGAAGGCATTAAGGCCGCATTGATGGAACGCAAAATTTCTGAACGGCATGCAAGGGCATTACTTTCTCTGGATACGGAAGAACTGCAGATGAAGTTGCTCGGTGAGATTATCGAAAAAGAATTAAATGTGAAACAGACAGAGGCACGTGTTGCCTTTTACAAGGAATCTTCCAAGATTAAGAAATCTAGACGTGTTTCCTTTACCAAGGACGTAAGACTTGCACTTAATACAATTCGCCAATCCATTGATATGGTAACTGGTTCAGGTCTGGACATCAAAACAAAAGAAGCAGACCATGAGGATCATTATGAGATCGTTATCCATATTCCAAAACGCAAATAATTGAAGCTTATGGCGGCAATGGGCCGCTTTTTATGTCTATAAAGCAAGTTAGGTCTGACATTTATAAAGAACGGTCGGTATATTGATGGAACGGTAGTTGTTGTTTGTGTGGACGATAGCCGCCTGCTTTTTGTTAACAATATCTCACAACCTACAGAAAAGACTCCTATTTTATTTGAGGTGAAGTAATTGTCTAAGATTATGGCCGTAGCAAATCAAAAGGGCGGTGTGGGGAAAACGACGACATCTGTTAACTTGGGTGCAGGACTGGCTTCACTCGGGAAAAGAGTATTGCTTGTCGATATTGACCCTCAGGGGAATACAACCAGCGGAGTCGGAATCAATAAAGCAGATGTGGCTAATTGTATATATGATGTCATTATTAATGAGGTTCCTCCTCAAGAAGCGATTGTGGAGACTCAGATTGAAGGCCTTCATATCATACCTGCAACGATTCAGCTTGCCGGAGCCGAGATCGAATTGGTGTCCACGATATCACGGGAAGTTCGCCTGAAAAAATCACTCGCCATGGTGAAGAAAAACTATGATTACATACTGATCGATTGTCCACCATCCCTTGGTATGTTAACGATTAATTCGTTGACTGCTTCCGATTCGGTGATCATTCCGATTCAGTGTGAGTATTATGCACTTGAAGGATTAAGTCAGTTGCTCAATACGGTTCGTCTGGTACAGAAACATCTGAATACATCCCTGCAGATTGAAGGGGTATTGTTGACGATGTTTGATGCACGGACCAATCTGGGGATTCAGGTTATTGAAGAAGTGAAAAAGTATTTTCAACAAAAAGTATATCAAACAATTATTCCGCGTAATGTACGGCTTAGTGAAGCACCATCTCATGGTCAATCCATTATCACGTATGACCCTCGTTCAAGAGGGGCGGAAGTGTATTTAGAGCTCGCAAAGGAAGTGATTTCTTATGAGTAAGCGGCTTGGAAAAGGTCTTGATGCCCTCATTCCTTCGCTTTCAATTAATGACGATGATAAAGTCGTAGAAATCCCGATTAGTCAACTGCGGGCTAACCCCTATCAACCACGTAAGGTATTTGATGAGGGCGCAATACATGAACTGGCTGAGTCCATTCGTCAGCATGGTGTCATACAACCCATTATTGTTCGTCCTGTATTACGAGGTTATGAGATTATTGCCGGAGAACGACGGTTCAGAGCTTCGCAATATTGTGGTAATGCCACGGTACCGGCTGTAGTCCGCAACTTTAGTGATCAGCAGGTAATGGAGATTGCGTTGATCGAAAACCTGCAACGGGAGAATCTGAACGCCATGGAAGTTGCAGTTGCTTATCAGGGGTTAATGGATCAATTCGCATTGACTCAGGAAGAGTTGTCTGTAAAAGTAGGTAAATCACGTTCTCACATTGCTAACTTCTTGCGTCTGTTATCGTTGCCGGAAGAAGTAAAAGACCATGTTTCACGTGGAACATTATCTATGGGACATGCACGTGCGATCGTGGGTGTGAAAGACGAGGTTATGGTGAAGCAACTTGCCAAACAAACCATTGATCAGCAATGGAGTGTACGTGAGTTGGAGGAAGCTGTTCAACAACTGGATCGCTCCAAAACAGGTGAGGCTAAAGCCAAATCGAAGTTGAAAAAGAAAGATCCATTCATTGATACGTTAGAAGAATCTCTGCGTGAACGTTTCAAAACAACAGTGAAAATCAAGCACAATAAAGATAAAGGTAAAATTGAGCTCAACTACTACAGTCAACAGGATCTGGAACGGCTATTGGAATTGTTACAATAACAGTCGGGTCTATGATTCATTAACAACATGCGGGGCTTACTCATGTCATGACATATCGCCTCTGTACCATGGAGATACGATATGTCATTCTTTGTTTATAGGGTTATACGTGCAATATGTGCAGGGGAATTATTAATTTATGGGACAGAGGTGGTTGTGAGGTGGAGGGAGTTATCTATCTAGATCATGCAGCAACATCTTGGCCCAAACCACCTGCTGTCGGTGATGCGATGTTGAGTGCATTGGAGATTGCCGGAGCTAATCCTGGCAGAGGAAGTCACCGTATGGCTGTTCAGGCAAGTCGTGTGTTGTTCGAGGCGAGGAAATCCATATCCAATATCTTTGGAATCAAAAATGCGAATGATATTGCATTCGGATCAAATACGACTGAAGCGCTAAATCTAGCTATTCAAGGCTCGCTCAGAGAGGGCGACCATGTGATTGCCACCATGGCTGAACATAACTCAGTCAGACGACCACTAGAGTATATGCGCAGACTCCGAAATGTGGAGATTGATTATGTACCTGTTGATGCTTCGGGAGCCATTGATCTGATGCAAATGGAACGTATGTTTCGTTCCAATACCAGATTGGTGGTATGTACACATAGTTCGAATCTGCTTGGCAGTATTCTTCCTATTGGAGAAATTTCGCTCCTATGTCGTAAACATCAGGCGATCTTATTGGTAGATGCAGCTCAGAGTGCTGGGGTTATGCCTGTGAATGTACAACAATTGGGCATTGATATGTTGGCTTTTCCAGGGCATAAGGGACTGCTTGGTCCTCAGGGTACAGGGGGCTTGTACATTGCTCCAGAGCTCGATATAGAGCCTTTACTTCATGGAGGAACAGGAAGTCAGTCAGAAGCTCTGGAGCAGCCAAAGGTGCGTCCTGATCGGTATGAAGCGGGGACGCCGAATACAGTCGGGATCGCAGGGCTGAATGCGGGTGTGAAACATGTACTTGAGATGACACCCGCTTTCATCTACCAACATGAGTGGGAACTGACCCAACATATAATGGATGGGCTGTCATCCGTTAAGGGTATACGAATGCTTGGTCCAGAGATTGGACAGCCGCGCACTGGATTAGTATCTTTTACTGTAGATGGGTATGATTCAGCACAACTCGCCTTCCGTTTAGATCGGAATTATGGGATTGCGGTTCGCTCCGGTTTTCATTGCACACCCCTTGCACACGAATCTGCTGGTACAACCGCTACCGGAGCAGTAAGGGCCAGTGTGGGATACAATTCAACTAGAGAACATGTGGAAGCACTCGTTAAGGCAGTGTTGGAATTGACTGGAGCAGACTAGATTAGAGTTGAAATGATGAACTCATTTGATACAGGGTTGCTTGATTAAGCTTATGGATACCGGGTTGATTTATAATAAATGATAGTATTACAGGACAGACGTTAATCTGATCAAAAATATAGAGGGGTAGTTGCAATTACATGGCTGAATTAAACGAGCTGATTCTGGAACAGCTGTTATGGATTATTGGCGGAATGGCATTACTTACGGTGATCTTGCTGATTGTGAGTATTGTTCAAGGGGCAAAGTTACGAAAGTTTAAACGTAAATATGAAGCCATGATGGCTGGCAGTGGAGTAGAGGACCTGGAATCATTGCTGATTAATCTGAAACTTCAGATGGACAGCATTGAGGATGAACACAAACTGCAAACGAATCAGCTGCAAGTTGTCATGCAAAAGCTGACCCGCATTCAAGGTAAAGTTGGCGTGAAAAGGTACAATGCATATGGAGAGCGTGGCAGTGATCTGAGTTTCTCAATGGCCATGATTAATGATAGCCAGGATGGCATGATCCTTACGGGGATATATAACCGTGACGGTTCTTACGTATATGCCAAACCTCTTAAAGGGGGAGAGTCCACGTATACTCTGTCCCCAGAGGAAAAGGAAGCTATTACTCTGGCACAGCAAGCAGAGTAGAACGTGTATGCCATTCCCGAATGGCCGAGTACAGACTGCTGGATATAATCTCGGACATGCGCATAACGAGACTGAGCCGTGTGTTCTGTAGAACAAAGTATTCCATAAAGCCGCCGACGTTAACGATACCTGTCAGATGGATATCGCCGACCGGCGGTAATTCTTTATTTACCCCCGCACCCGGCTTGAGTGGACCATTCACAACTTGAATGCATCCCACACTGGATGATTGTCCGAGACAGGCGTCAATGCCAATCACATAAGGGTTATGGTGTGTTTTCTGTATGTTGTGGAGTGTATCTTGCAGGTTCATCGCATGGACTGGTTCATCCAAGGTACCATATAGATGGAATAAAGGGCTGTCCCACTTGGAAAGGGCTGATCCGACCAGAGGACCAAGGCAGTCGCCTGTTGAGCGATCTGTGCCGATACAGACAATCACTACATTTTGCAGAGAATGGGCTTTATAGAGATGGAACATTAAACGATGGGTAATGGCCGAGTGAATACCTGGATCGGTATGGGGGATTTTCAAACTGGTCATGTCTTGTGATGAAAAGGAACGCGAAGTAGGATTCATAGGATCTATCCTTTCCCTTGGAATAGTAGTAACAGTATATGGAAAGGTAGAGCGTTTTATACTTCACGAGGACAAGCTTTTTCTCTAGAGCTGGACGTATGGCGAAAGGAGCCGGATATGGACGAATGGATTAACGATTGGATGCTGATTGCATTTGATTCAACCCAGCAGGCACTGCGTGCTGAAATGCTGCTGGAGTTTGCTGAGATAGAGATTGATTTGTTCCCTACACCAAAAGAAATTACAGCAGGGTGTGCGCTATGTATTCAGTTTCCAAAAGAGGATCTGGAGCGAGTGCAGAAGATCATTCGTAATGAGTTTGTAGAGATCCGAGGCCTCTATTTCAAAACAGAAGACAGCTATGATAACATACCGATGTAGAGGAGGGATGATGAATGTTGTCATTTCAGTTTGCTCAAGGGAATGATGGCGGCGGTGCGGTAGCGGCCGTCGGTGAAGCCCTTCGATGGACGGATAAAGTATGGAACAAAATTGCAGATCCTGATATGTGGCTTAACATTATGTTCAGCTCAATCCGGATCATCATTATTTTTATCATCACCCGTATTGTCATTAAGGTGGTATATCGAATTATAGATCGTTCCATGGAACGCAAGCAGGAAGGCAAGATTCGCGTGAATCCGCGCAGGTTCGTAACCGTAGGGGAACTGTTGAAAAATGCGACCTCCATAACATGTAATTTTATTATGATTCTGCTACTGTTATCTGAGATCAATATCCAAGTTGGACCGCTACTCGCGAGTGCTGGTGTGCTCGGGCTTGCCATTGGTTTTGGTGCACAGGGTCTGGTCAAGGATGTGATTACCGGTTTCTTCATCATATTGGAGGACCAGTTTGCTGTGGGGGATGTTATTCAGACGGGAACCTACAAGGGAACGGTTGAAGTGATTGGACTTAGAACTACCAAACTGGTCAGCTGGCAAGGTGAGGTGCACATTATCCCAAACGGGGCGATTGCAAGTGTAACGAACTACTCCATGTCGAATTCGCTGGCTGTAGTGGATATTCCGATGAAGGCGGACTTAAGTCTCGATGAGTCAGTACATCTGGTGAAAAAGTCTTTGGTTGGGATTGAAGAGCGTGACCTAAATATTGTGAAGGTGCCGGATGTGCTCGGTATACAGTCGATGTCTACATCTGAGTATGTGGTGCGAATTGTGGCTGAATGTATGCCTAACTCTCGTGCTTCGGTGGAACGTCAGATTCAGGGCGATGTGAAGAAAACGCTGGAGTATCATGAGATGAGCAATCAAGCCATATTGGAACAGGCAATAGCTTTGGAGAAAGATGAGGGGGATGGCACAGGTGGAGCGTAAAAGTTTCCAGCTTGGGGATATCGTGCAGATGAAGAAGCAGCATCCCTGTGGCAGCAATGAGATGGAGATCATTCGTATGGGTATGGATATTCGGATCAAGTGTGTCGGATGTAAACACAGCGTGTTGATTCCAAGAGCGAAATTCGAGAAAAACATGAAGAAGGTACTGCGTTCAGCCGAAGACTCCACTGAATCCTGAGCTTGCAATAATTCGGTATGCAGTATGCGTAATAACGTTTACATGCAGGCTCCGTATGAGTGTTGCGTTCTGTAAATGATCATGCTATAATCAATATTGCTGCGGAAAGGTACCCAAGAGGCCCAAGGGGGCTGACTCGAAATCAGTTAGGCGTGTCACAGCGTGCGTGGGTTCGAATCCCACCCTTTCCGCCACTTCAATTGTAACTTACTCAATACACATTGAGTTTAATAAAAAGATCGATAAGAAGACTTTCCATTAGGAAAGTCTTTTTTTGTATAACGTTTTATTGAATATGTATTGAAACGTGTATCCATATCAGATGCATCATTAATGACTCGAACGAAAAACAAAGAGCCCCGAAGGGCTCTTTATCCGGCGGTGCATTTGTTTGTTAGGAAACAATCGGTCGTAACAATCAGAAACTTGGTGTACTGCACGTAGCAATACGCGTGCTTCAGACGAAGGGCCTTACTACACATAACCACTTGCTTCTTAAATTACGTGATGAATCTCCAACAGCGAATGATCGGCTTCGTTGTCCAACGGAACCACACCTCTCTCGTGCACCGCCTGATTGTATTATGTGCTTTATTCCGTTTTATATACATGGATCGTCAAAAAAGTATTGCGATTAATGGACGCGGGCCTTGGTCAGCTTCTTCCACTTGCGATTATGATTGCTTGTTTCGGGAAAATCTTCACCTTTTTTCAGTGTTACCCGCTTTGGATTCTGAATTTCCGTGACAAAGCTTTTCTCCCCAACTTCCGTGTACTCTCCATCGTTTGGTGCTTTGTCTCCTGGTTCAAACTCGGTTTTTTCACCCATGATAAAACCTCCTCTGCAGATTATGTTACTTTGTTGCTTCTGTAGTGTGCTCCATAGCCAGGCTGATCATGTGCCAATATGTACAGGGAACGTTTGCTTGCACTTTGGCCCGGTATTTGTTATATTAATATAGTTCGAGTTTGTGCTCGTTCCTTGCTCTCAACCTAGATTGAGGGCCAGAGTCCATAAGGAGGTGAAAATTATGCGCAAATATGAAGTGATGTACATTATTCGTCCTGACATTGAGCAAGAAGTTGTTCAAGCTACAGTCGATAAATTCCAAGGCATCATCTCCAACGGCGGTGGTGAAGTTACAGCTCACGACGTTATGGGTAAACGCCGTCTTGCGTATGAGATCAAGAAATTCCGTGATGGTTTTTATGTTCTGGTACATTTCACTGCTGAACCAGCAGTTGTAACTGAACTTGAGCGTCTCATGAAGATTTCTGACGAAGTAATTCGTTATCTCATTACCAACGACGTTAAGTCTGCTTAAGACTACTCGTGATTAACGCACCAATACGCTCTGAAGGAGGGGATTACATTGTTGAACCGTGTCATTCTGATCGGACGGTTAACCCGGGATCCTGAGTTGCGTTACACTCCAGCAGGAGTAGCAGTTACGCAATTTACTTTGGCAGTGGACAGACCGTTTACAAGCCAAGGGGGAGAAAAGGAAGCCGATTTCATTCCGGTCGTAACCTGGAGACAGCTTGCCGAGACCTGTGCGAACTACTTGCGCAAAGGACGCCTGGCTGCAGTCGAAGGACGCATTCAAGTACGGAACTACGAGAATAACGAAGGAAAACGTGTATACGTGACCGAAGTCATTGCCGATAATGTCCGTTTCTTGGAGTCAGCTAACCGTGATAATAGCGGTGGCGGCGGTGGGCAACCAATGCGTGAAGAGCCTTCTTATGGAGGCGGCGGACGCGCGAACAATAACAATAATTCGCGTAGCAACAATCAGGATCCTTTTTCCGATGACGGAAAACCGATTGATATATCGGATGATGATTTGCCATTTTAACATGAACTGATACTCTTAGGAGATATGGGTTACATGATAGGAAAGGACTGAAAAGCATGGGCTTCAAGCAAAGAGAAGGCGGAGACAACGATAAAAGACCGGCACGTCGTGGCGGCCGTAATAAACGTCGTAAAGTGTGCTTCTTCACAGCTAACAAAATTACTCACATCGATTATAAAGATACGGACTTGCTTCGTAAATTTATCAGCGAACGTGGAAAAATTTTGCCACGCCGTGTAACAGGTACTAGCGCTAAATATCAACGCATGCTGACGATTGCAATCAAACGCTCCCGTCAAATCGCATTATTGCCATACACAACTGAGTAGTCTTTACTCAGCTTGCATACGAAGCAGTCGGCTTATAGCCGGCTGCTTTTTTGTATATATGAATAGAAGTAATAGAAATAACAGATCCACTCTAACAAATGGAAGAATTCAACTGTGGTGATAGAAGCATTCAAGGCTCAAATGAATTATAATAGAGTCTAATCTACTGAAAAGGTTCAGGCAGCAGGAATAGCTGTTTATTTCAGAATAAACACCAGGAGTGGATATGAATACATCAAAACGTAAAGGCAAACAGAGAAAAAAGAGCAGTCTAAAAACCTGGATTATAGCTACTCTTTTACTTTCCATTATATATGTATGGTTACAGCAAAAAGGTGATATAGATAACAGGTGGCCCGGGACAACAATTCAAGAAGCTATGCCAATCACCGGCCTACATCCTGTGGTAGCAGAGAATGAGGAATTATTGGTACGTAAGGCAGCGAGACGTGGAATAGTGATTGTTATCACCCACGGCTACCGAAGTTCCGAGGAGCAAGATGCACTATTCAACCAAGGACGCTCAAGTGCAGGTAATATCGTTACTAATGCGCGTGGTGGTGAGTCATATCATAACTACGGATTAGCAATTGATTTTGCACTGAGTACGCCTGACGGTGATGTGGTGTGGGATATGGAACGTGATGATAACGGCAATGGCAAGTCAGACTGGATGGAAGTTGTGGAGCTTGCCAAAGAGTTAGGTTTCACTTGGGGTGGAGATTGGGCAAACTTTCCAGACTATCCTCACTTGCAGATGGATTTTGGCTTGAGTATTAATGAGTTAAAACGTGGTAAAAGACCTCCTGATTCTCCGTAAAAGGTTGTTTTATATACAATTAAATGAATAAATATTAGATAAGTTCTGCATTTTGCAGGGCTTTTTTCTTTCTTTTGTAAAATAAATGATAAAAGATGACAATTTGGTCTTTACATTAGCAAATAAATAAAACTATACTAGATTAACTAGATTTCTTACTTTGATCGCATATATTATTTCGATTGTAGTATATCGGCTCCGATTAAATAAAATTCAGCTATAGATCGAGTTATAATCATCACTTATATATGTAACATTTACCTCACGCCAAATTAAGAATGTCTACTAAAGTCAAAGCATACACATACACTAGATGTAACTACTATGTTATGTATATGTTATTTTGGCTAATTGCCTATGTGCACCTCACAGCCAAAAAACAAAATAATACCATTCAAATTCTCTGATATATACCTTTATAGTATTACTAATATCCAAATCTGTATTATAAAAAACATTTATACCAAAAATCTCAAAATAAGCATTGACGTTAGCTAAAATTACACGTATGATTACATTAATTATTTTGATATATAATTCCGCTAGGAATTATCAACATTAATTGACCAATGGTCTAAATATGAGTCTCTTAAACTTGTTTCTCCTAACAATTTGGTATTTTGTATAAGCTATTGTTCGTTATCTTCAAGAACTTGGAAATATACAGTGGATGCATTTCTCTACACACGAATACAATCTACGGAAATTATGGGGTTAGGGTGATTGATTTGAATACAGAGCTATTGGAAGTCAGAAATCTAACAACATCATTCAGAATTGAAGATGACTATTATGCAGCAGTGGATCACGTTAACCTTACGGTGAAGAAAAATGAAGTGTTGGCGATAGTAGGTGAATCCGGGTCAGGTAAAAGTGCTTTTGCATTCTCTCTTATGGGTTTGCATAACAAAGCAAAAATTGAAGGCCAGATTCTCTATAAAGGACAAGATATTGCCAATATCTCCCCAAGCAAGTTAAACAAGCTACGAGGCAAAGAAATGGGCATGATTTTTCAGGACCCATTGTCCGCACTAAATCCTCTAATGATTATTGGTGAACAGATTGAAGAGATTCTCACACTTCATCAGTCCAAGCTGTCTTCCAGAGAGAAGAGAGAAAAGGTCATTCACTTATTGAATCAGGTAGGGATTCCACGTCCCGAACAAATATACAAGCAGTATCCCCACGAACTATCTGGTGGTATGAGACAGAGAATTGTTATCGCCATTGCGATTGCCAACAAACCGGAACTACTCATAGCCGATGAACCAACGACGGCGCTTGACGTTACGATTCAACTACAGATCCTGGAGCTGATCCGTGATCTGAAGAATGAAATTAACGCAGGCATTATTCTGATTACACATGATCTGGGTGTCGTAGCTGAGATGGCTGATCGCGTTGCAGTAATGTATGCAGGCGAAATTGTTGAAATCGCAGATATCTTCACATTGATGAACGATGCGAAGCATCCATATACCCGCTCACTGTTGAACTCTATTCCCACCCTGTCTGAAGAAAGATCCAAATTACATGTCATCCAAGGCATCGTACCATCACTCAAAAACCTTCCTCGCAAAGGGTGCAGATTCAAAGCCCGAATTCCATGGATTAGTGATTCGGCTCATGAAGAGAACCCACAGATGCATGAAATTGCACCAGGTCACTTTGTACGGTGTACCTGTTACCAGCACTTTCATTTCCCTGACCAAAGCTGAGGAGGAATAACATAATGGCATTACTCGAAGTAGAAGGGCTCAAGATACACTTTCCGATTCGCGGTGGATTGCTTAAACGGGAAATTGGCAGTGTAAAGGCTGTTGATGATGTTAGCTTCTCCATTGAAGAAGGACAGACCTATGGTCTGGTTGGCGAATCAGGTTCAGGTAAGACAACAACAGGCAGAGCCATTATTGGGCTAAACCATGTCACTGACGGAAAGATTCTGTTTAATGGAAAAAATTTGGCTACGGAGCGACGTAAGAACAGGCAGCTCCAGCGGGATGTACAAATGATTTTTCAAGACCCATATTCATCATTGAATCCAAAAAAGCGGGTTATCGATATTATTGCTGAGCCTTTCCGTAACTATGAGCGTCTGACCGCTACCGAGGAAAAAAGACAAGTAAGAGAATTACTTGAAAGGGTTGGTCTAAGTCCGGAATCAATCTACAAATATCCGCATGAATTCTCAGGGGGGCAGCGCCAACGGATCGGCATTGCACGGGCTATTGCACTGAAGCCGAAGCTAATTATCGCGGATGAACCTGTATCTGCACTCGATGTATCGGTACAGGCTCAGGTACTCAACTTCATGCAGGAAATTCAAAAAGAACTGAATCTGACCTATCTGTTCATCAGTCACGATCTGGGCATCATTCGTCATATGTGTGATCAGATTGGAATTATGTATAAAGGTCGATATGTGGAACAGGGCACAACAAATGATATTTTTGAGAATCCGCAACACATCTATACCAAACGTCTTATTGCAGCCATTCCGGATATGGACCCAACCAAACGAGAGGAAATGGTAGCCTTCCGTCAACAGGTCAAATCCGAGTATGAACATTCATACCGAAATTTCTTTGATGAGGAAGGGCTTGCATACTCGCTCAAATCCATTTCCGATACTCACCGAGTAGCTCTACCTCAGAAAGGTTGAAGGCCATATGTGGAAAACGATAGTACGCAGAATTATCATAATGATTCCTCAGATCTTTTTACTTAGTCTTTTGGTCTTTCTGATGGCCAAGGCCATGCCGGGCGACGCGCTAACCGGATTGCTTGATCCAAGCGTTGATCCCAAAGCATTGGAAGCCCAGCGAGAGAGACTGGGATTGAATAATCCCTGGTACGTGCAATATTGGGACTGGATCAAAAACGCCGTCCAAGGTGATTTTGGGCAATCCTTCCGTTTCAAAATGCCGGTTACCGACTTGATCGGTCAGCGTGTAGCAAACACATTCTGGCTCGCACTGGCGACACTTGTACTGACATACCTGATCGCTATTCCACTGGGTATCATCAGTGGTCGTTACAACGATACCTGGTCTGATCGGTTGATCACGGGATACACCTATCTGGGGTTTGCCGCACCATTGTTCATCTTCGCACTAGTGATGGTATGGATCTTCGGATTCCACTTCGGCTGGTTCCCGACAGGAGGTAGCGTTGCGCCGGGACTTACACCAGGCACATTCAGCTACATAATGAGTAAGTTCTATCATCTATTATTGCCGGCACTATCCATGGCACTGATTACAACGGTATCTACTGTTCAATATTTGCGTAGTGAAATCATTGATATCAAGCATAAGGAATTCGTTATTACTGCCAGAGCCAAAGGCGCCTCGGAATCCCGGATCTACAACAGGCATATCTTGAGGAACTCACTATTACCTATCGCCGCGTTCTTCGGATATGAGATTACAGGGCTTATCGGAGGTACGGTTTTTATCGAAAGTATATTCAGTTATCCAGGTATGGGGCAGTTGTTCCTGAGTTCCATCTCATTGCGTGATTTCAGCGTTGTGACTGCACTCGTATTGTTGTATGGCGTAGCTTCCATTCTCGGGGCATTGCTGTCTGACATAATTCTGGGAATTGTAGATCCACGTATACGGATCAAGTAAGAACTTGAAGATTTCGGGGTGAAAACAAGATGAGCAAGGCCAACGAGGTAGTTGTAACTTCACAAAAGGTTGATAAAAGCCCCTCCAGCTTGAGTATTTTATGGAGGGAGCTTGTCAGAGATAAGGTGGCACTAATCTCGCTCATTTTCTTGGGCTTGGTCATGTTGCTGGTATATGGCACGTCTCTCATTCTGAATCAGGATGATATCGTGCGCGTGGATCTGTTTGCCTTATATGAACCACCATCCGCGAAATATTGGCTTGGAACGGACTATGGAGGTCGTGATGTATTTGGCCAACTAGTGATCGGTACACGTAACTCCCTGACCATTGGAATTATCGTAACGTTAATGACTGGCTTCATAGGTATCTTAATTGGCCTTTTATCCGGTTATTTCGGTGGAATGATAGACAACCTGTTTATGCGTGTTGTTGATTTCTTCATGATCCTTCCGATGTTGATGATTGTTATCGCGTTTGTTACGGCAGTACCGAAATACAATATCATCTCGTTCTCTCTTATCATGACGGCATTTCTCTGGATGGGTATCGCCAGATTGATTCGCTCCAAAGCATTACAGGAACGGGAACTGGATTATGTAAAAGCTTCAAAAACATTGGGCTCTTCTCATCTGAAGATTATGCTCTCACAGGTTCTTCCGAATCTGAGCTCCATTATCATCGTAACGATGACATTGAATCTCGCTGCCAACATTGGCCTCGAATCCGGGCTGTCTTTCCTAGGGTTTGGTTTTCCCGAAAGTACGCCTAGTCTTGGAACACTCGTAAGTTATGCACGTAATCCGCAAACCCTGGAATCCAGATGGTGGATATGGCTACCCGCATCGGTACTGATTCTGGTATTGATGTTGAGTATAAATAATGTCGGTCAAGCCCTAAAGCGTGCGACTGATGCAAGACAAAGAAGAGGTTAAAAAAAGGGAGGAAAGGTTCATGAAAAAGGGATTATTTTCACGGGGACTATTTTTCACGATGATGTTGGTCTTTGTATTGGTGCTCGCAGCGTGCTCTGAGAAAGAAGCAGCTACTCCAGCTCCAGCTTCCAACACAGAAGAGGGAAAAACGGAGGAAAAACCTGCTAATGAAGAGGGCGTTTACTCCATTGAAGACTTCAACAATGTCAAAACGAATGAGGGTACTGCGATCGAGGGTGGATCGATTACATTCGGACTTGTATCGGATACTGCTTTTGAAGGTACACTGAACTACAACTTCTATTCCGGTAACCCAGATGTTCAGGTACTGCAATGGTTTGATGAGGCATTGCTTACATGGGACAAAGACTATGTGTACACCAACGATGGTGCAGCAACATATGAGACATCTGAAGATGGCAAAACGTTCACACTGACCATTCGTGACAATGTGAACTGGCATGATGGCAAGCCGGTAACGGCTGAAGATCTGCAGTTTGCTTATGAAGTGATCGGTAACAAAGCGTATGATGGTCCACGCTACGACTCCAACTTCACTAGTGTCGTAGGTATGGACGAGTATCATGCTGGAAAAGCAAAAACAATCTCTGGTATTAAAGTGCTGAGCGACAAACAAATCAGCATTACGTATAAAGAATCTACTCCGTCCCTGCTGACAGGTGGCGTATGGACGTATCCACTGGCTAAACATATCTTCGGAGATATGGATGTAGCCAAAATGTCTTCTTCCAAAGAAGTACGTGAAAAACCAATTGGTTTTGGTCCATTTAAAGTGGATGTCATCACTCCGGGTGAGTCTGTAACTTATGTTAAAAACGAAGACTACTGGCGTGGAGCTCCAAAACTGGACAAAGTGACTCTGAAAGTTATCAACCCGACAACGGTTGTTCAAGAACTGAAATCTGGCGGGGTAGACCTCGTGGATGCATTCCCGACAGATCAATATAAAGACAATGCAAACCTGTCCAACGTAGAATTCCTGGGCGCAATCGATCGTGCTTATACGTACATCGGTTTCAAACTGGGTACGTGGGATGAAGAGAACGGAAAAGTTGTAAGCAATGCCGAAGCAAAAATGGGCGACAAAAACTTGCGTAAAGCAATGTGGATGGCTGTAGATAACGATCAAGTAGGTAAACGTTTCTATAATGGCCTGCGTTGGAATGCAACAACCTTGATTCCACCGTCTCACCCAGAATTCCATGATTCCAACAATCCGGGTGTAGCATATGATCCAGAAGCAGCGAAAGCATTGCTCGACGAAGCTGGTTACAAACTGGATGGTGAATTCCGTACGAATCCGGATGGAACACCACTCGAAATCAACTTTGTATCCATGACTGGTGGCGACACAGCTGAACCATTGGCTCGTTATTATGTTCAATCATGGGCAGCTATTGGTTTGAAAGTAAACCTGGAAATGGTTGAGTTCAACAGCTTCTATGACCGTGTAGGTAACACAGGTAAAGATGATCCGAACATTGATGTGTATCAAGCCGCATGGGGCGTTGGTATTGACGTAGATCCATCTGGTCTATATGGCCGCGATGCACTCTACAACTTCTCCAGATTCTCCAGCGAAGAGAATGACAAATTGCTGGCACAAGGTATCTCTGCTGAAGCATTTGATGTAGACAAGCGTAAAGAGATCTACAATCAATGGCAGCAATACATGGTAGATGAAGTTCCTGTATTCCCTACACTGTATCGTGCAGTTGTAGCACCCGTTAACAAACGTGTAATGAACTATGCGATTGGTGATGGAACAGGCGTTTACCTGAGCGACCTGCAAGTTAATGCAGACAAAGCAGTTGTAGCTGAGTAACACATTCTTAAATTAGCAGCTGTTAGGATTGGGGTCCTTTAAGAAGTCGGTTGCTAAATTATCAAAGAAGAATTCTCCTGGGAAAATGAATAAAAAGTGTCTTTAAAAACATGGATTCTGTACACTCTGGCATGGGTGTATGGGGTTCATGTTTTTTTTGTAACCAAAAAATAAAAAAAATTTAACTTTTTTTCAAAAAAGTGCAGACAAAATGCCTCTTTACTTCGTCTATATAGGTAAGAGGTGATCATCTTATGAGAAAATGGTGGAAACGGGCAGGTATGCTGCTAGCTCTCTTGCTTATTATATATTTGGGTGTGAAACCGGACATGCTGGTAGGCAAACCGGGAATTAAAGCTGAATCTGCGGTATTAATGGATATGAACTCTGAACAGATCTTAATGGATTTTAACGGCTCCGAAGAGATTGCTCCGGCAGGCGTCAGTAAGTTGATGACAGAACTGTTAGTAATGGAGGCCGTGATCAATGGTGAGATAGGCTGGAATGATCTTGTTAATGTGAGCCTGTATGCCAGCTCCGTGGGGGGCAGTCAACTGACCCTGAAACAGGGAGAGCAATTCACCGTTCAGGAGTTGTTCGAGATCGTAGCTGTCTATTCAGCCAATGATGCAGCGGTTGCTCTGGCTGAACATATCAGTGGTACAGAGCAGAAGTTCGTGCAACAGATGAATCAGAAAGCAACTCAGATTGGGCTGTCTGAGGATACACAATTCACGAATTCAACGGGCCTCAGTGAAAAGCTGCTTGGTCCTAACCGTCCGATGGAAATACAAGGGCAGACCTTAATGACGGCTATAGATGCATGCAAGCTCGCGCGATATCTGCTGAATAACCATCCCGAGATTTTAAGAATTTCCAGTCAAATGCAAGTATCAATGCATCAAAAAGGGATGTACATGAGTAACACGAACTGGATGTTGTCCTCTATTGGTGGGCCGTATGCTTACGATGGGAATGACGGATTAAAGACCGGGTATGATGAAGATTCCGGATATCATTTTGTGGGGACAGCTGAACGTGATGGCAAAAGACTGATATCAGTTGTATTTGGAACAGATACTCGTGAAGGGCGTTTTGTGGAGACTCGGAAGTTATTCAACTATGGATTTTCGGGAAACCAAGTCAGACCAGATTATTGAAGCATTACGCAAGCGTTAGTACGTTAGATAAGATATGAGGGCTGTCCGCAGGTTCAACTGAACATGTGGTAGCTCTATTTTATCGAATCAGAGGTAAATTGATCCATATAATCATATTATTAAATTGACATATGGTTTTCTTTTGTTTTAAAATGACCAGTGAGTCATTATTATTCAATTCAGTTTAATATATATGTACCAAACCAACTGTACGATACTGAATTTACGATCTGATCGGGAGGTAATATGTGATGCAAAAACAAATGAAATGGCCGCTAATCCTGTTTGCCATAGGGGTATTTATGGCTGCGCTGGATAACGGGATCATCACCTCTTCACTGACCACCTTAAATGCATCATTTGGTGTGTCGCCAACATGGGGAGCATGGACGATTACGCTTTACACGCTTGGGCTTGCGGTGAGTGTACCTATTGCAGGCAAACTGTCGGACCGTTATGGTCGCAAGAAACTATTTTTGATTGAAGTGGCGTTGTTTGGGATCGGGTCCCTGCTCGTTGCGTTGAGCACATCGTTTACCTTTTTCCTGATCGCTCGTGTCATTCAAGCTCTGGGCGGTGGAGGGATATTTATCATCGCCAGCTCATACGTATTAAGCAAGTTCCCGGCGGAGCGTCAGGGTACAGCTTTGGGTCTGCTCGGAGGTATGAATGGTGTTGCCGCTATTTTGGGACCTAATGTCGGTGCTTTTATACTGGATCTTACGGGCAACTGGCATTGGTTATTCCTGATCAATGTACCTATCGCCATTCTGCTATTCATTGCAGGTATTCGATTTATTCAGGAAGAACAGGAACTGAATCGTGCAGCAGTGGACTGGAGCGGTATTGCTGTCCTAACGTTGGGTGTACTCAGTTTAATGTATAGCTTCAGCAATCTGGACGGTGTGAACATGCTTCAAAGCCTGGGATCACCGATGTTCTACGGTTTCTTCTTGGCAGGTGTGATTATTCTGGTACTCTTTTACTTCATGGAAAAAAGGCTGGAAGGATCTGAACGTGAACCTGTTGTATCGACACAACTTCTGGGCATTGCGTCCTTTCGCTGGACGCTGTTGATTGCCTTTTTCTCCGGAGCCATTCTGGCCTCGGTGATCTTTATTCCCGGATTTGTTGAACAATATCTTGGCGTATCCAATACAGCTTCCGGGTACTGGTTTACTCCGCTCGCGCTGGCATCCGGCATCGGGGCAGGTGGAGGTGGATACCTCGTAGACCGCAAAGGGCCAATCTGGACGTTATCGGTTGCGGGGCTGCTATCTGCGATTGGATTCCTGCTGTTCCCGCTATGGGTGGAGCATATCTGGCAATTTGTCATTGCGAGTACACTCGTAGGTATTGGCTTCGGTATGATGCTTGGTGCGCCAGTTAATGTACTTGTCACGGAACAGGCCGGTGAGAACAATAAAGGCATCGCAGTAGCGACCAGCTCGTTATTCCGCCAGATGGCTATGGCTATTGCACCTACCATTTTTGCCGGATTCCTGGCACGTTCTTTCATTAATCTGGGATCCAACATTCAGGCAGGATTAGCTGACAAAGGAATTCAGGTGCCGCCCGAGATGCTGCAACAATATGCCTCGGGAGGGGCAGCAGGGAGTGATGTCTCCAGTCTGACAGAGGGCCTGTCCCAGATTCCTGATGAAGGCATCCGTGAGGTGTTGCTCCAGGCAGTGCATCAAACGACAGGGCAGGGTTATAATGGCCTTTTCTGGTCTGCGGTGGTATTCAGCGTGCTTACGCTGGTAGCTGCGCTTATAACGGGACGTCTGCGTCAAAAAGAGAAGAGTCATCATGTGGAAGGTGTATCCACAAACTGATTTAATAATGTTGGAAATGAAGAGAACAGTGTACCTTTTGTAGCTAAAAAGGAGTCGCTGTTCTTTTCAATTTAACCGGATTGTAACTTTTCTTGCTCCTGCAATGATTACAATAGAACGAGCGTAAGCGGTGTCTTGATTCCAGAGAGAGAAAACTTCAGAGAACACCGAGTCACAAGTCATCCCAGACGTTTAATTGGTATTATGGATTATCATTTTGATAGTGAAGAAGGAATCAATGGATGAAAAGCAGAACTAAAGATAAGAAGAAGAAAAGAAGAAAAGGCCTATATATAACGCTCGTTTCACTTGTTGTTTTGTTAATCGGAGGTTATTTGTTCCGTCAGCAACTGGCTGTAGCGGCATTTGATCTGTTTCTCGCCGGTTCGGTAGAAGATCAGCTATCCCGCTCTTATGTACCGCAAGAAGGTAATAACACGCCTGATCCAACGGTATACCGTAAGGAACCATTTTCCGTATTACTGCTCGGTTCGGACAAACGCGCCTATGAAAAAACGCGTGGACGTTCGGATACCGTTATCTATGCTGTAGTACGTCCCAAGGAATCCCGTGTGCTTCTGGTATCCATTCCACGTGATACGTATGTGCAGATTGTAGGACGGGACGCGAACAAGGACGGCGAAGATGATTATGATAAGCTGGCGCATGCCTATGCTTTTGGTGGGGAGAATATGTCCATCAATACGGTGGAGAAATTTCTTGATGCTGATGTGGGTTATTATGCAACGATCAACTTCGACGGAATCAAAAAAGTGGTTGATGCGCTTGGTGGTGTAAAACTGCCAATTGATGAGGACATTGTGAACAAAAACCCGGATCATGTGCAATTCACGATTGAAGGCGGTAAGCCGATCTATGACGGGCAGGAAGCACTGTACTATGTAAGATACCGTGAGGATAGCGATTTTAATCGTACCAAGCGGCAGCAGATATTCCTCAACGCGATGGCGAATGAAATGCTGAATTTGAATCAAATCGCCAAAATCCCGGAATTGATTCAGATCATGGGAGACAGCTTCCAGACAGATATGCGAGCTTCTTTCATTATTGATCTGGCTAAACAAGTGCTTACTCAGGAGAAACCGCAGATCTCAAGCTTCACCATTTTGGGTGAGGGGATGAAAAAAGACGGTATCTATTATGGTCAGGCTGACGAGAAAGATGTCCAATATGCCAAAGAGCTGATTAACAACTGGATGGATCAATCGACCCCAGCCGGTGAAGTAATGATCCCTGACCGGCAAAAGATTGAATAACCAATTCCATACCAATGATGTGTTGTAGACCACAATCAGCAGTACGTTTATTCGCGGGCTGCTGTTTTTTTTCTTTGTAGTGAGAACTATTATCCTTTTGGAACATCCTGCGTTCTGATCCGTATAATATAAGTTGAGCGAGATAAGTTGAACGAAGAAATTCACAAGGAGGATATACAAGGGTATGAACATCGCATTTTTTTTGCTACCCAAACAAGAGGTTACGTGCGTGACGTCGGATTCTACGCTGCGGCAAACGTTGGAACGGATGGAATATCATCGTTTTACGGCGGTACCCATTTTGAATAAAGAGGGCAAATATATTGGTACGGTTACCGAAGGCGACTTACTATGGTATATGAAGAATGCCGAGGGAAAGATTTCATTTGAAAACGCTTCAAAGTTCTTGCTCAAGGACGTTCCACTTCGCTTGGATATTAAACCCGTATCCATTGACGCCAACATGGAGGACCTGATTAATCTGGCTAAAGTTCAGAACTTTGTTCCTGTGGTCGATGATATGGATCGGTTCATTGGTATTGTCAGACGGAGTCAGATTATTGAGTACTGTGAGGGCATTGTAGCCAAAGAATCGATCAAGGCTAAGTAAGGTGGTTACGAATTTAAACATTATTGTGTCATTAGGGATAATCACAGCCGTCCGGTATCATGTTAAACTTAAGAAGTCCTGAACTAGGGACGCATTCGAAGTTTTTTACAAATATATAGGTCGCTAGGATGTACGGAGGACTCCGCATAAGTACCTGACATCAGTTTCGGAGAACTTCTCCGCTTTTTGGGGTAATTTTGCGGGCCCTCTTTTTATGCTATAATCGAGAATAAAGCTTTTTCGGGGAGAGTGACTTTCGCCAAATGCCTAAAGAACTGGATGTAGCCAAACGCGCTAAAGTGATTGAATGGCTGAAAACCGAAGTACTTGATCAGGTATCCCGATTATTCAAGGCGTTATGGGAAGGCAGTACAACTCGAATCGGGGACAGTCTTGCCAGTTTGATTATGAGTAGTTACATATTGGGCCGCAGGCTCGGTATTCCTTTCAAGGATCTGGATGCACTGCTAGTTGAGAAGTTGAAAAAGCATAAACAGGAAGGTCACCAGCTTGAAGACTGGTACCAGGATATTTCCGCGCTAGAAGATCATATGCGTAAGAGGTGAATTTGTTGAAATTTAGCTTTAAATCAGCTGTTTGGAGCGCAGTCTATCTGCTCTTGCTACTTTCGCTGTTAACTCCTTTATCGGTACTTGCCATATTTTTTATGATGATTCCGGGAGTTATTTTGTATGCTTCATTATCTTTAAAATCATTTATATGGCATCTCGTGCCCGTAGCCGTTATTTTGGTCGTATTCCACCCCATCTATCTGTTACTATTGCTCATCTTCACCCTGCCTGCGATCGTGATGGGTCACGCGTATAAAACACGCAAATCAGCCCTGTTCGCTCTGATGGCGGGAAGTGGCATGATGTTGGCAGAATACTTGTTGTTGCTCTTAGTGGGCAGTGTCATTTTTCAATTCGACCTGTCCAGTTATATTGAAGATGTCGTCAAATTGACCATTGAACCGTTAACCAATACATCGAATCAGATGATCAACGGGTTTGCATGGACACCTGAGATGACCGAGGATGTTGCCAAACAAACACAGCTTATGATTCCGTTTGCTCTCGTTGTCACATCGATGGTAATGGCCTTTATTACACACGCCATAGCTCGTCCAATTCTGAACGTGATGGGTGTGGTGGTATCGAAGCTTCCACCAGCGAGAGAATGGCGTATGCCGCGTGCATTGATCTGGTATTATTTCCTTGCTCTCTTGATCGAAGTGATCTCCAGACAAAGTGATGGAACATACTGGACCATGATTGCCATGAATCTGTCCCCGTTAATTAATCTGGGCTTCATGATTCAAGCGATCGGTTTCTTCTTCTTTCTCTCACATACAAAGAAATGGAATCCGGTTATACCATATTTCCTGGCGGCTGCGGTCTTCTTCATTGGCCCGCTTCGGATTATCGGAATTATCGATCTGGCGTTCCCGCTTCGTGAGGCAATATCGAAATCAAAACGATAGGGTGATGAGTCATGCCTAAATTTCTGAAGAAACGCTGGCACGGCTACTATACCGTATGGGCGTTCATACTGCTGCTGTTGCTCGTTATGTTCGTTACCATTTATAACTGGACGCTTGGTTTGATTAGTCTGATACTGGCTTCGGCGCTGGGAATCGTCATGATTAAGGCGGAGCTCGCGTTCCGCCGTGAGCTTAACGACTACATTAATGGCCTATCTATTCGGATCAAACGGATGGAGGGGGAAGCGGTCAGCATGCTTCCATTCGGAATTGTGCTGTACAGCGAAGATCGTACGGTAGAGTGGCATAACCGCTTTGTCGCGGAGATGTTCCAGGAGAAGACAATGGTGGGTAATCCGCTACTTAATATGTTTCCTAAACTTCCTCAGCCTAAAGAGAAGAAGGATGGGACGAAGGAACATTCATCCAAGGAGTTGCATGACGAATTCCAGTTGGATGATCGACATTATGGAGTTATTCATAACCCGCAGGAGCGGTATGTATATGTATACGAGATTACGGAGCTAGCCATTCTTCGTGATAAATATGAAAATGAACGCCTTGCATTGGGAATTCTCGTTCTGGATAATCTGGACGAGGCTGCCCAAGGCATGGACGATCAACAGCGTACAGCACTGATTGCCCGAGTGACCAGCGAAATTACGTCTTGGGCCAAGCGGTACGAAGTGTACCTGCGCCGTCTGTCTTCTGATCGTTATCTGTTGATGCTGAATCATAAGTCTTTGCAGGAACTGGAGCAGAGCCGATTTGTCATTTTGGATGAAGTTCGTGAGATGACTGCTGATCTCAAAGTGCCAATGACACTCAGTGTTGGACTGGCGTTTGGATCGGATAGCATCAGCGAGATGGGAGAACTGGCACAGTCCAGTCTGGACATGGCGCTTGGACGTGGTGGTGATCAGGCTGCCGTGAAGTCCGGACAACGCCTGTCTTTCTATGGCGGTAAGTCTAACGCAGTGGAGAAACGCACACGGGTAAGAGCCCGCGTTATTGCGCACGCGCTGCGTGATCTTATGCAGGAGAGCGATCGGGTGCTCATCATGGGGCACAAAATTCCGGATATGGACGCGATCGGCGCATCCATCGGAGTGTGGAAAGCGGCCAGTCTGTATAATGTGGAAGCACGGATTGTTCTGGATGGAATTAATCCATCGATTGAACGCATGATGGAGCAAGTGAATAAGGACGAGAAGTTGTCCAAAGCATTTGTATCACCGGAACAAGCAACCCAGATGATGACCGAGCACACGTTGCTGGTGGTAGTGGATACTCATAAGGCCTCCATGACCATGGAGCCAAAACTGGTACAGTCTGCTACCCGTGTCGTCGTTGTGGATCACCATCGCCGGGGTGAAGAGTTCATCAATGACGCAGTGTTGATCTATCTGGAACCTTATGCGTCCTCTGCTGCCGAATTGGTAACCGAACTCTTGCAATACATTCATGATAAGGTACAATTCACTCCGCTGGAAGCTACGGCTCTACTTGCCGGAATTACGGTAGATACGAAGCATTTTGCACTGCACACGGGGTCCAGAACGTTCGAAGCGGCAGGCTTCCTGCGCCGTAGCGGTGCGGACACCATTATGATCCAGCGGTTGATGAAAGAGGATCTGTCAGAATATATTGCTAAGGCAGAAATCATAAAGCATGCTAAAATGGTATATGGAAACATTGCGCTGGCGGTCACAGACCCTGGCAGCAAGATTTCACAGATGATGATCGCCCAGGTGGCGGACACATTGCTGAACATGACTGACGTGGTCGCTTCATTTGTTATAAGCGAGCGTCCGGATGGACTCATTGGCATCAGCGCGAGATCGCTGGGGCGCATGAATGTTCAGGTTGTCATGGAACGACTGGGCGGTGGCGGACATTTGACGAATGCTGCCGTGCAGCTTGAAGGAACGCTTGGAGAGGCAGAAAAACGGCTGACGAACGTACTGGCTGAAATCGAAAAGGAAGAGGGGCTGTTCGAATGAAAGTCATTTTTATAAAAGATATGAAGGGTCAAGGCAAGAAAGGGCAAGTGAAAGAAGTATCTGAGGGTTACGCACAGAACTTCCTATTGCCACGGGGAATCGCACGTCTGGCAACAGACGGCAACATGAAGACACTGGATAACCAGAAGGCGGCTGAAGAAAGACTCAAACAGGAAGAGAAAGCAGAAGCGGAAGCACTTGCGAAAAAGCTGGAAGCAGAAGTGACTGAACTGAAAGCCAAGTCCGGCGAAGGTGGTCGTCTGTTCGGCGCCATTACCAGCAAACAGATCGCAGAAGCTTTGTCTAAAAAGGGTCTGAAAGTAGACAAACGCAAAATTGAGCTGGACGAGCCTATTCGTACACTCGGCGTAACACAAGTAACTGTCAAGGTTCACCCTGAAGTGAAGGCAACCTTGAAGGTACAGGTAACGGAAGAGTAAGATGGGCGGAGAAATGTTATTCGACCGGATTCCCCCGCAGAACCTGGAAGCCGAACAGGCTGTGCTGGGTGCAATTCTGTTGCAGGGCGAGGCCCTGATTACAGCGATGGAACGGGTGCAAACCGAGGATTTCTATGATAAGCCCCATCAATTAATCTTTGAAGCGATGATCCAGCTTGGTGAGGGAAATCAACCAATTGACCTCGTGACACTGACTTCGCTTCTGAAGGATAAAGGTGAGTTGGAGGACATCGGGGGCGTTAGTTATCTGGCTAAGCTAGCCCATGGTGTACCTACAGCCGCGAACGTAGACTATTACGCTCAGATTATCGAAGAGAAATCGATGCTGCGTCGCCTGATTCGTACGGCAACCCAGATCGTGAGCGAAGGATATACAGGCGGCGAAGATGTTGCAGCGATGCTCGGAGAAGCTGAACGTCGCATTCTGGAGATCTCCAACCGTCGCTCCAGTAGTGGTTTTATAGCCATTCAGGACGTACTGATGGAAGTATTCGATCGTGTGGAAACACTTCATCAGAATAAGGGTACAACGACAGGTATTCCGTCCGGGTTTATCGATCTGGACAAGATGACTGCCGGATTCCAGCGCAGTGACTTGATCATTGTAGCGGCCCGTCCTTCCGTAGGTAAGACGGCCTTCGCCCTGAATATCGCTCAGAACGTTGCCATTCGGGCACAGGAGACGGTAGCTATCTTCAGTCTGGAGATGTCAGCTGCCCAGCTGGTACAACGTATGATCTGTGCGGAAGCCAACCTGGATGCCAGCGTAATGCGTATGGGTGACTTCAAAGGTGATGAGGACTGGCAGAAGCTGACGATGGGTATTGCCGCTTTGTCAGAAGCCAACATCTTCATAGATGATACGCCAGGGATTACCGTAGCGGATATTCGTGCCAAATGCCGTCGCTTGAAGAAAGAGAAAGGCCTTGGCATGATCCTGATCGACTATCTTCAACTGATTAGTGGACGTGGTAAAGCAGGGGAGAACCGTCAACAAGAGGTATCCGAGATTTCACGTACACTGAAACAGATTGGCCGGGAACTGGAAGTTCCGGTTATTGCCTTGTCCCAGCTGAGCCGGGGTGTAGAGCAACGTCAGGACAAACGTCCGATGATGAGTGACTTGCGGGAATCGGGTTCGATCGAGCAAGATGCCGACATCGTAGCGTTTCTGTACCGGGATGACTACTATAACCAGGAGACCGAGAAGAAAAATATTATCGAGATCATTATCGCTAAACAGCGTAACGGTCCGGTAGGTACGGTAGAACTGGTCTTCCTGAAAAACTTTAATAAATTCGTCAATTACGAGAGGGCGCACAATGACGCCTTCGCGATGTAACGGGCAGGTGCTGACGGCTTCGATCAAGAAGCCAGAATCGTTTGTCCCGAAGATCAACTATTAGAGCAACTGAACTCAAACAGGTCTTATAAATACCAGATATAGATTCACATTGAAATGGGTATCCTTGAACCGGTGATAGCAGTCAAGCAAGCTTAGACTGAAGTCTCCGGTTTTTTGTGTCGAAATAATGGGTAAATTCCGAACATTACAGTTGTACTATATCTAATTGTTCGCCATTTGATTTGACTTTGAAAAAGGGTACTGGTACACTAATACTGCTGCGTTAAAGCAGCGCAAACCTTCCCTTGAATGTAACGGAAGGACATTTTTACTGTCCGTTAGCACGCTTCTCAGTCGGTTTTTTGCGTAACACGCCTGCCGGGATAGAGGACGGACAGACCAATACAAAGGTGCGCAAGGCACCCACGGAGGAATGTTAACTATGTCAACGGTAGTTGTAGTGGGAACGCAATGGGGAGACGAAGGAAAAGGTAAAATCACGGATTATTTGGCGGAGAGCGCTGATGTGGTGGCTCGTTACCAAGGTGGTAACAATGCGGGTCATACAATTCTGATTGATAACAAAAAATATAAACTGACGATGATTCCATCAGGGATTTTCTACACGGATAAAGCGTGTGTTATTGGTAACGGAATGGTTATCAACCCGAAGGCACTCATCGAAGAAATTAACTATATTCATGACAATGATTTCACAACGAAAAACCTGTCCATCAGTGAGCGCGCACATATCATCCTGCCATATCACATGGTGTTGGATGCACTCGAAGAAGAGAGCAAAGGTCCGAATAAAATCGGTACGACTGGCAAAGGAATTGGCCCATGTTACATGGACAAATCAGCTCGTATTGGTATTCGGATGGTTGACCTGCTGGATGCTGAAGATTTCGAACTGAAACTGCGTCATCTAGTCAAAGAAAAGAACCGTGTCATCGAGCAAGTCTACGGCGGACAGCCTGTTGATGTGGAAGAGATTCTGCAAGATTACCTCGGATATGCTGAAATTCTGCGTCCTTACGTACGTGATACATCCGTTGTTCTGAACGAATATATTGATGAGGACAAAAAAGTATTGTTTGAAGGTGCACAAGGCGTTATGTTGGACCTTGATCAAGGAACTTATCCATTTGTTACATCATCCAATCCGTCCGCAGGTGGCGTATGTATCGGTTCTGGCGTAGGCCCGGCTCGTATTCAGCAAGTCATTGGGGTAGCGAAAGCTTACACAACGCGTGTAGGAGATGGCCCATTCCCTACGGAATTGCATGATGCAATCGGTGACCAAATCCGTGAGACTGGACATGAGTACGGTACGGTAACTGGACGTCCACGTCGTGTAGGTTGGTTCGATAGTGTTGTTGTTCGCCACGCGCGTCGTGTCAGTGGAATCACAGGTCTGTCCCTGAACTCTCTGGACGTAATGACAGGTCTGGAAACTGTAAAAATCTGCACAGGATACAAATTCCGCGGCGAGGTCATCACACACTATCCGGCAAGCCTCAAAATGCTGGCAGAATGTGAAGCAGTATACGAAGAGATGCCAGGTTGGAGCGAAGATATCACTGGAGCGAAGAAACTTGAAGACCTGCCAGTGAACACACAGAATTATGTAAAACGTGTTTCCGAACTGACAGGCATTCCAATTGCCATCTTCTCCGTTGGTCGTAACCGTGAGCAAACAAATCAAGTTCTTCCAATCTACGAGTAATCGAAGAAATAGAGAGATTGTTTCTTGAATTATAAAATAGAATCCTCTGCCGACTTAGGCATGTTAAGCCTCCAGTTGTTGCTTTTATAGCGATGACTGGAGGTTTTTTGTATGTTTATCGGATATAATCCCGAGATTTCAGTCAATACTGGTTAACAGTAGAGTCACAGACCCGGACATGCGCATGTTAGACGGGTGGGATAATCGGAGGGAGAGAACGGAATGAAGTTGCTTGTGTGGTTTGTCAAAATCGTGCTAACCGTGTTGCTGGTCAGTTCACTGACACTGCTCACGACCGGATTAATTGTACAGTCATATGCGAAGTCGCTACTCGCGAGTTTCAATATTCAGTGGGAAGGTCAACCTATGGGGTTAACTGCCATGTTCCAAGGTGCCTTGGGCGGTAAAACCAGCGAGGGGAACAAATCAGGAAATGGGACGAAAGATCAGCCGACAGGAGCGGACGAAGAGCAGGTTCCGGAAGATGCTGTTTCAGTTATGGGGAATGGGACGGAGAGCGGTCAATCTGGCGTAGATACAGGTAGCGATGCGTCCCAAGGAAGTAGCTCAAACGAGGGCACTGGGGAAGGTTCAGGTACAGATACGACCGTAGGATCGAACTCAGGCACAAGTGCAGGCGATGGGACGGATACGGGCACGGGTAATGACTCAGGGACAGATCAGGGTAGTGGTTCAGCTTCAGGTAATGGAACCGGAGCGGCCAGCGGAGGTGCTTCTTCAGGCAATGATGCTATTGTCGTATCACCGGATGACATTACAGGAGCAAAGGACAAGCTGCCAGCAGAGGAGAAAGAAAAAATCTTCAGTCTGCTCATGAATAAGCTGCCACAGAAAGAAATGCAGCAAATCTCAGGCGCCATGGAAGGTGGCCTAACGGAACAGGAATTACGTGAGATTGAACAGGTGATCTCGAAGTACCTGACCAGTGAAGAGTACGACAACCTGATGGAAGTACTGCAGACAGAATAAGACAGGCAGAGAAAGCGGGCGTGCTCCTAGACGAGTATCGCCTGATTCATAATGTAATGGACTTGTCGATGGTGATTGAATATAATTTATTTAAATAAATACTGGAAATGCCTGTAGGAGGGAACAGTGTATGAAATATAAAGGTAAAGAACACAACATATAAAAACGTTTAGGCAACATTGCAAAAACCTCCAGTCTAATTCGTGGACCTCCGTTCATAGGGTGCATTCAAGAGAACCGATGGACTTGTGTTTATGAATACACTAATTGGAGGTTTTATTGAACATGAACTTATATCATTCTAATTCAGAACCATCACTAAAAAAGTTTACCAAGGCGACGAAAGAGCGATACGAGCAAGGGCTGCAAGAAGCTGACCAGCCGTTTAGTGGCTGGGATTTTAGCTATGTAACAGGGAGTGAGCGACTTCAGAGCGGAATGTTGCCTTGGTCCTATGGAACAATGGCGCGCCGATTATTGAATCAAACAGAACGAATGCTCGACATGGGGACTGGTGGAGGAGAAATGCTGTCCAGACTCCGTCCCCTTCCTCCATACACATGTGCGACCGAAGGCTATCTCCCCAATATACCGATTGCAGAGGAACGTTTACAGCCGCTCGGTGTGAAGGTGCTTCCAGTGACTGATGATTCGCAACTTCCTTTCGCAGATGGGGAATTTGATCTGATTCTTAATCGGCATGAGTCGTATGATGAGCAGGAAGTTAGGCGGATTCTATCGGTAGGTGGACTGTTTCTAACTCAACAGGTAGGTTGGTCAGACTGCAGGGAGATCAATGATCGGCTCGGCATTCCTATGCCAGCGGATTACGCTGGATGGGAGCTGGATCGTGCTGTTCTTCAGCTTGAACAGTGTGGATTCCGTATTCTGGAGCAACGGGAAGCAACTCCCGCGCAGCGTTTCTATGATATAGGGGCACTGGTATATTATCTAAAGACCATCCCGTGGCAAGTACCTGATTTCAAGGTAAAACAGTTCCGTCAGCCGTTAATGGATATTCATATGGAGATGGAGCACAATGGATTCTGGGAAGTACAGCAGAAGCGATTTGTAATTCTTGCAGCCAAAGAATCGAGACATGAAGGTTAATTTCTATTGTGACATGAGATGAAATCCAGTTTAAGATAAACCACAAACAGGTTGTTTACGTAATCCCTTATCAGAGTTGATCTGGTAAGGGATTTTATTTGTATTTTTATGAAAAATAAAGCATATTTTACTGGGTCTTAGAACCTAGTCTTAAATTGCGAACAAAAGTACATAGTACAGCGGATGTTGAGGCATAATGGGTGATGGATCAGCCATACTATCTTATGGATAATACAGGGAAACCAAGCGTGGCGTGGCTTTGCGGTGTGACGTGTAGAGTTGAAATGAGTGTAAAACCTGTGTTAAAGTATACGGGTGTGATAAAAGGTTAAAATTTTGACACTTTTGAGAGCGCAGCTAAAGTCCGATTTTGCGGACAACCAATACAAGTATCAACGAGCATGGGACAGACACGATGGGTGATGTCTTGACAGAAATGCGAACTGAGAAGTGCTGAAAAGGAGAGAATCATGAAAGGTTTCAGAGGCATACGCCAACCGGGCAAAGACCGGGTACACGAACAATCCGGGGAACACCGGACGGCCGAAGACAAAAACAACATGAGCATGTCCACCTTCAGTGTGAATAAGAAGCGCGTTCTGGCCTCGCGCAAATGGATCATTACAGCAGCATGTGGTGTATTCATCGCAGCATCGCTCGGGTTCGCAGGCAAACAATATGTTACTGCAAACACCGTACCGTACTATAAAGTAATGGTTAAAGGTAGCGAGATTGGTACCATTGCAGATGAGGCACAATTACAACAACTATTTACAGACAAAACTGAGGAATATCAACATAAATATCCGGATGCAGAGATGGTGCTGAACACGGATGGCATCACAACCGAAACGGTAAGAGCGTACAAACCTGAAGTGAACAGTGACGAGACGCTGGACAAACTGGGTGACATGCTGACAGCCTACGCCAAAGGTGTGGAGCTCAAGGTAGACGGTGAAGTCATTGGTATTGTGAAGGATCAGGCAACAGCTGATGCAATCCTGGAACAAGTGCAGAGCAAATACATATCGGCATCGGCTGTGCGAAGTTCGCTTAAGACGAAGTCGGTATCGGCTAACTCCTCGAAGAAAGAGGAGGGACCTAGCACAACCCTGAAGTCGGTAGGCATCAAGGAAGATGTAGCGACAGATGTGGTGAAGGCTGATCCAAACAAAATATGGGATGTGTCCGAGGCGGTTAAAGCATTAACCGTTGGTAAAGACGCGCCTGTAACTTATGTGGTTCGTGAAGGAGATACAATCTCTTCGATCGCTACCAAGTATGAAATTACACAAAGCGAGATTCGTAAGCATAATCCGGACATCAAGGAAACGTCGCTTCAAATTGGAGACGAACTGACCTTGACCGTTCCGAAACCGGCGGTAACCGTTAAATCGGTTGAGCAGGTTGTTGAACAGATTGAGATCAAACCGCAAGTGGAAGTGCGCAAAAGTGACGAGTTGAAAGCAGGTACAACAAAAGTCGTGCGCCCAGGACAAAGCGGCTTGAAAAGCATGCAGTACCGTATAACCAAAGAAAATGGTGAAGTGGTTCAGGAAGAGTGGCTTGGTCAGGAAGTGATTAAAGCAGCTGTAACTGAAGTAGTCCTTAGCGGAACAAAAGTGGTTGGTGAGGGCACTGGTGAATTTGCTTGGCCGGTATCAAATGCAACGATGAGTAGCAGCTTTGGACAACGTTGGGGTCGCCAGCACAAAGGGGTCGATCTGGTAGGTAACCGGGATGTGAAGTCAGCCGATGAAGGCGTGGTTACTTTTGCAGGGCAGAAGAGTGGTTATGGCAATGTCATCATTATTAACCATCGTAATGGATACGAAACATTGTATGGGCATCTGGATAGTATCGGTGTGAAGGTTGGACAAGTGGTTGAAAAAGGGGAGAGCATCGGCGTTATGGGTAACACAGGTCGCTCGACCGGGACACATCTGCACTTCGAGATCCTGAAGAACGGCACAGCGGAGAATCCGATGACGTATTTGAACTAATATAGAGCTTAAGTAGAGCAAGGTTGGCTATAATGCTGGCCTTGTTTTTTGCTGCTGTAAAAAATTTTCAGATGAAAGACCTTCCAAGCCCCTGATCGGGATGTGACGGTGCTTCAGGTATGTTAAACTAGAGAATATAAACAACAAACTAGAGAAACCAATCAAGCAGGCTTCGTACAAGCTAAACATAGAAGAGAGATATAAACGCTAACGCGGATTAAGCAGGATATAGGGGTGAACTTAGCCGATGCAGGGGAAGATTTTGGTGGTGGACGATGAACAGCCCATCGCGGACATTCTGAAGTTTAATTTGGAAAAAGAGGGGTACGAGGTCATCTGTGCATTTGATGGCATTCGTGCGGTTGAACTGGCGTTATCCGAGAAACCGGATCTGATGCTGCTGGATCTGATGCTCCCGGGCAAGGACGGTATGGATGTATGTCGTGAGGTTCGTGCTCATCTGGAGATGCCAATCATTATGCTTACCGCCAAAGATGGCGAGATCGACAAGGTGCTTGGACTGGAATTGGGTGCGGATGATTACGTGACGAAGCCATTCAGTACGCGTGAGTTGCTTGCAAGGGTGAAGGCACAGATGCGCAGACGGCAAAAACTTGCGATTACGGCAGAAGCGCACGAAGACGAAGAGAAGCAGGTCATGCGGCTGTTTGATCTGGCGTTTGATATGGACATGTATACGGCTTACAAAGGCGGGGAACCGCTCGATCTGACCCACCGTGAGTACGAACTTCTCTATTATATGGCGAAGCACTCCGGCAAGGTTATGACACGGGAGCATCTGCTGCAAGCGGTATGGGGATATGAATATTTCGGCGATGTACGTACCGTGGATGTCACGATCCGTCGTCTGCGTGAGAAGATTGAGGAGAATCCAAGCAAACCAGAAACGATTCTGACACGCCGCGGGCTCGGTTATCTCGTGCGCAGTGCCAAAAGCGTGGGGATATAATGGGCCGATTCGCGCGATTCTCGTTCTTCCGAACGATTCAGGCGAAATTGATAATTATCTATGTACTTCTGATTCTGATTGCGATGCAATTGATCGGGGTTTATTTTGTGAGCGCGATGAAGAACTCACTAACGAGCAACTTTACGGAAGACTTGCAGGCACGTGCAGAAATGCTGTCGGTTCTCGTGGGGGAGACGATGGCGGGTGGAGAAGCAGAGGCAGGCGAGGACAAAACGGAAAATCTGCGTGTGCTGGTGAACAACCTGTTCAACATTAACGGTGCCGAGATTCAGGTGCTGGATGCCAGCGGCAAGGTACTCACGACCTCGCTAAGTTCACATTCGGACTATGTGGGTCGCAAAAACACCCAGACCGTCGTCAGCCGTGCGCTGCAAGGCATTCGGGACAATGAGGAATATATCGTGGACGAGGATAATGTTCGCAAAAAGGTCGTCGCCAAGCCGGTGCTGTCCGGCGGCAAGATCATTGGTGCGGTCTACATCGCGGCATCCATGAACGAGCTGTATTCCACGATGGAGGGAATCAACAAAATCTTTATCTCCGGCATTTTGATTGCCTTGGTGCTAACGGCGGTACTTGGCGTGATCTTGTCTCATACGATAACGCAGCCGATTAAGGAAGTGACTCGGAGAGCGACAGCGGTCGCAGAAGGTAACTTCGATCAGCAGACACCTGTATTTGGCACGGATGAGATTGGTCAGCTCAGTCGGGCTTTTAACTATATGACCAGTAGGCTTCGGGACGCACTTTCACTGAATGAAGAGGAGAAGGAGAAGTTGACTTCCATTCTGACGAATATGAGTGATGGTGTGGTGGCTACGGATGAGTACGGTAAAGTCATTCTCGTAAACCGTCGTGCCAGCAGCATTCTGGGTATGCATCCTGCGGATATTGAAGGAAGACACTTCGCTATATTACTCGGTATTGATCCGGAGGATGCGGAAGCTCTCGCGAGTGGTTTCACAGGTTCAACGTTGCTGCAGATTGCACCCGCAGGACAAGAAGAACCTGTGGTCATTCGGATGACGTTTACACCAGTTCATCGACGTGAACGGGGGATCACGGGAACAATTGCCGTACTTCAGGATGTTACGGAGCAGGAAGAGCTTGAGGCATCCCGGCGTGAATTCGTAGCCAATGTATCCCATGAACTGCGTACACCACTGACCACGATCAAGAGTTACGCGGAAGCACTGGATGACGGCGCACTGGAAGATCCGCAACTTGCCGGTCGTTTCGTTGGTGTTATTCAGAACGAGACGGAGCGAATGATACGACTGGTTACGGATCTGCTGCATCTATCTCGGCTGGATTCCAAAGAGGCTTTGCTACGTAAACAGCCAACAGACATCCTGGAAATGCTGGAGGAAGTGACGGATCGATTCTCGTTCCAGATGCATCAGAAGGATATTCAGCCTGTGCTGTCTGTAGAGAATGATATTCCGGCTGTTCCGCTGGATCGCGACCAGATTGATCAGGTGCTGGATAATGTCGTGTCCAATGCGCTGAAATATACATTGGAAGGCGGCACCATTACGATTGCGGCTAGACGCAGTGATGAACACACACTTGCCATCTCGGTATCGGATACCGGAATGGGTATCCCACAGCGCGATTTGGATCGCATTTTTGAGCGGTTTTATCGGGTGGACAAGGCTCGTTCTCGCAGTATGGGAGGCACAGGGCTAGGACTGTCCATTGCCCGGGAAATTGTGAAAGCACATGATGGAAGCATCTCTTTGGAGTCTGAAGTAGATGTGGGAACGACAGTAACGTTCACACTGCCGATGCGTGAGAAAGGGGGTGAGCACCGTGAAGGAACGGATTAAATCCTTGGTGCTTGCTGCCCTTGTTGTGGCCAGTCTGGTTCAGAGTTATTTTCTGATCTACCGTTTGCCCGGAGGCGGAGATTCCATTGTGACGTCAGAGACGAACTATGTGAAGACGGAAAATATGGGTCAGGAACGTAATATTGAAGAATTGATCTTCCCCGATCAGATGGTTATTCATCTGGGTGAGGATAAACATACGGTGTTTTACCCTGGCAATACGTTCTATCAGTTGATCTATTCAAGGTTACAGGGGCGTGCGTTCGATGATTTTCAGCGCCGCAGTGTGCAATCGGTGAACTGGGATCAGATTCGCAAGGAGAACCCTGGGTTTGAGCTATCGTTCAAAGAAGGTATTCCCGTAGCATTGTTACAGCGGGTGATGAGGCTTGGGACGGATTCCTTGTTCCAAGGGGAGACCATTAACCGAATTTCTATCTATACGTCCAAAAATGAAACGAAGGCCCATGCGCTGTTCTTCAGCGCCAAGGGAGACGTGGTATACGAAGCAACGCAGGCAGACCTGACAGTGCAAGACGTGCAGCAGCATGTTGATTTTGGTACGAACTGGACGCCATATACCTTGATGGATGGCGGGTATTATATCCCGGCGGAAGCTCTGGAGACGATTGAGGCGGATGTACCAACAGGTCAGTTCACGGTTGAGCAGATGCAGCGTAGTCTTTTCTTCGATCCAAGTATGACCCGGAACATCCGGGAAAAAGATGGATCGGAAATCTACACGGATAGTAAACGTAGTCTGCAGGTAAAACAGGAACAGCGCTGGATCAGTTACACCGATCCGGCGGCACCGCCTGCGGGACAGATTGATCCTGCGAAGGATGCGCTGTCTGCGGTTGATTTTGTGAATCAGCATGGTGGCTGGAAAGGCCGGTCACGCATGATGCTGGAGACCGCCGATAGCAAGACACAGCTTGAATTCCAGCAGTATTATGGCAGCTATCCGATTATGGATTCCATGCAGTTCCGCTTTGGCACGATCAGCATGGAGATGCAGCAGGAGACGGTATCTAGTTATGAACGATCGCTGGAATACCTGAACGAAGGTGCAGAGACGAAGAAATCGGTAAAGTTGCCTGGTGGAGACAAGCTGAAGGCTCTTATTAAAAAGGTAGCAGGTGAGAATCGCCAGGTGGTGGATGTCTACCCGGCGTATCGTCCTTCTTCAATTGAGGACGGACTAAAGCTGATTCCGGTATGGGTGATCCGCTTTGGAAATGGTGAGGAAACTACCGTATCTTGATAGGTTATAGTCTTTGAACCAAAGAGTAGCTGTACTTTATCACTACGCGTGCAGAATAACCTTCCGATCGCTGTTACCCCCAGATTTCTTGAACTCCCTTTAATAAGGGGGAAATCTGTTGGTAAAGGCGAACGCTCCGCTTCTTCAGGTTATTTCTGCCCTCTCCGTTGTCGTATAGCTTTAAGTTCAAAGGCTAGTAAACGGCTAGTTACGGTGGAAGGTGTAGGCAACTTGAGAAAGTATTGCAAGCAGCTAAGTTAGGGGGGGGACGTTTTGGATTGGGGACGGGCGAAAAATGTGTTGATCTATGCCTTTCTGCTGCTCAATCTGGTGCTGGGATACCAGATCTGGATGGATGCGCGGGAGACGGCCGGAGCCAATCTGGACTTCACCTCACTGGCAGATAACACACAGCAGGCGATGGAAGAGAAGGGCATTCAGGTACTGGCTCCGATTCCGAATGAAACGCCGAAGCTGCCAAAGTTGTCTTATGAGTTCATTGAAGAGGACAAGGCTGGCGTTGATATGGAACTGGAACAGCCTGTAGATAGCAAGTTGATCTTCTCGCAGAGCGAGCTGGAAGATGCATTACAGCGTGAGATTCCACAGATTGGCACGTATAGGCTGGATCAGCTGATGGCCGAGGATGGGGCTTTTGTGCTTCACCCACTGGTGGATGGCAAATGGCCGCTCTTCAATGTGAGTCTGGAGCTATTCTACAGCGACCAGAAAATAACGGGTTACCGTCAGACTCCGGTGCGGATTACGACCGCAGAGGAGAGCGATCAGCAGGTACTTCCGGCGTCGAAGGCGCTGGGAACGCTGATCGAGAACTTTTTGCCAAATGATGCAATTGTCAAAGATATTCAGCTGGGCTATTACGGCCAGTTGTTCAATTCAGATATACAGGTAGCGATGCCGGCATGGCGGTTCGTGCTGGAAAGTGGCGAAGTGTTGTACGTGCAGGGCATCAGTGGGGATGTATTCAGTCCCAAGACAGACAAACCAGGGGAGTAATGCGTTATGGGGATATATTTTACCGTGTTATCCAGCGGTTCGACAGGCAATGCCACAGTCATACAGCATGGGGGCACTTCTCTCATGATTGACGCGGGTCTTAGTGCGAAGCGATTGGATGCACTGTTTCAGGAAAGGGAGATTTCTGGGGCAGAACTGGACGGAATTCTGGTTACACATGAACATTCTGATCACATTAAAGGACTAGGCGCGATGTCTCGGAAATATAATTTACCAATCTATGCGAATCTGAATACGTGGGCGGCACTGGAGAAGTCAGTTGGGGCGATTCCAGAGGAAAACCGGAGGGTGTTTGAGACAGGTGAAAAGCATGATTTTGGGTCACTGCGCGTGGAATCCTTTGGGATCTCACATGATGCAGCTGAGCCGGTAGGGTACACTTTCGATGATGGCACGGAGAAGCTGTCTGTTGCAACCGATCTTGGGTACATGAGCGACAAGGTGCGCGATGCAATCGCAGATTCTGACGTACTGGTGCTGGAGGCGAATCATGATGTCGAATTGCTGCGTATGGGGCGTTATCCATGGAACACCAAGCGCCGGATTTTGAGCGACATCGGGCATTTGTCGAACGAAGCAGCAGGCGCAGCGCTTAGTGAACTGATGAACGGACGCATCAAGCGCACGTATCTGGCACATCTCAGCCGAGATCATAATATGATGGACTTGGCGAAAATGTCGGTGCGCGACGCGATGGAGAGCCGTGGATGCTTTTATCGGGATCATGAGTTCAAACTCTGTGATACGTATTACGACCGTCCTACGCCATGGGATAGGGTGGGTGAGCCATAAAGCTGTCGAGTTCGGCGGCTTTGCGTTCGACTTCCTCGCGGGTCAGAATGCCTTTATCAATAAGCAGTTCAATGATGGTGCTGAGTGCAAGGGTATTGCGATAGTGTTCTTCCTTGAGATCGGCCAGCTTGGCCGCCATATGAACTTCTTCCATGGCTGTGAGTGTACGTGTGCGATCCATATATATCCTCCTCTATGAAGCTTCGAATTGTCTTTTACTATTATTGTAGTCAGGCTGGGTGGAAAACATTCCTCTTTTTGCCGCTAACATTTGTGTGATGAGACGTGTATGCTGAACCTGTGACTATGCAGGGGTGAAAAAGTTCTTCAAATTTGCCAAAATGGCGCTTAGCGGACCGGATTTTGTGGTGATAGATACTATGGACCTTTATTGTTAAGCGCGTTATAGCGGAAATTTGCTTTAATTTTCGTAAATATGCAACTTTTTGTGATTTGACGTGTTTAGTATATGAGGAGCATTGTGATTTTGGCTGTTTTGCGTGTGAAATGGCATGTCATAGAATGCGAGAGCATGATTGATAGAGTCACTGACAGAATGGCGTGTCCGTTCTGTTGTACATAGACGCTGTATCTTGATTTGATGCCGGGATGCGGCGATATGCAAGACCATTTTATAAAATTGCAAAAAAGCATGGGAAACCGTTGGGGTCTTCACGTAACGAAGACGACAGAAGAAACCTGAAGAAACAGAGTGTTCGCCTTTAGGAACAAATTTTCACCTTGGAAGAGGGGATCAAAAAAATTTGTGAGTAACAGCGATCGGAAGGTTCGTCTGTTGGCGGAGTGGTGTATGTGAGAACTCCATCGTTGATCCATGCGACAACTTAGGCGGCAGTCAGGGTCTTGATGCGTGACAACGAAGGGGAGAGGATCACGATGGGATTGTTTGGAGACGATTTTTATTCAACCAAAGTATCAAGACGCGCCGAACCTGAACAGAAAGGCAAACTTCAGATCATCCGCCCTGGAGGCAGAGCACGTGGACGTGACCGCTGGAGTAATCCGCGCAGATCGCGTACGGGAATCAGTTCCACAGTGAAAGTTGCTGTGATCAGCTCGGTGATCAGCTCCATCGTGACCGTCACACTGTTTAGCTTCATCACACAGCCCACATCGTTACCGCTGGCGAATGCTACAGGCAACGGTGGTGGAGGTAGTGCACAGGCAACACAGGCAGCTGATCCATACGATCGGATTATCCAGGCAGCCGCCCACGTTCGTCCTTCCGTGGTGAGCATTGTGAACCATAAAACGGGTAGCAGTCTATCGATGGAAGATTCAGCGCTGGGCTCAGGGGTCATTTTCAAGAAGGAAGATGGCAAGGCCTACATTATGACCAACCACCACGTCGTGGAGGGTGCGAGTGATCTGGAGATTGTGACCGTAGATGGGGAGACACACAAAGCGAAGCTGGTTGGTAAAGACCGGGTAAGTGACATTGCGGTACTATCCGCAGAAGACAAAGGGCTGGGTGCAGTCGCAGAGATCGGTGATTCCAGCAAACTTCAGCGTGGTCAAACGGTGCTGGCGATTGGGAATCCGCTCGGTCTGGGTGGTACGCTGACCTCCGGTATTGTCAGTTACACGGATCGTATTCTGCCTGTATCGATTAATCAGGACGGGGTGTACGACTGGGAGCAAAACGTGATCCAGACGGATGCGGCGATTAACGAAGGCAATAGTGGTGGTGCATTGGTCGATCTGAACGGCAAAGTGGTCGGCATTAACACGATGAAGATCTCGGATACGGGCGTTGAAGGTCTCGGCTTCGCTATTCCGATGAACGAAGTGATGAGAACGGTCGATTCTCTGTTACTGAACGGCAAAGTATCTCGTCCTTACCTCGGCGTGTACACGGTGGATCTGAGCAACCCTTATGCACCACTGGATGACGAGCAGCGTAAGGATCTGAAGTTGCCATCTCACGTGGACAGCGGTGTGGTTGTGCTGGAAGCATCCGGTCCGGCATCCGAAGCAGGTATGAAGCTGAATGACGTCATTACGGAATTTGACGGGCAAAAAATTACCTCCACGCTGGATCTACGGAAGTATCTGTACGATGAGAAGAAAATTGGGGATACGATTGAAGTAACCTTCTACCGGGATGGCAAAGCGGAGAAAGTATCGGTGAAGCTGACGGATAAACCGGAGTAAGGGAAGATCAACGAGCGAGCCCATACTGTTGCGTGGATTGAAATAGGGAATGCTAGAAGAGTGATCAGATCAACTGACCACTCTTTTTTAGTTATTATGGGTGGATGTGCTCGTTCGACAGTAAATGAGTAGATCAACCATTTTTATGTTCTCATGATCAGTTAGACCCGGAGCCAAAGGAGCAGATACATAAGACTAGGGCTGTGGTAAACTGTTGTCAATATGTTGGAGACGGTCGCTGATGCAATAACATCTGTTTGTCGATCTGATTTTATTTCAGAATGGAAGGGGTATTTTTGATGAAACATTTGAAGAAAAAGATGCTTGGGGGAACGAGCTTGGCGCTGTCGCTGTTTGTGCTGTCGGCCTGTGGATCTGAGGTAGCTACGACAGGAGCATCTGTAGATACAAGTGCTCTGCAAGAGAAGATTGCAGGGCTTGAGAAGAAACTGGTGGAGCAGGGAGCCAAGAGCGTTGAGCAGGAGCAAAAAATCGCAGCACTTGAGACCAAGTTGAATGAGTTGAGTACAAATGTGATTGCGGTAGGTGAGGCTGGTGGTCAAACGCCTGCAGCCTCGGGAAACAACGGATCGGCTGGGAAAGGCGATGGGGTGCTGATTACCTTTGCCCAGTATGAGAAGCTTGAGGTTGGCATGTCGGTGGGAGATGTCATCGAGATCCTCGGCGGCGAAGGTGAAGCGCTGAGTGAAGCGGAGAATATGGTGGTTTATAACTATAAAGGCACAGCCGGCAATGGTGCCAATGCTGTTATTGCTTTTCAAGGTGGGAAGCTGTTGACGAAGGCGCAGTCGGGATTGAAGTAAAGAACGTGGATTAGAGACAATTCATGGAATGGAACAGGTAACTCTGTTTTCTTAATTCAGACGCCGGAGCAAGATTCATTCACTATGTGAAATGGATTGTTAATGTTACAGGAGCATTCTTTTCATGGTACCGTGGAGGTATCTGGAAGGGATGCTTTTTGTGTTCTTTTACGACGAATGGAGAGGTTTGGTGGAGGTTGGGCACGATAAATTAGGGCTAGGGGTTTCTTTTCGGTGGCAGGTGTGATAGAACTGAGAAGTGGCTATCCTGTAATGGGATACGCGGTTGTGAATCGGGAACATAGCTGGTTACAGAAAGGATGCTTAACGGATGTACGTTGTATGCAAAGAACACGTGGACATTGCCATCGACATGTTTGTCGATGAGTATGAGGACGCTCCAGATATCGTTGATCTGAAGGAGACGGAATTTGCCGACTGGGACCCGCCTGCGAAATGTGCCGAGTGCGAACAGCACGCGGAATTCCTCGTCGTTTAGCGTACTGTAGGACTTAGACGGCTGGAGGCGTGACTTAAGGTGGCGCTTCGGGCTGACTTTCCATCCGGTATGAACATCACAGCAAGAAGCCAAGGAGAGCGTGATGAGCGCTCTTTTTGTGTTTGTGGGGGGAATTGGTGTGGTTAGTAGGCTGTGTGGAGCTGGGCGAGGCTTTAGGGGCTGGCGTTGGAGTAGAGGATAGTATGAGAAGATTAAGGTAGGTAGGTGCTGAGTTCTGAGTTGGAAGTGAACCAGGTCGTATCGAAAGTACAAAGTAAGTAGTTAATAGAAATGGATGCCACCCGGGTACGGGGAAAGTGAAGTTGTGTGACAGCGATGTGGGTAGATACGGAGGCGTGGCGTGGCTTGACTTGACCGAGTAGCTCTAACGAATTTGGGCAAATACCGCCTGGTTGAAATCTAACGAATCGTAGACACGTTATATTACTGAAGAGACTTCGAAAGAGGTGGGAAGCGCTCGGTGGGTGCCGAATAGCGTGTTTCAGATTCGTTAGATTTTAAAAGAGTCGAAATAGGGCTGATTAAGGTGTGTGGGGTTCGTTAGAATTTGGAGAAGTGTGTAGTATAGGTATAATACAGTTGGAACGAACGATGCGATGAAGCATCTTACTTATAGAATATCTCGCAAGACAATTTAGGAGGAATGGGTTGTTATGTTTATTCAGATTATTGGCGTAGGCAAATTGAAGGAAAAATATCTGACGCTGGGCATTCAGGAATATGCCAAGCGGCTCGCCCCGTACATCAAGTTTCAGATGATCGAGGTGGCAGACGAAAAGGCGCCCGATACCCTGAGCGAAGCTGAGGTTCGGGCGGTAAAAGAGCGCGAGGGCGAACGCATCCTCGCGCATGTGAAGAGCGAGGCGCACGTGGTCGCGCTCGCACTGGACGGCCAGCTCTGGAGTTCTGAGGAGCTGGCATTGGAGATCGACAAGCTCGGCACGTATGGGACGAGCCATGTCGTGTTTGTCATCGGAGGAAGCCATGGGCTCTCCGATGAGGTGTTGCGCCGCGCGAAGCAGCGCTTGAGCTTCGGGCGCATGACCCTGCCGCATCAGCTTATGCGGCTGGTATTGGTGGAGCAGATTTATCGTGCTGTGAAGATAAATCGGAATGAACCGTATCACAAGTAGAGCGAAATATTTTGTCTTAGTCGCTTATAGGGTAAGGAAGGTCACCCTGAGGAAATGCCATTGCTTAGGTGATATCAAACGATAAGAATTATTAGAGCGATACTATAATTGCAAATAGTAGAGGAGAGATGGCGTCATGGCAGACGTCAATTTAGAGAGAGCGGAAATCAGTAGGACTTTCTAACTTTGTTGAATTTTATTAGGACTATTGGGCTCACTATCAGAAGTCCGAGCATTTGAGGAAAGTGGACAAAAACAGCTGGGAAGTAGAAATGCTAAAGGCAAGCATTCAGTCAGATCATTTTAGTATTACAAGTGAAATAAGGAACAAGGCAAATCTGCTTTTAGATGGACGGTCCAGAGCTTAAAATAATAATGCTCAACTTCTGCTTGAGTTGAGGGGATTTCTCGTAACAGAGAGAGCCCCTTCAGCCATTTATGTCTTTTAGGTGTTCGGCGAACAGATCGTGGTCCATTTGATCCATCTTGTATAGAGAAGGATACTTTCAATTTCCCTCCTCCAACTTGGTAATTGGGGACTTCACACTGGAAAGCCTGTCTTGAAGTAGTTTGATACGTCCGGCCTTACATACGTTTACGCTTTTTACTATTGTTCTCAGAAGGGTTGGCTTAGCTAGAACGTTCTGAATCCTGTCTGTTACTGCCTTTTCCGCTGACAATTCTTCTGTCTGCGTACTCCCAAGTATTTTTTATTGTTAAGAGCACAGTAGTTTCTCAGGGTATCCAACTGAGCGCCGATGGAGTAACCATACTCTGCTTGCTCCTCGGTACTGACCCTAGCATAAATGGCGACGCTTGTTAGCTTATCCATGGTGGTCGTTCGTCCTTGACTACCTATTATCGACTTTTCTTGTAAGATAGTTACTGCCTCAGTATATTTCATTTGGACGCAGTATTATTACTAGGAGCCTTTAAGAGAACAGTAACTTCTCCTGAAAGATAAATCAGATATCCATTAGATGCAATTACTTTCTTTATGTTATTTAAGGCTAATTGAAATTTGAGTTCCAAAAATTTTGAGCGGGGATAGTTCTCTCTCCGGGGAGTTAGGTACGTTGGTTGGATGCAGGTGAAAATTCAGTGTTACTACTGTTCACGCTGAATTTTTGGCAGTTGAATCTCAAATACTGTTTTTTCAAAGGGGGCACTCGTCAAGGAAATTGACCCATTATGGAGAGAGGTGATTTCCTTGACAATCGAAAGTCCAATGCCGAGTCCTTCGCCTTTTCTGCTGTCATCGATACGGTAGAAACGTTCAAAAACATGCTTTTGATCCTGTAGAGAGATGCCGCGTCCTTTATCGATAACCGTCATGAGTATGGTATCAACCTTTTCCGAAAGTCCGATTTCAAGATAATGACCTTCTGATCCGTAGCGAATCGCGTTGTCCAATAGGTTTCGCAGCGCACGTTCGATTAGGGAGGTATCAATCCAGGATTGGATATCCTCATCAGGGATATTTACTTCAACAGTGAAGTTCTGTCCCTCAAGAAACATCAGGTAGTCGGCAGCAATTTTTCGCATCATTTCAGATACATTATGCACTTCAACATGAAGCTTTAAATTCCCCTCATCGTGGCGAGTAATATCTAACAATTGATCTAAAAGCTTATCGATGTAACGAGAGCGCTGTAGCAGAACTTTGGCACTCGCTTGTAACTCCTTCTCATCCTTATACAATCCAGCACGAATCGTTTCTGAGTAGCCTAAAATCATCGTTAGAGGGGTGCGTAGATCATGGGAAAGATTAGACAGCAACAGGTTTCGTCTGGTGTCAAATTGCTTGATTTGTTCGCCTTGATTTTGAATACGGCGTGCCATGGTATTATAATGCGCAGTGAGCAGGCTAATTTCATCCTTTTTCGTGTCCTCTAGTACAGTAATTTCACTTTGGAGGTTAAGCTGTCCTATAGCCTGATTGAGCTTACTAATTCGTTTATTCATGGAAGAGAAAAAACCTAGAGATAGCAGATAGGGAATTAATAAAGCAACAATTAACGGTAGCAGAAAAGTAGACATGGCTTTAAAAGTCCGCATGAAGAAGTAAATTTGCCCATTTTTCATGTCGTGGCTGGATAAGCTCATCAATAGATAATAGGGTTGATCCTCTTGGCTAATAGAGTAAGTAAGCGTAATCGGTTCATCGACCCCCCATAGGTTCTGAGGCATACTGAGCATTCGATTTGCAAGCTGCCCGAAATCATAGGTATTCTTTTCTCCGAAGGTATCATAAATCGTCAATCCATCTGCTGAAATCCATTCATAACGAATATTAGGGTGGTTTCTATGAGCATTATCCAGTATTTGCGTTATGTCTTGGATACGAAAATCTTGACGCATTGCAATCGGATCAAGGACTTCTTGTGAGATGGCGTTCAGGCTGTTCAAATTATAACCCTTATCTCCCATTTTTCCTATAAAGAGGCTAAGAGAAGCAAACACAAGAATACTAACGTTTGCACTAATGAGCATAAGTAGCCAAAGCTTTGTTCGATTTTTCATTGTCCATCACCTGAGAATCTATAACCGACTCCACGTATGCTGTGAAGGTAATGAGAGGGGGTCCCCGTGGGTTCAAGAATGCTTCGAATTCTGCTTATAAATACACTTAAATTGTTTGCATCAAAGTTCTCATGGTTCCACACCTGCTTATAAATCTCCCTTTTAGTCAAAATACGGTCTGGATTTTGCATGAACATTTCTAGAAGTCGGCATTCTACCGGGGTTAAATGAAATGACTTTCCATCATTTTGCAAAACATAATTACCTACATCTAGTACTAATTTATTTAAACGTAGAAGCTTAGCAGTATAAGAAGAAGGTCGATGTCTTCTTAACTGTGCTTGCACACGAGCAACCAATTCTACTGGGCTAAAAGGTTTAGTGACGTAATCATCTGCACCTAATCCGAGAGTTAAGATTTTGTCTTGCACTTCTCTTCTTGCACTCAGGGCAATTACCAACGATTCAGCCTTTGCTTCTCGTAAATATTGAAGCACCTCAAACCCGTTGCCATCATCCATCATGAGGTCCAGTATCAATAATTCGATCGTATACTTCTGGAATAATTGTATCGCTTGTCGTCCTGAACTGGCTTCAATGACTTGCAGTTCTACTTGTTCTAAATGCATCCGAATGAGCTGACGAATTTCGGGTTCATCATCTACAATTAAAATGTGATTAATGGTGGATCATTCCTCCTTTGTAAGTGACATGAAACCAATCTTGGTGATGATCAAATGATAACAATAATAAATGGAGAAATATATATTGTATAACATTCATTAAGAATTCATTAAGAAAAGTACATTTGTGTTTTGATAAGATGAGAAAGAATGATGTTGATGAGGAGGATTGGTTATGTTTAAACGCGTGGTATTAAGCTCCATGGTATTGGCCTTATGTTTGTCTGCAACCCCAGTTCAAGCAGCAGAAGCAGAAGCAGAAGCAGAAGTTATTCAATCTCTTTATGTTTCTTATTTTGAACGGCCGACGGATGCCAATGCTTTTATCGATCTAAAAGATTTAGATGCGGCAACAAAGGCGAAGTTCGATGCGATGATTTCAGCAGGTATCTTCCAAGGTGTCTCCGATAACATTTTCGGATTGAAAGAAGAGATGAATCGGGCCCAATTCGCCAAGGTAGCGGCGCTTGTTTTTAACCTGAATGTGGACACTACTCCAAGGGAATCGTCGTTCAGTGACGTAAAAGTAGACAATCCTACGCTGCCTTATATTGAGGCGATTCAAGCGGCGGGAATAACGAGTGGTATGGGTAATGGAGAGTTCAACCCAGAGGGCTTAGTGAATAAGGAGCAATTGGCCACATTCCTAGTTCGAGGATTAGGTATGGAGGAGAAAGTTGAATCGTCTTCAATTGTTGGAGTCTCCAATTGGGCTGCTGGATATGTCCAGAAGGCGCTCGATCTAGGCTTGCTAGAGAACGCTCCGGACGGTACATTCGACGGTAAGGAGGAGGCGAGTCGCGGGCTGCTTGTTACTGGAGGCTTCGAAACAGCTAGAACGTTCGAAGAGACCAAACCTCTTGAAGTGTCTGGAGCAGACTTCGCAGCGGGGAACACGCTACATCTGACTCTGACAGTGGGGATCGATGTTGACTCTATCGACCTGTCTAAGATTACGATCAACAGCGTTGCGCTGAATCCGAAGTTGGACAGCTTTGCTCTGTCTGAAGACAAGAAAATGATTATTATCAAGCTGCATGATGGCTTCCAGTTAGATATGTCCAAGACACCAGCCATCGCCGTTAACGGCCTGAAGACACAATTCGGTAATGATGTGAAAAACGATGAAAGTAAAAAGATCCCGGTTACGTTGACCGAACCTCCAGTCAAGTTAACACCAACACCGGGGCCAACAAATCCAAATCAAGGAACGGACCCAACACCAGGGCCAACAAATCCAAATCAAGGAACGGACCCAACACCAGGGCCAACAAATCCAAATCAAAGCTAAGATTCCATGCAGGGAACGAATACAAATTCATGTTCAAAAGGGGCACTCAGGCTCAGGTAGGTGCTCTTTTTTTCGCTTTTGGAGTGATAAAATGAACCGTATCATAAGTGAGTTTATGGGAATCCACATGCGGATGTTGCTTTTATAGTTGACGAAGTACTTGGCAATTGCTTGAGACAGGTTATAGCTTTAGCTTTTGGGTGGGAAGGATATTGCAGTAGTATCCATAGTTTAATTGAAATCCAAAAGATAGCATGAAGGAGGGTTTCTTTTGCAAAAAGTAAACATTCCAGAAGAGGTTTCTAGCAATTTGAGAAAAGATATGGAACGAGTGTGGGATATAAGACAACCTTACTGGTATCCATTATTCGATTGCAGTAGAGAAGACCTGATATCTTTTGATTCCGAATATATAGAGAGTGAAGAAAAGCTAAATGATATTATTACTTTGCTTACGCACCATGGAGTTGAGCAGGTGATTGAATTTCTAGAAACAGGTGAGACTTGTAATATACAGGTTTCCAATCTGTATCCTTATTATGGCTACAATGGCGAGCTTTCAGGTGGTGAGGGGTTTTGGACTTCACACAAAATGGACTGGATTATTTATGCTTCACACGAAGGAACAATAGCTTTTGGTGGAGAGTGGCTAGTTAAAGGATTAAAGTCATTATGGTCTGATTGGGGAAACCATACTGCTTGGGATACAAAGAACTAATATTCTGAGTAGTCCTATGCAAAGCAAAGAAACCACTCAACTTACGGAGTGGCTTTGTTTTTATATTTTGATCCAATCACCTGAAATGACTGGACCCTCACTCATAAGCTTAAATTTCAAAATCAATCGTACTCTTTTCGGTTATTTCAAACGGACCAGGTGTGACAACTGCATCGGGTCTCTTTGTTCCGAAGAAGTCGGAGTCAAAATGATATGGACTGCTGTCCGGCTCCTCAAACTTCATGTTGGCGTGATAAGTCTTTCCAAGCAGATCCGTGGTAACTAACATTGCAGAGGTTGACCGAAGCAATTCGAGATCATGGATCTGAATGTGCACTTTGCCTTGCGCAGGATCAATTTCAACGTTTATACCCTTCTGTGAATAGATCTTCGCATCCGATTCGTGACGACTTGGAACCGCATCGTTAAGAAATATATTGCCACCCATAGCCACCGGAAGAACGGCATTGCCTATAAAGAAATCCTTCGCGGCATCGCCAAGCTCCATAAGCTCCTCTTTGGTGTATTCCCACCATTTCTTATCTTTCACATCCGGATGTTGATCGTAGCCGCCAAGTCCCACAGCATGCAGATAACATATGGAATTGTCCGGAACACCATCCATGACCGTCTTCCCGTCCTCTCCAACTTCATCCCTTGATTTAAGGGGAAGATGCTCAAAAAAGGTGATGGGCACAGGCTCCTTATTAGGATCATTGTCACCTATAAAGATATTGTTGTAGTACCTGTCATCGCCTCCAGTGATATTGGAGTATCCGGCCATGGCCGTCTCGTGAGGGAAGTTATATGGCGTAATACGAGTAATTTCGGAACGAACTACAAATCGGCCTGCAAACAAATTATGAGCAAATGCCCCGCCCTGAGCCATATTTCTGAAATTCATCGGAGAGAGAAATAGATTGTGATCGACCATATACGGACCATGGCAAACCTCAACGAAGAGGTCCTCCGAAAGATTGTCAAAAAATACATTACGGCTGATGCGAGTGCCCTGTGCCTGCCAGTCCAGCCAAAGCGCACGGTAACAGTTATACATTATATTTTCGCTAATTTGAGTATCGAGGGAAGCATGAAGCTTAATTCCCGCAACTTCGGCACCGTGTCTGAGTCGTTTGTGGTGAATATTATAAATACGGTTCTGATATATGTGGCTGAAGGCTGCTCCCATATGACCCACAATACCTGCCTGTTCACAATCGTGAATCACATTACCTCGAACTGTGTGACTGCCGATGTTATCTTTATGCCAGCCGGAGCGTAATGCTTGTAAAATAACCTCCTGCTCGCGTTGAGTACCACCTTTACTATGCTTCTCCAAAGACTTGGTGTGCCCTGTGCCGATTTCGGTACCCAGGCTAATACCAACGCATTTGGATTCACTGATTATATTGTTTTCAATAATCCAGCCCTTGCTCCAGTGAGGTCCAATCAAACCTTCCTGATAGTCTGTAGGTGGTGCCCATTGGGGAGAGGCTTGACGAAGTGTGAAGCCACTTACGGTGATGTAGTTAATTCCCGGTTTCTCAGGCCAGAAGCAATAAGGACGTACATTAATTTCTACATTTTCCGTACGAGGGTCTTTTCCACCAAAGTTGGCCCAGATTTTTGTTGTCGTAGAACCAACCTCGGCATACCATTTTAACAATGAATCCTTAGGATACTGGGCTTCGGACCAAACTTCAGAATTGTTAACGCTTTCAATACTATCGCATTCATACAATGATTTGCCATCCAAATAGACATCGCCGAGATGAATTGGGAAGGGCCCGTCAAACAGCCAGTCTCCACTGAGCTCTACCTCATAGGGATTGCGAATGGAAAAGAGGGAATTGAGCACTTCTGTGCTCCAGACATGGTTTCCTTCAGACTTCCAGTTGGTAATCCGCTCAGCTCCTGTAATCACGACTTCTCCGTCTCCTGCGGATCGATATACGATTCTATGTTCCGCTGTTCCTCCATTAGCGGGGTTAACCCATTCCCTGTATACTCCCGCATGAACAATAACTGTATCACCGGCCATGGCATGAGCCGCAGCGCGTGATATGGTACGAAGGGGTTGATCCGCTGTTCCTTTTCCTTGATCATTCCCATGTATGGATACATGATATTCCATAACAACTCTCCTTCTATTTTAAAATGTTTGTTGTATCCCGTTATTATACTAGAAAATAATTATAATGGCAGAGATAGGAAGGTGTATGTTTGCCTGAATTGATATTGATATAAGGTAAAACCACATCCACTACCCTATGAAGTTGTGGATTTTTGCGAATTAAAGTCTTTTAGCTATTGTTAAAAGCTATGACTAGCCATGCTTTTTTCATATAACAAGCATTCCTTTCCATCATGCTATACTCATTAGACTAAAAAGTTAGAAGGAGAAATAGTTATGATACCATTTCGTAATGATCATGTAGGTAGCTTTCTACGTCCTGCAGATTTAAGTCAGGCACGTGAACAATATAAATTAGGCAACATCACATATGAGCAATTAAGAGCTGTGGAAGATAAAGAGATTATTCGAATTATTGAAAAGCAAAAGGAAAATGGCGTATTGGCGGTTACGGATGGTGAATTCCGCAGAAGCTGGTGGCATTTTGATTTTCTGGGCGGCTTGGATGGCGTAGAGCTGTATGAGCAAATAGACGGACCAAAATTCCATAATATGCAAACGCGCAAGGGTGGGATTCGTGTTGTTGGTAAAGTTGATTTCTCGAGTCATCCCTTTGTTCAGGATTTTGAGTTTTTGAAAAAGCATGCAGGTGACGCAGTAGCGAAACAGACCATTCCAAGTCCGAACATGCTTCTATATCGATTGGAGAATGACGCCAATATCTATACGGACCGAGAGCAATTCCTTCAGGATACGATTGCGGCGTATCAAAAAGCCATTCAAGCTTTCTATGATGCGGGATGTCGATACCTGCAATTAGATGATACAGCTTGGGCAGACCTGTTCTCAGACGCTGGTCACGATAAGCTACGTACTAAAGGTCTGGAACCGGCGGAAGAGTTGAAAACGATGCAGCGCATGATTAATGAATCCTTGTCTCATAAACCGGCAGATTTAGTGGTGACGATGCATATTTGTCGTGGTAACTATAAATCGAACTATTTCTCAACGGGTGGTTATGATTACGCTTCTGAAGTTATCTTTGGAGGTTTAAACGTAGATGGATTATTTTTAGAATTTGATGATGAGCGCTCAGGTGGTTTCGAGCCATTAAAATATGTGAATCGAAAAGATTTGAAAATCGTGCTTGGTTTACTCACATCGAAAACAGGCGAGTTAGAGGATAAAGAACACATCAAAGCTCGGATTGCAGAGGCGGCAACCTATGTACCACTTGAGCAACTTTGTTTGAGTCCACAATGTGGTTTTTCATCTACAGAAGAAGGCAATATTTTAACGGAAGAACAACAATGGCGTAAACTTCGTTATGTGAAGGAAATTGCAGAAGAAGTTTGGAATTAATCCATCTAAATAACGGAGGGGATTCAAAATGACGATCCAAGCAGACCAAGAGACAATTATCGTTGAAGCGTTCATTAATGGTCAGAATGTAAAATCCCTTTCGCAGGTAGCAAAAGAGAATCCGACAAACCCAACTGAGATCGTAGGTTATTTCCCTGTCACTACGAAAGAACAAGCAGTTGATGCGATTGAAGCTGCGGCAGGGGCTTTTAAAACATGGAAGCAGACCTCCATTGATGAACGCATTATTATGATGCGTAAGGCGATCGAGAAGATTAGAGCAGCTGAGAATGAAATTGTACATTTGCTGTCTAGAGAGCATGGTAAGCCCCTGTATGATGCACACGGTGAAATTTATGTTTCGTTAATGTGGATGGAGTTTGCTTGTAATGAAGCCAAATCGGCTCTACAGGAAGAGATCAAAGAGCATGAGAATGGTAAAACGATTCTTTCCTATGATCCCATTGGTGTGGTGGCAGCAATTAGTCCATGGAACTATCCCATTGCTTTATCTACGATTAAGATCGCTCCTGCCTTACTTGCGGGCAACACGATTGTGCTTAAACCAAGTCCATATGCGCCACTGGCGGCAGCGAAAGTGGCAGAGATTATTGCGAGTGAGTTCCCGGCTGGTGTAATCAATGTCGTTCATGGTGATGCGGATGTGGGCGTTGAACTGACTAGTAATCCTCATGTTACTAAAATCGCCTTTACAGGTGGAACCGCAACAGCTAAGCATATTATCAAAGCAGCTTCTGAAACGATTAAGGATATGACGCTTGAGCTTGGTGGTAATGATGCGGCTATCTTCTTGGAAAGCTTTGATGTTCATGATGAGCGAGCAATGCGCCGGATTGTCATTTCTAATTTCTTGACTGCAGGTCAAATCTGTATGATCGCCAAACGTGTGTATGTACACCGTTCTATTTATGATGAGTTTGTGGAAAAATATATAGAGGCGGCTAATCGCTGGATTCGAATTGGTGATCCATTTGATTCAAATACGACAATAGGTCCGGTTAATAACCTGAAGCAGAAAAATATCGTGCTTGGTTTGGTTGAAGATGCGCAAAAGCGTGGGGCTAAGGTCATCCCTCTCGGGCAAATTCTTGATCAAAAGTTGTTTGACCAAGGTTACTATCTACAACCTACGCTTGTCTTAGGTTGCGATGTTCATGATCCGATTGTGGTGGAGGAACAGTTTGGTCCTACGGTTCCGATTCTGCCATTTGACGATGAAGAGCAGGTAATTCATCTACACAATGAGAGCATATATGGATTGACGAGTTCTGTGTGGGGGAAAGAAGAGGATGCTATCTCCGTCGCACGTCAACTCGAAGCTGGAACGACCATGATTAATACAGCTGCTGTGCAGGGTCTCGACGTTCGGTTCCCTTTCGGTGGGGTTAAGCAATCTGGTATTGGCCGTGAATACGGCGCGGAAGGTATCCGCACTTATACAGAAAAGCATGTCATCAACGTTCCGAAGACACTGGATCTTCCTTATATTCCAGAGTAAATGGTATAGAGGTTGTTCAAAAAGGCTCTAACTTTACGCTTTGTTTACTGATCTTTAAGATCAGTAGACAGGGCGTTTTTTTGCCAGATAAGTTTGACCGCAGCAACTTTTTAGAAAAAATTAACTCATATCTGATGGAGATGAGCTTGAAGAAATAAAGAAGCCACTTCATTATTTTGAAGTGGCTTTGTACTCAGTTATTATACGGTGAACGGCGATTATCTTCTACCTAGTGTCTCCCAAATGCCATGGAGCCAGGAGTCGAACTCAGCATCTTTGTCGCCCTCGTAAGTATCATAGAGATCCAAACGTGTCTTTTGCAGTTTTTCCTTAAATTCCTCAAATGTGTGACCTTCAGGAAGGCTTTTTTTAATCCGTAGCAAAATTTTGTTAGTACCTTTAAACAGCTCGCCTTTGTTTTTGGCAGGCATTTGTACATCTTCATCCAACTGTTTCAGCTTGTGATATGCGGCTTCGCGCACCTGGAATACTTGATCATTTTTCAAAACATGCTGCAGCAACTTAATGGTAGGAGCTGTATCCCAGTTCCCCAATTCGTTCACCGCATCTAGTCTGTCTCTCCAGCTTGACGTCCGATTAGCCGCTCGTTTGAGCTCTTCAAAGTTCTCCGGTAGTTCGTTAACTGCTCCAATATCATGGTTGTTCGTCAAAATTCAATCTCCTTAATCATCGCCATCTCGGCAGAATGATGAATGTTATTTATGTGATCACTATTATAGCACGAACCTGACTAAACTACTCCTATGAAGCCGATTGGTTAGCCTTTTCCTTAATGAAGTCCACCATATACACCCAACCAATCAGTCCGCATAAAACAAAACCAAACGCATGCAAAGATCCGTAAATGGGAATAAAATCGAGTATGGTTAAGGAGTACATATTTTTCAGTAACGGATAGAAGATGGAAATGACAATAACCGTGTAAAAGGCTAGACAAGAAAGGGCTAAGAAGAAGGCTGCCTTAATATCCAAAGCATTTTTCCTCAAGTAAGCAAGGAGATAAGCGGTGTAAACCACAATATTGCAGGCGAACAAACTGACACCGACGTATTCAATCGGCTTGGAGAAAATCATACCAATAGCAATCAAGATTGGTCCGATGATATCGATGGCAACAACCCAGGGATACCAGCTTTTCTTCGTCATGATGCGTCCCAGTGCACCAATAAAAATCGGAACGATCGCAGATGAGAAATGAAAGTGAAGCGAGCTTAACGCGTGCGTTGAAGGATTAGCTTGAAAGAGGGTTAATTGATATTGATATAAGGTAAACCAAATGCCCCCGATAAAAAAATAAACGAGCCCCGCACCAATCGCTATTTCAGCTGCTTTTCCTTTAGAGATTACAATCGTGGTCAAGCCATAGATGCCAAGCAGCAGTGTGAACAGTAGCCACCCAAGAGACAGAATCCCTGGGATTGCCGTACTTTCTAACCCCCACATTTTACTACTCATTACCGAGGCCAGGGTAAGAAGCGCAGCGGGGAATTGAAGCCATTTCATAGCTGCATAAATCATTCGTTGATGTTTATTCTTTTCGTCAGGGTTCAAAAGTAAAATCACAAGAGGTACAATGACAAAAGCCGCAAAAAGTAGAAATTTTTCAACAAGTTCGAATTGGAAGTAATCAAGGGAAAATATCAGAATGGTTATGATTCCACCGGGAAATACTGGTGCTAATAATGATTTCATTCGTTGCTTCAAGGAACTTTTCATGGGGTTTCCTTTCTAACTACGTTTATCGTAAGAACTGCCTGTATCCAGTTGTGTAGCATTCCTTAGTATAGATTGGCAATTCTTCTTTTAGTAGTCTAACATATTTATTTGTAAATATATGAAAATAAGCTTATCTTACTGCGGTTGATGGAGTCATGGGAAATAGCCCTACCGCTCTTCAAAGACTTTCACCATAAAGGAGCTGTGGTATCCAATGAATAAGGATAAAAGTATAGAAATGAAATACTCTTCAAAAGCAGGGGACATTCTACAACAGATCAATAGTAAAACTAAGCTAGGCGAATTACGAAAAATCGCAAAGGATATTAAAAAAGATCACGAACTAGCTATGGAACTTTGGTCGACCGAAGCATTTTTGCCCAGACTATTAGCTATTTTAATTATGGATAAAAAACTTCTTTCACAAGAATTGCTTAATAAGTTTGATAAGGATATGCAGACTCACACTTTTGATGAGCGAAATAACTTAATGGATTGGTTAATGGCTAATCAGCTCACTAAAGACAAGAAGACCATTGCATTGATGGAGTCATGGGAAAATAGCCCTTCTGCTCTTCAAAGGCGAGCTTTCTGGTATTATCAAGCGCGATTGAGATGGACTGGACAAACGCCTCCTGATAACACCGAGGACTTACTATCTGCAATTGAAGCTAATATTACGCAGGAAGAGCCAGAAGTTCAGTGGGCTATGAATTTCATTGCAGGCTGGATAGGCATTTATGATCAAAAGTATCGTGCACGTTGTATTAAACTTGGTGAGAATACAGGTCTTTATAAGGGTGAAATGGTATCAAAGGGTTGTACTCCTAATTATTTGCCAGAGTTCATTGCAATTGAAGTTAACAAACGAAATAAGAATTAGTTGCCCCTGAAATATTCATTAGTACCTGATGTGAAAATAAGAATTCGAAGCCTCAATATAGAAAAGGGATCTGGAAGTAAGCTTCCAGATCCTTTTTGCTTGGAGGGCAATTATAACCGTAATTCATTGGTTCTGAAGTATAATACTTATTTCAAGAATCTCAATTAGGTTGAATTCTACAAGGGCGCGCTTTGACCGTTGTTTTTTTGCTCATAATTTTTCTTCACAGGAATTTCGAAGCTCCAGTCTCCAGTGAGCAGATCCTGCTGATCCGGTCCATTGGACAGAACTAACTGATTTACGTTGACTTTCAAAAGGAACTGGTCTGGAGGTGGCGAATTCTCGATAAAATAAAAATGGAGGGTGCCATTTTTGGCAAACACTACTCCTGAATCTGTGGCGATGCCGGGAACTATCTTTATCGTTGAAGGGTCCAACATAAAAGTCGGTTTGACCGATTGTTTCGCCCACTGCGTCTCCGATATCTGGTCAGAATGTTTCATGGAGTATTGGATAATTAGGTCATGCCCGTCGAAAAGGTAGTTATGAATGAGCAGTGTGTAGTCTTTGTCTGTTTTACCGGTGATTAGAACCAATTCGTCCTTCCCGGTTGTTGGCATCAGCGTTGAATCTTCTTTTTCAGAGAAGATGGAAGGTAACTTCACCACGAGATTAGAGGTAAATGAATTCTTCATACTGAATAGTACCACCGCGCAGACGAGCAACAAGATAATGGGTACAGCAGCTATCCTGGAGAGAGACAGGTGTCGAAGCCAAGGAAATATTCTTTGTTTTGGTACAAGGTGTTGTTCCGGAAGCACGGTCGGTATCCGATTGATTTCGTTTTGAACTTCTTCCGTAACAGCCACTTGCGTCTGATTGGGTCCGAACATCGATAACCGTGTTTCAAACCAGGTTGCCCTTTTGCTGCTGTGCGCAGTGATGCCTCCTCCGTGTACCTCGACAATACTTTTTGTTATGGCGAGACCGAGACCTGTACCTCCGGTCTGCTTCGACCTGGAGCTGTCTACCCGGTAGAAACGGTCGAAAATAAAAGGTAAATCCCGCTCGGGAATAGGGACTCCATAGTTTTGAATCCGTACAACTAACATATCTCCATCTTGTGCAATATCGATATCGATATATTTGCCTGTACGCCCGTACTGGATGGCATTGGCGAGTATATTCTCGTATGCCCGTACCAACAATGCTCCGTCCGCTTGAATGTTGAAGTCTCCTTCTTGAACATTCAGCCTGATTTGCATGCCTGCACTCTCGGTAATCGGCACGAATTCTTCGGCAAGCTGGCCAATTAACCCGGTCATATTAAGCTCACTGAGTTCCAGAGGCATGCCATTGTTGACCCGTGTGTATTCAAATAGTTCGTCGATCAATCGCCGAAGCGCCAAAGATTTCTCATATGCAATATTGACGTAATAGCGCATCTCCACCTCATCCTGATACCGATCCTTCTCGATGACTTCGAGAAAACCGAGTATCGAGGTCAGTGGAGTTCGCAGGTCATGAGATACACCGGTGATCAGATCATTTTTGGTCTTTTCCGCCTTGCGTTCCTCCGCAATTGATTGCTTCAACTGCATGCTCATCCGGTTAATGTTGCGTGCTACCTCTCCCAGTTGATGATCGGCAATTTCGGGGATTTGATGGTCGAACTGTCCGCTCGCAATCTCCCCCAGGCCGCGAGTGATTTCCGCAAGATAATGATCCCATTCACTGCTCAATTGATTCATACTCTCCGCGATTACGCTTAACTCATCCTTACCCTTAACCCTTACAACTTGCCCAAACCGCCCTGCCGATATTTCCTGCAATCCGGTGTTGATTTCACGTAAATTCCGAACCAAACGGAGGCTGGCAAGGAAGAAAGTAATGGGGAGTAGAACGATACCGGTTATGATCATCACGCGAACGGACCCGGCATACTCAATGAGCCAATTGATCGGAACAGCTACGTATTCAATATTCTGCAGCGCTCCCGCCATGACATACCCCAAAAAAATAGCTATGCCTGTCAAAACCAGGCTTGCAACCATGATCAGCATTAATCTCCACCGAATCGTATACAGCCACTGTGGTTGGATCCTAATCACCCCTTGCTTTTAAATCGCTTTCTATTTTGTATCCGATCCCCCACACGGTTTTAATGATCCGTGGTTCACGTGGATTGGATTCTATCTTCTCACGGAGCTTACGGATATGAACCATGACACTATTCTTCGACTCCATAAAAGGCTCGTTCCAGACTTCTTCGTAGATACGGTCCATACTCAGCACCATCCCTCTATTGACAGCCAGCATGTGAAGGAGCGCGAACTCGCGGGGAGTCAACTTGATTTCCTGCTGATCGACTGTTACCGTGTGGGATGCATTATTAATCACGACGTTTTCGATATGTATTTCGTTCGCATTGCCCAAAACGGAGTTGAACTGGTTCATTCTTCGAAGCTGCGACTTGATCCGTGCGATCAACTCGAGTGGGTTGAACGGTTTGGTTACGTAGTCGTCAGCGCCGATACTGAGGCCTGATATTTTATCGATATCTTCGCTTTTAGCGGACAGCATAATGATAGGAATCGGATTCGTCTCTCGTATTTTCATACACGCTTGCAAACCGTCCATCTTGGGCATCATTAGATCCAGTACAATTAGATCCACTTGCTTGGTCTGCAGAATCTTCAGCGCCTCCATTCCATTCGATGCTTGCAGCAGCTTGTAACCTTCGTTATTGAAATAAATACTCATTAATTGGATAATTTCCGCTTCATCATCCACCATTAAAATTGTGCTTTCCGCCATAGATCCTCCCTATTCCAGCATCTTCCTTAAAATGAAGAGCATCACGATAATTATAAGCGATATTTCATATGCATTGAATAACGTCAACACGATTTAAGGAAATGATAAGAAGTTCGGTAGTTAGATGATAAGCTTTCACTTCTATACTGAGTACAACACAAGCGAATCATCGTTTGAACAATACATGAGTGGAGGTTTTATTTTTGAAGCATAAGGTATTACAGAAGGCCATGCTTGTTAGCCTAAGTGTTATGTTAATGGGTATTTCAACAGTTTTTAGCACAGGCAAGCAAGTCTCTGCAAATTCGGACAACGGGGCAGATTCTACACGTACTTTAAAAGTATTGTACTGGAACGAAAATGATTTCAACATGACATATGGAGATCTGTTTAGTCAGAAGTACCCGAATGTAAATATCGAAGTAGTTACACCTGGAGGTATGGAAGCGATTAGGGATTACAACGGGGCTATCAATAAGTATTCACCCGATCTTGTGATGCTCCCCCCTTACCAATACCAACAAATGTCTAAAGAGAAAAAGCTGGTTGATTTAGAACCTTTAATTAAGCGAGATACGTATGACACGACAGCGTTATACCCTGGCTTGCTTGATGAATTGAAGAAACAAGGCGGTGGCAAACTCTATGGGTTAAGCCCAAAAGCGGATTCCTACGCTCTTCTGTATAATGCTGATTTATTTAAAAAGTACAATGTTAAAACTCCAACAGATGGGATGACATGGGAAGAGATATTGAATCTTGCTAAGAAATTCCCAACCAAGGGAGATAAGAACTCCCGAATTTGGGGCCTAAGCTCCACTGGATCAAGCAATTTGGTAATGGATATCGCCAGAACAGAAGGATTAACGTACTTGGATCCAAATACCCTAAAGGCTACTGCAAATACAGCTGCGTGGAAAAATGCTTATCGTCTGTCGAGCGAGGCAACGAAGTCCGGAGTACTTGACGAGATGATCAGTCTGTCCGGCAAAAGTTACTTGGAAAGCAGCTCGTTCATTATGGGACGATCAGCTATGAAAGTAGCCTCTATTAGTCAGTTGCAATCCCTGCAAGCAGCCAAAAAAGGTGTGAAGAATTATAAACCTTTCACGCTTGGTATTGCTGCCGGCCCTGCCGCTAAGGACCGAAAGTCAACAGGGAATGTGTATATTAATGAGATATTTGCAATTCCAGCAGGCGCATCTCATGTTGATGCCGCTTGGGATTTCATCAAATATTTCAATGGAGATGACTACGCTAATGAATACTATAAACCCAAGAACTCGAACAATAGTATCGGTGCTCCTCTATCTCGCATGATTAAGGAGTACTCTGGTTACAAGATGGATGCATTCTATAAATTAAAACCTAATCTGGATTCATCGATAACAAGTTATGTTCTCATGAACAAGTCACCAAATTTTGAATTGAGGTTTCGGTCAATTGTATTGAAAGAATTGACACAGGTAGTAAACGGGAAGAAAACATTAGACAAAGCAACTGCTGCTATCCAATCCAACACTCAAGCTGTTGCTGATAAATTGAAGAAAGCTCAGACAGCAAAGTAATAGACGCTCTAGAGTTATTATATTTCCCCGAGATATAGAGAGTGGGATAGTCCCATACGATATTTATGTATAGAGGTCAGCCATTTTTACTGGTTGACCTCTTTTTGTTAAGTGGTGAGTCTATCAGCACGCCTTGCAGTATGTAAAATTAAAGCTGAACCTTATCACAAATATAGCGAGTTGGTTCCATCATCCTACTTTCTTTCATTATTCTTTCATAGCGCTCTGTTAATATCCATAGAAGGTGATGACTTTCGGATCTGGTTAAAAGGTATGCTCTGGCGTTGCCTGAATCAAAGGGATGAAGGAGAGATTAGATATTGTTATCGTTTAATTGGAGAAAGACGGTTTATCTTGTTATATGCTTCATTTTGTTGTTCAGCACAATCGCTCCATTCGAGGTGCGATCAGTTTATGCTGCAGGTCCTGCTTCTCCTGTTAATGCGGAGAAAATAGACGGTGGGGGTCATTCTTCTATGGTATTAATGTCAGATGGTACCGTGGTTGGCTGGGGAAACAATGGTTATGGTCAGCTACACTTGCCCGTAGGCGTAAGCGAAGTTGTAGCAATTGATGTTGGGAGTCTACATACACTAGCATTAAAACCGGACGGAACTGTGGTGGCCTGGGGGCATAATTATAACGGCCAAGTCAACGTGCCGGTTGGCTTGAATGGTGTGGTGTCAATTGCCACAGGAGGAGTTTATTCGCTTGCACTGAAATCAGACGGCACCGTAGTTGCCTGGGGGAACAATGCCCATGGTCAAACAAATGTACCAGCGGACTTAGACGGAGTAGTGGGGATTGCTGCTGGAGACATCCACTCGCTTGCATTGAAATCAGACGGCACCGTAGTTGCCTGGGGGAACAATACCCATGGTCAAACAAATGTGCCAGCGGGCTTAGACGGAGTAGTGGGGATTGCTGCTGGAACTGATTATTCACTAGCGCTAAAGTCAGATGGCACCGTGGCAGCCTGGGGGTACAATAATGTTAATAACTATGGTCAAACAAATGTGCCAGCAGGCTTAGACGGGGTAGTAGCGATCGCTGTAGGATTATATCATTCACTAGCGTTAAAGTCAGATGGCACCGTGGTCGTCTGGGGATATAATCAGAATGGACAAGCAAATGTGCCAGTGGGCTTAGACGGGGTAGTAGCGATCGCTGCAGGTGCCCAACATTCCCTTGCACTGAAGTCAGATGGCACCGTGGTCGCTTGGGGATACAATCAGAATGGACAAACGAATGTACCTGGGAATGCCCGTCTGAGTGATCTTAAGTTACAGGAAGGGGACTTCATCGAATCATTCGATCCTTCAGTCACGGCTTACACGTATTATTACGATGGGCAATCGCTGTCGAGTGTAGATGTAACGCCTACACTTGCAAGTACTAACCAGACAGTTATGTATGTTAACGATGAGCTGCTGCCGTCTGGCAGCACGAAGACGATAAACTTTGCGGGAGCAACCAAGGATACGGTTATCCTAGTTCGCGTGGAGCCCTACTTGTTACCCGGTCAAACGTATAATATTACTTTAGCGATTGATTCCACGGCTCCAGAAGTGCAGTTTGGTACGAATGGTCGTGCAGTGGCAGCGAAAACTGCAGCAAGTATCGTAACGGTCAGCGATCTACAAAGCGGCGTAGATGAGACTTTACTGGAATATCTGTGGACGCAAAGTACCACCGTTCCAATAAGTGGCTGGTCGCCATTTAGTGACGGTGATACGTTGAGTCAGACTAGCGGGGATGGCAACTGGTACTTACACATTCGCGCAGTAGACAGCGTGGGGAATATTACGGATACGGTTTCGAGTCCTTTTCTACTGGATAATACAACGCCGATACCAGCACCGAGCCCAATAGATCAAGGCGGTAGTTCAGCTGCTCCGCCTGCAGTAACCCCATCCCCATCTAACCAGGCAGCTTTAGCTAAAATAAATGTTTATAATTCCGGAAAGGCATTGGAATTATCGCCTAATTTCACATCCGGGACTATGGATTATACAGTAGAGACAGATGCTGAGCAGGTGGAGTTGGAAGTAACTTCAGTCCATTCCAAGGCGGTTGTTAAGCTAAGGGGAGAACGCATAGGTGAGGTGACGACCGTCCCTTTGGCGATGGGTGCCAATGTGCTAACACTTACGGTTCAAGCCGAGGATGGAACGATCAACATGTATACCGTAACGGTTACCCGTATTACCGATGATGAGAATAATGTGCCATCAGCTCCGGTATGTCGGTTCACGGATATCGAGAATCACTGGGCAACATCCGAAATTTGCGGGGCAGCAGAATTGGGTATTGTGGAGGGGATAGATGCCTACACCTTTGTACCAAGAGGCAACGTAACACGAACAGAGTTCACTGTTATGCTGATGCGGACACTTCAGATCCCGATACGTAACGAATCAAGTGAGGTGTCTTTCAGCGATGCAGAGAGCATCCCGGCATGGGCACACCTGGCGATTCAGACAGCCGTAGCTGAGGGAATTCTGCAAGGATATCCCGATGGAACATTACGGCCGAGGCAAACGGTAAGCCGTGCAGAGATGGCTACGATGCTCTCCAAGGCCATGAAGTGGAATGCTGATCGTACAGCTAGCTCTTATTTCTCTGATAATACAAGCATTCCAACATGGGCCAAGGCATATGTTGAAGCTGCTCAGGAGCACGGACTTCTGAAAGGGCAAGTGGGTAATCGATTTGTTCCGGAGGGACGAACAACAAGAGCCGAAGCAGCGGTTGTACTCTTGCGACTTTGGAAATCTATACATTAAGCAATAAAGGACTGACCCCTGATGTCATTAGATGACATCAGGGGTCAGTTTTTGTTGAAGCCTGATAGCAGATAGGCTTGTAATCCATAATTCCCTCTACTATTATGGATAGAAAAGGCATAAGGTGTCTATTTTCTTAATTTAAATATAAAGGGACCTGATGTATGAATTCCACTCTAGAACTTATCCTCATGATTGTTTCATTGATCATGACGGGTATCATCTTACTCACTGTGTACGGGTTTAGACGAGAGCGCGGAGTAATCTACCTCGTAGGGTTGATCGTATGCCGGATGATGTACTCAAGCAGTATCATTCTGGAGAGACATAGCGATGTATTAATGACTAAATTCATTTTTCGCAATATTCAGAATACGACCCAAAATGTAATGGTCCCTTTCTTGATCTTATTTGTTTATCACTTAGTCGGTCGAGACAAGCTGCTGAAGATCCGATGGAAGATCCTATTGTTTGCTGTATTCGCATCGTGGTCGTTGCTTATGTGGCTTGACCCAAACCTTCATATTATATATCTGACGATTGAGCTTTATAATGGCCACCTAGTCACAACAAAAACCCTCTATTCCAGAGTATTCAGCCTCATTTGTTATAGTGCAGTGGTTATATGCCTCTACTATTTATTTCAGTATGTGAGGAATATTAGGAGTGATTATCGTAAGCCGGGAATGTGGGTTCTCCTTCTGGCTACATTACCGTTTGTCCTGGAGATTATCAAATTTGTGAATCCTGAGTGGTCATCATGGTTACTTCCATTAACAGTTTACTGCGGATCTACAGGGACAATTATGCTGGTGATTATTTTGAGGATTAAGTTCTTCTCTACCGTTCCGATTGCCAGGAATATTGTACTTGATACGTTGCAGGAGAGTATTGTGATTGTGAATGGTTCGGGAAAGGTTATTGATAGCAATAATCGAGCTTCACAATGGTTCTCAGAGTTAGGCTACACCAATATTTTGGGTCGGAATATATCGGAAATCCTAGCGTCCTGGCCAGAATGGTATAAGCTGAGCAAGTCTATGCAACCGGGCAGTGTAGAGATTGATCAGTGGCTGGATGGAGAAAGAAAAATGTATAGTGTAAACGTATATCCGTTATATACACTGGGTAAGGCACAGGGTAATATTTCTCTTATTTTTGATATTACAGAGAAACAACGGCATCTGGAGCAGATGGCACAGTTGAACCAGCTGAAGGATCAATTGTTTACAATTATATCGCATGATATTCGCAGTCCGCTAGCGCTGCAGTTTCAACTCGTGGAGTTACTGGAGGTGGACAGGCAATCCTTCGCTGCGGATCATCAAGAGATCATTGAGCAGCTGGGTGACCAGATTCGTAATACACTTGGAATGGCTAATAACTTGTTAGAGTGGTTTCGCAGTCAGGTTGAAGACATGACACTTCGTCCAGAGTTACTGGAGCTTTCGGAGGTTGTTGAGGACTGTTGTCATATGTTACACATCAAAAGTGAGAGTAAACATATCAGTGTGATGAATAAGATTGCCATAGGCACCCATGTATATGCAGACCGGGAAACAGTTGGTTTAATTATTCGTAACTTATTAACCAACGCCATCAAATTTTCCGAATTGGGTGGTTTAATCGAAGTGTATGCTCAGTTGTCGGGAGACATGGTTATCGTGTCCGTTCGTGATAACGGAGTAGGTATGGAAGAGGAGCGAATTCGTCAGCTATTTAACGAGAAGCAACTCAACTCCATGGCGGGTACATTAGGGGAAAAAGGGGCAGGGCTTGGATTGCTCGTAAGTCGGCAGTTCGTACAACTAAGTGGTGGAGATATGTGGGCAGAAAGCACGGTGCGACAAGGAAGCGTATTTCACTTCACTTTGAGAGGCGGAACAAAGAGATGAAAGTTCTCATCGTTGATGATGAGCCTGCCATGCTGTTGGCAATGAAGCGGATGCTGTCGAATATGCAAGATGTGGAGATTGTCGGAAGCTTTCAGAATGCGGCAGAGGCACTCGATTTCGCTAAGAACAGGGAAGTGGATCTCGCATTCCTGGACATCCAGATCGCTGAGGACAATGGATTAGAGCTTGCACGCAGCTTGATCTCAGTTTGTAATGATCTTGACATTGTGTTTACCACTTCGCATGCAGAATATGCGATTCACGCTTACGATGTTTATCCGTTGGACTACATGGTTAAGCCGATTTCCAGAATGCGACTGGCTCAGACGCTCACTAGGGCGGCCAGCAAACGCAGATCTTCTTCTAATCTTGCTGACGACCTTGTGCCTAATCGGCTGACGGTTCATGGACTGAGTTGCTTCGAGGCTAGCAGCAAACAAGCGGGTACAGTGAAATGGAAATCCAAGAAAAGCATGGAGCTATTTGCCTATCTGCTTGTTCATCAGGGTCGAAGTGTGGCCAAATCCCGAATCCTGGAGGATCTCTTCCCAGGGAGGCCTCTCAAGCAGGCGGAAGTGTACTTGAATACAATTGTCTATCAGCTTAGAAAGGTGTTATCCGAGCATGGGTTCAAGGAGATGATCCTATCAGCGCAAGAGCAATATCGGGTAGATTTAGATCAAGCCGATGTTGACTTTATTCGATTCGAACAGACCATATTGGAGTTATTCGAATTCAATATAACTAATGAAGAAGCGGCCATAGCGTTAGAGAAACAGTTCGTAGGCGAGTTGTTTGAGGGTAAATCTTTTGATTGGGCGACAGGGGAACGTGAGAGATTGTTAACTGTGTACGTTTCCTATGCCAAGCGTCTTGCAAGCTGGTTGCTGGAAGGGAATCAATATAATGAAGCAGCACGCATTGCCAGAAGAATTGTATCCCGCAATGAGTTTGAGGAAGAGTCAACATTACTGTTATTAAGTATATTGGGAGCCATGGGAGATCGAAAATCACTACATAACCACTATGAGCAATATACGCAATTACTGCTTCATGAACTTGGATTACAGCCTTCGCTGTCTATTCAACAGCAATATGAACAATATCAATGATATCCTCCTGATAAACAAAAAAGAGCCGCACACCATGCGGCTCTCCATCTACTTTTAACGCCCACCCGTATTCGAAGCCCAGACAGGAATCCAACTGTTCGGATAATTGCTATTGGTCAGGGTTGTGTTATAGAGAACTAAATTCCCATCACTTTGCATGACCAGTGTGTCACCCGTTGTGTCAGACGGTAAGCTGCTCCCGTGATGACCTGGAATCCATGAGGTGGTATTGGGAGACCAAGCAGCTACTTGTACAGAAGTATCAATCATCAAAACTTTATCCCATCCCCAACCGGTGTAATATTCGAATTTACCTGTAGCCGGATTGAAACCATAACGATAACCATATTGGTAAACGTCTTGATATTTCATGCCATATTTATAGATGACAGGTTTCCCGTACTGTGATTCAAAATTGAACGAAAGAGCCCCACTGTTACTAGTTCCGCTACTCCAGAGAGAAGAACCGTTTTGATAGATAACGAAGTTCCCGTCATTCTGCCAAATGGCTGAAAATCTACCATCTTGGGAGGTGAGATAGTCACCCTTCGCCATGCTTTGGCCGATCGTGAGCTTATCACCAAGATAGCCAGCAGAAGCTGTTGCTGGTACGGCAAATGCAAGAATCAACAAGCAAGCCATCAGAATGCGAAATGATCTGGGGAAAAGTTGTCTGTTCATTGGACACGCTCCTATGTTTTTATAATGGTTAAAGCTAAATGCATAGAACAACAAACCCTTACAGTTATCGCGTATTTCTGCACAGCGTTCGGTTAGGAGTGGTGAAAGAGCAATCAGCACATCCCCCAGTGGTAGTTATAGGGAAAATCGATTTACAATGCTCTTCGGGGTCACCTCCTTTAATAGACAATACATAGTATGAAAATGATATGTGTTAACTAAAGTTGAGGGGTTTGAGGTCCGAGGAAGCTTACTATTATAACTGCCCGTACATGTGATCACAAAAATGAATATGACTTTTTATCCCATTATATCAACTAAAAAGATAAAATACATAATTTTCTATTAAAATCTTTCCGAGCGATAGTGGAAGGCATAAATAATACTTTTAACTAGTCTCACTCTTGACTTACAGTTAGTAGTTCAGCTGAGGCAAGCGATTTATTTTTATTTGTGGATATAGGAATTTGGACGAATGTGTCGAATGATTGATTAGATTGAATTTGAAATATTTCAAAAGAGTTTCAGATGATTTTTTTCATCCAGAGGAAAGATACGAGGAGGGTCATATGTATTTTGTCAAAAAGATAGGGAGCTTGGTTCTGGTATTATCTCTCATTACAGGGTTGTTGTACTTAAAACCATCGGATAAGGTGTATGCTGCGGCTCCAACGTCAACAATCACAATGGATAACACGCTGCTGAGAATTGGCAGCACATCACAGGTAACCTTTACGTTCTCGGAAGCGGTACAAGGGTTGGATACTAGAGACTTAACGGTTCCAAACGCTACAGTGACTGCACCTTCATCTTCAGATGGAGGCACTACGTGGACCGCCACTCTTACACCTAAACCCGACACTACAGATGCAACCAACGTCATTACTCTCGACAACGCGGGTGTGATGAATCAAGACCGTACTGTAGGTGTAGGTATAACCACCTCGAGTAATTATGCGATTGATACAATAGGACCCACAGCAAATATTATCATAGCTGGTACGGTCCTTACTGCCGGGGAGACATCACTGGTTACTATTACGTTTTCCGAAGCAGTGACAGGTTTTGACGTCGCTGACCTTTTAGTTGAGAACGGTACGGTGAGCGACCTTAGTTCCTCCGATGGAGGTATTACATGGACTGCGACATTGACGCCAGCTTATGGTATCACTGATGAAACCAACATCATCACGCTTGATAATACAGGCATTAGCAATGATGTAGGCAATGCTGGCATAGGGACAACGATCTCGAATAATTATGAGGTCTATACCGCCCGGCCAACGGCAACGATTGTAGTAGCCGATACAACGCTGATCATTGGTAAAACATCACAGGTCACCATCACATTCTCTGAACCAGTTACAGGATTTACTGTTGCAGACCTTGCAGCGATGAATGGAACCATTAACAATCTGGCTACTAACGATAATATTATCTATACAGCAGAACTAACCCCGACTGTCGGCATGACTGCTGGAACCAATAAGATTACACTCGACAATACGGGTGTGGAGAATCAAGGCGGCATAACAGGTACGGGTACAACGGATTCCAATAACTACGCCATTGATACGGTCAGACCTACAGCAACGATCGACGTCACCGAAACGAAACTGACTGCCGGGAAGACATCGGAGGTCATCTTCACGTTTTCCGAAGGAGTTACAGGCCTTACCAATGACGACCTGACAGTTTCAAACGGTACGCTTAGTGCCGCTAGCTCTTCCGATGGAGGCATTACATGGACCGCGATATTGACGCCGGCTGTTGACACCACGGATGGAACGAATATCATTACGCTTGATAACACAGGCATCAATGATATTGCAGGCAATGCCGGAACGGGTACGACGGATTCGAATAATTATACGGTTTATACCGCCCAACCAACGGCAACGATTGTTGTAGCCGATACAACGCTGACCCGTGGCAAAACATCAGCGGTAACAATCACATTCTCTGAGGCTGTGTCGGGTTTTGATAATGCAGATCTGACGGTTGCAAGTGGTACACTGAGTGCTGTTCATTCATCCGATGGGGGTGTGACGTGGACCGCAACGTTAACACCTCAAGCTAACGTGAACAAATCGGTCAATGTCATCACCCTTCAGAATAATGGAGTGTCCAATGGTGCCGGTAATGCAGGACAGGGTATAACTGAGTCCAATCCGTATTCAGTTTCCACTGTACAGCCCGTACAAACAACAAGTCCGAGTACTCCTTCAGCACCAATGGCTCCAATAGACAATACAGTCACTTCAACAACGGGTAAAATAACCGTTCCGGTGGGCAAATCAGGGTTGGTTAGCTTGGGCAAAGAGATTCAAATTTCAATTCCAGTAGGGGGATCACCTCAAGAACTGACTTTATCGATTGATAAAGTGTCGAATACCGAAACTTTGCTAACAAATAAAGAGATTCTGGCCAGCCCAATATTTGAGCTTCTGAAGAATTTTCCGGAGAACTTCCTCAAGCCGGTAAAAATGACCTTTACATTTGATTCATCAGGTCTTGAGAATCATCATTCGACAGCTGTATATTATTATGATGAAGTGAACAAGGCATGGGAGAAAGTGGACGAAGGCATTATAAAAGGGAACCAAATCATAGTCGAGGTCAATCACTTTACGAAGTTCGCCGTCCTTGTTGTAGACAAAACGAGTGGAAAGCCGGTCTTGAATAATCCAGTTGAACCCACCACGGAACCTGGTTTTGGCGATATCTCGGGACACTGGGCTGAAGCAAGAATTAACCAAGCTTCAAGCAACGGCATCATCAACGGTTATCCGGATGGAACGTTCAATCCAGGGAAGAACATCACACGTGCCGAGTTCTCAGTCATGCTGATGGGTGCGTTGAATTCACAAAAAGCAGAAGTGGAACTGGTATTCTCAGATAAAACCGAGATCGGAACTTGGGCCAAAATGGCAGTCTCGCAAGCCGTGCAAGAAGGCATTATTAGCGGTTATCCGGATGACACGTTCCGTCCGAACACCAACATAACACGTGCCGAGATGGTAGTGATGGTTGCGAATGCGATAAAGGTATCTATTACAGGCAATACTACAACGTCTTTTGCAGATGACAAATCTATTCCTCTTTGGGCGAAAACCTCCGTGGAAGCTCTGAAGGAACTTGGTCTTGTAGAAGGCATGGGTAACAACGATTTCAAACCTAAAGCACAAACCACCAGAGCAGAGGCTGTAGTTATATTAATGAACATGATAGATAAAACCAAAGCAGAATAGTAGTCAACCGAGAAACATCTCTACCTCTATAAAGAGGAAAGCAAATTGGAGTAAAAGATAGATACCTCGTCGTCTGAGTGTTTTGAGATATTATATGAAGAAACTAAGGCACCCTGCAGGGTGCCTTTTTTTAGCTAGTGCCAGTGTACTATGTTGAACGTACCCAGTAGGTGATAGCGTAAGAAGAATTGAGCTGCGTGTCAGAGCACCCATAGTGAAGTTTTGGCTGAAATGTAACATGTCATGTTGTTGTTCTATCAATCTCTCAACTTTTTACATCCATTTTATATATTTAATGATTTTTATGAATTGAACTATGGTAAAATATCTCAGGATCTAAAATTGGAGAGGGGTTTTTTCATTCATGTTTTGGAAACAAGTTTTGGGCAAAAGCACACTGCGTGTAGCTACTGCTGCACTATTACTCACGCAACTATTGGGCGCAGCAGGTTCTGTCTCTGCCGCAGGTAACGATGTAGAAGTACACTTGATTGGAATCAATGATTTCCACGGTCAGTTAGATACGACATCAATCGTGGGTGATAAGAAGGCAGGAACGGCTCCAATTCTAGCAACCTATCTCAAAGAAGCTCAAGCCAAATATGAACACTCCCTACTCTTCCATAATGGAGACTCTGTTGGTGCATCTGCTCCAGCCTCATCTTTGGATCGTGATGAGCCTACCATGGAATGGATGAATATGATGGGATTTGATGTAGCTTCTCTGGGTAACCATGAGTTCGATCAAGGAATTGCAGCATTAAAAGCACAAATCTTTGGTGGCCTCGATCCAAAAGAAGGTAAAGTAACGCATGCCGGTGCAAAATTTGATTACGTCAATGCAAACGTGATTGAAACTGCCACAGGAAAAACATTGATTAAGCCGTATGTGATTAAAGAAGTGGGCGGAGTCAAAATTGGATTTATTGGACTAGTGACGAAATCCACACCTGCCAAAGTATCTCCATCTGGGACAGCTGGCGTACGTTTCTTAAGCGCAGAAGAAGAAGTGGAAGCCGTTAATAAATATGCCAAAGAATTGCAAGACCAAGGCGTAGAAACGATCATTGTTTTGGCACATGATCCAGCAACAACCAAAGAAGGCGTAACCACTGGAGAAGCAGCTGATCTGGCAAAAGCTTTACCGGCGGACTCCCCTGTTGACGTTATCGTTGCAGGTGACAATCATGCTTTGGCTAACGGTGTAGTGAATGGAAAGTTGATCGTGCAAGCTTATTCCTATGGTACGGCGTTTGAAGATATCAAGCTGATGATTGACCCTGCCACCGGGGATGTAACTGAAAAATCAGCGACTGTTACAACGACTTTCCAAGAGGGTGTAAAAGAAGACCCTGAATCTTTAGCTATTATTAAAAAATCATTGGACAAGCATCCTGAGCTGACGAAGCCAGTAGGTACAACGGATGGTTCTGTTACTCGTACAGATGCTTATAATAACGAGGCCCCTCTAGGCAACCTCATTGCAGATTCAATGCGTGAAGCAGACTTTGGGGATAAGGCCAGTGCTGCTGACTTTGCATTTATGAATCCAGGTGGTATTCGTGCGGATCTGCCACAAGGCGATGTGACTTTTGCTGATCTTGCCAAAATCCAACCGTTTGGTAATACTCTAGTGAAACTTGAGCTGACTGGCGAACAGGTTAAAACCTTGTTGCAGCAGCAATGGGGCACCAATGCTGACGGGACACCTAATACCAAAACACTCCAAATCTCTGGTTTGAAATACACTGCAGATTTCAATAAGCCGGTTGCAGAGCGTGTTACTGGTCTCAGTCTTGAAGATGGAACAACGATTGATCCTGCAAAAACATATACGGCTGTGGTTAACAACTTTATGGCTGCAGGTGGAGATAACTATAAAGTGCTGGTGGATGCTAAATCATCCCTGGCAGGTCCTATCGATCTGGATGTATTCTACCAATACATCGTAGACACGTATAAAGGTGGTAGCATCGTAGCTAAAAATGAAGGACGTATCACAAACCTGGCTGCATCTACCGAGCCAACAGAAACACCTGTAACAACAGAAGTCATTTCTCGTGCTGAATTTGTAAGTGCTCTGGTCGACATGTTGAAACTTAACGAAGTAGCTACAGCACCTGCATTCAAGGATGTTGCGGCTAATGCTGCATATGCAGATGCGATTGCTGAAGCTACGCATGCTGGATTCATTCAAGGTTATGGTGGAAACTTCTATCCTGATCGGGATATTACACGTGAAGAAGCTGCTACCATTCTTGCTAAATTGGTAAAAGATCAAGCGACTGATAAAGACGCTGCTACGATTATTGCTAGTTTCGAAGATGGTAAATCCGTGTCTGCTTATGCAATTAAGCCTATGGCAAAACTGATTGACAAAGGTATTTTTGCTGGAACAGATAAAAAATCACTTCAACCTAAACTAGGTCTGACTACTAACGATGCAAAAGCATTAATTGAAAAAGCTGTTGCAGCAAAAGCTTCATAATGTAGAACTTATTCAAACTTTATATTAAAACAGAGAAACACATCCTATCGGGCGAATGAGCATTCCTCTACGGATAAACCCTCTCATCAAGTAGTTCTTTAATTGGTGAAAAGGGTTTATCCAGGAGAATGCCATATCCCAATTTAGGATGTTTTTTTATGCTTAAAATCCACGATTCTATGGAGAAATCCATGTCTGAATTGGCTCTATGCTCTGGTTACAGCGTAGTGTTCAGAATTTGGTAAGGGCTCTAAAGTAAAATGGTAAGGCAAGCCATATGAACTTGATGAATTTTATCAGTTTCTGTTGTAAGGATGGAATGGCCAAAGGAAAGGGAAAAAGTTTCTGGTTGCTGCAAAAATATTAGAAGTGGAGGAGATTTTCGTTTGAAACAAAAACGCAATATAGGTAAACCGTTATTGTCTTTATTTCTGGCAATGTTGCTCGTCTTGCAGACAGTGATATACTCCACCGCCGCATATGCGGAGAGTGTGCCAACGGATTCCGGAATGGAAGCGGTCAGTGAATCTGACTCGCCGAGTGCCGATGAACCACTTTCGGTACCTGAGGCAGTGTACGAAGCACCGAACAATTTCGTAGCGATGGCGGCAGTCCCAACGGACAAAACAGCGGTATTTATGGAATCTAATTCAACCTTTCCGCTGGAAGTGACACAGGGGAATGTTGTTATTAATCCGAACGGTATTATTCAGGGTAGACAGCCCTTTACACTCAAATCGGAAGGTCTCAAGGTACCAGTGAATGGTGATGACCCAAATCCAACTAATGCAGATCCTGAGAAATACATCCAAAAGGGTGACTGGATCGAGCTGAAAAGAGAAGATTACTTCAAGGAAGTGATGCTGCCAACAGCTACTAAAACCTTGAATGCACAGACGGAATCAGGTACAAAACAGCTCGGTACCGCCTATTTCACTCCAAATAGCATCAGGATTGTATTTAACGGTGATGATTATTTTTTCAATGGTGTTGGACGAGGCATTGCCTTCAGCTTTGAATCTACTGCCAATGCAGATATAACGGGATTGGCGTATGGCGATAAAAAGCCGATCAACATCTTTGGTGGTGCATATCAGCTAGAGAACCCAGATGTTACAGCAGAGTATAACATTACTTTAAGCTCGCCTGGAATGATCAGGTGGGATCAGTATAGCTATCGCGGAATTCAACCAGCACAATTTGTTGAGGGAGCTGTTACCTGGCAGTCAACCGTATCTGCGTTTGATCAGTTTGATAAAACAATCAAATTGCCACTAGACGGAAAGACCTTTTATACGAATCCCTCAACGTACAATACCAGCCCTGGAAATTCCCGCGGCACCTATATGGAGGATTCATTTAAAGTAAATGACCAAAATGTAACTCCAGTCGTTGGTCCAGACGGATCGCTGACGTACACTTTTCCACAGGGAACAGGTCTAGATCCAAAGATTGAATATAAAACATGGATTTCTAAGGAAGCTTATTATTACGAGTATCGGAATCCGCCAGCCAATCTTGGTCGCGGCCATCGGGATATGAATGGCAAGGTGGAACTGAGAAAAGACAATGATACGTTGGTACAGTCAGGTTTGGAGATTTCCTTTGCTCCCGACTGGATTCAAGCCAGCGCTTCGTATGACCATGCGAATGAAACCATTACATGGAAGGTCACGGTTAACCAATATAACAAAAAAGGGTTAAAGGACTTTACCATCACAAATGTATTACCGACTGGGCTGGAATTTGAATCGGCTGCATGGCAGACATGGGTAGATGGCGCTGTATCTGAAGAAACGCCAATTACACCAGATTCAAACGGCGTTTATTCCTTCGGGGATATTAACGGAAAAGTCGAATTGTTGATTAAAAGCAAGGCGATAAGTGGTTCCAGCTTCCAAATTGACCCTCGTGCCAACTGGAATTTGGATACACCAGGTGGTATACAGAACAACGATGTAATGACGGGTAAAAGACCTATTGCCGTGACGGATGAGGCAATCGTCAGCATTGGCGCACACACGTTTACAAAAACAGGCGCAGTATCACCCGAGGATTATAACCTGGGTAGTATCACTTGGACCGTTAATCTAGCACCACAGTATGCCTTACCTAACGCGGCAATATACGATGTCCTTGTGCATGGCGGTGACTTGAACGTCTTGGACAACGCTGTAGATGGAACCAGCGAGGTGAGTGCGGAGACAATTGCGAAAATTAAAGCAAATATCACTTCTGCGCAGCTTTGGAAGCAGTACAAAGCGGGAACTCTGAAGTCGAATGCAACCGGTTTGACGATGAAAGCTATTCCATTAACCGTGGACGGTAAAGTGGTGGCGGATTTGATCAAGGTGACCGGATACACCGAAGAAGCTGCATCCTTCAGCTTCCGTACACTTGAGACCAACCCGAACATTCTCTTCAGACAGGAAATTAACGCAGGGAAAGCAAGCTCGAATCGGGCTTTGCTGATTGATGGCGAAAGCGTAAAACAAGCAAATAACAGTGCCAACCTACACCTGCGTATGTTGAACAAGGATATGCTCTTTGCTTCGAAGCCATTAAAAGTAGATGGTACTTTTGAAAATGTGACGCCGAATAACGTTAGCAGTTACATTAGAAATGATAACAGTGAAGCATGGACAATTTCTGGCTATGACAGGACAACCAAAACGGTCACATTCCGTTTAGGGGTTAATATGCCAGGATATAACACAGAAGAAATGGCTAAGGATGGCGGTAATCGAGTCATTAGTGATATTAAGCTAGTAGATACACTTCCCGAAGGCTGGGAATTCGTTCCTTTCTCTGAAACTAAGGACTTTGAGCTGTGGAAAGGAATTTCGGACAATGGTTCAGGCACAGAATATGGTGTTAGAAACGATGCTAGAACTCTAATTGAACCAGGTACTAGTTCTCATGTAGTCCAGTTTTCACACATTGGAAACGAGGGTACTTTCACCTTCTCCAAGTTGGAAAGTCCTTATGTCATTCTGGTGAAGGCAAGACCTTCCAATGATGCTCTGCAGAAGTATTTAGAGGAATACACCACCAACGGCACGGACAAACAGGTGCTGTATAACAAAGCCGACCTTCATATGTCATGGGGTGGAGTGGAGAAGGTTGTCACCGAACAGCGCAAAGTTATTGTACCTATTCAGACCCTTGGAAAGTCGGTAACTAAGCCAGTTCCAGGAGTGCTGGAATGGACGGTGAATTATACCCCGCCATTTAACATGAAGCAGGGTGTTTATTTGCAGGATACCCTGGGTACAGGCATGAATTTGCGTTATGAAGAAAACGGGAAGCTTGTGCTGACATCACCTAGTATGGCAGTCTATCCTGCTAAATTGACCGCAAGCGGCACTCTGGAACGAGAGGGCGCAGCACTGGACCTCAGCGACCCGAATGCTGAAGTTCAAGTAGAAGCTGCACCAGGCGCGGGTGGCACTACGGTTCTAACATTTAAAATGGACGACCCTAATCAGTTGTACCAGTTTGTGTACCAAACAGAAGTTGATCCATCTAAAGCGAAAGCTGGAGACACAATGGGCAACGAGGTAAAACTGGAGGGCGATGACAATCTGAAATCTGTCAGTGCCAGAAGTGAAAGCACACTGGACAGTTCGGACGTGGCCGGCAGTTCAAGTTCCAATGCACTGTTGCCCCTGAAAAAGGTAGATCCCAATGGCAATCCGCTAAAAGACGTAGAGTTTACACTCTATAAGAAAGACGGCGGAACTATAATTACCAAAGGAAAAACCGATAGCGGAGGGAAACTTAATCTGCTATTCCCTGATCCAGGGTATTATGAGCTGAAAGAAACTTATATTGACACCAACACTTGGCTGCCAACAACAAGAGTATACCAAGTATATGTAGGGAATACGCCAGGGAAGCCCATCTGGGTAGACGGGGTGAAATTAACCTCTGATAATCCACTGATCGTGCCTACACCGGCCCAAGGCAAGCTGACCATTACCAATAAGGTGGAGGGCAACGGCAGTAATCCGGACAAAGAGTTCGAGTATACCGTGACCATCACTGGCGAAGGTAAGGACAGAGAGTATACCTATAAGAGGTCAGATGATACGATTGGCACGATCAAGAGCGGAGACAAGATTGCCCTCAAGCACGGGGAATCTGTGACGTTTCCAGCATTGCCTGCGGATCTGGTCTATACCGTAACCGAGGACGATTATACATCCGTTGACGGTTATACGACGATACCGGGTACGAGAGAACTGTCTGGCTCAATCGTGAATAAAGGTGATCACAAGGCGGACTTCATCAACGAACGGACCGTTAACAAGCTGACCATCAGCAATACGGTCATGGGCAACGGCGGCGATAAGACGAAGGAGTTCGAGTACACCGTCAACTTTGAGGATGCAGGCAAAGAGGAAAGCTACACTTACGTGAAGACGGACGGTAGCACAGGTACGATCAAGTCCGGCGATACTTTCCGCCTCAAGGATGGAGAGAAACTGGATATTCTGGGCCTGCCTAAGAATCTGAAATACACCGTTACCCAACAAGACTACACAACCGATGAATATATGACTACTCCTGAGGAACGGTATTATACCGGAGTCATGAAAGGCATTGATGAAGATGCCCCATTCACGAACGTGCGAGTTTTGAAGGGCGGCCTATTAATCAGCAACACAGTTAAAGTCAAAGATGAAGACAAGAAGAAGCTGTTTAAGTACACGGTTGCCTTCACTGGCGAGGGATCGGACGAATCCTACGTCTATGAGAAGTCAGACGGCAGCAAGGGCATGATCAAGAGCGGTGAGAGCTTCGAGCTTACAGATGGCCAGACGCTCATTGTCCAAGGGCTTCCAACCAATCTTCAGTATAAAGTGACCCAAGATGACTATACGGAAGATGGCTATGTGACTGATCCAGAGAGTCTCATTCACATTGGCACTATTCCAGAGAAAAAATGGTCTGAAGCACATTTTGCCAATACCCGACCGTATCTGGAAGGCGTGTTGCGTAACAATAACACAGGAGAAGTCATTCCGAATGCACCGATTACGGTAACCGATCTGAAGACAGGCGAAGAGATTCAGACGCAGACGAATGAGAAGGGTGAATATTCAATCCCAGCCGTAGCGGATACCGACTATACGATCAGATATACAAAGATGTATCGGGTAGGCGGTAAGGATGTACCTGTTGAGTTTACGCAGAAAGCAAATGTGAAAAGCAGTGTAACGGACGAGACTGTTCCAGCGGACATTACGGCCGTGGGGATCATTCTGTTCAAACAACTGGATGGAACAACAGTGCTATTCAACGATTTGTTGACTAGCCAGATGCATATCTATTTGAAAGACAAGGATGGCATTTATATTAAGGAAAACGGCCAACCTAAAGCATTTCCTATGGCTACGAATGGAACTTTCTCTGTGGAAGGGCTAAGCGAGCAGAAGTACACAATGGAAGTTCGCTATCAAGCTGAGACCGGCGAGGAATTGCTCCTCAAAGTGGCGCAACTTGACGTTAAAGCTAACGGAGAGCTGAATATTTCAGAGGAATTAGTCGACCCTTATGGTACGGTCTATGATGAAACGACAGGAGATGCCGTCACTGGCAAGAAAATTGATGGAGCCAAAGTTACACTGTATTATGCGGATACGCAGCGGAATAGAGATAACGGACGCATTCCGGGTACGAAAGTAACGCTTCCAAAGGTTCCAAATTTCCCACCGTACGACAACGAGAGCCCGGAGCAGAGTAGTGATGCAGATGGCTTCTATGCGTACATGGTGTTTCCTGAAGCCGATTACTATCTGATCGTAACGAAGGACGGATACGAAACGCATACAAGTGGTACGATTTCAGTCGATTTTGACATTGTCAGGTACGATGTGCCAATGAAGCCGATTAGTTCTGGTGGCGGCACCGGCGGCAATGGTAACAACGGAGGCGGCACCGTAACACCTGGTCCGGGCACCGTAACGCCAGGTCCAGGGACCGTAACGCCAGATCCGGGCACCGTAACGCCAGATCCAAGCACGGTAACGCCAGATCCGGGCACCATAACGCCAGATCCAGGCACCGTAACGCCAGATCCAGGCACGGTAACGCCAGATCCGGGCACCATAACGCCAGATCCAGGC
>NZ_JBHFJH010000039.1:0-182036 GCF_057334655.1 Paenibacillus sp. AGC31
GATCTCACGATCACGGTCTTGTCTTGCGTCTCGCTGCGGCTGTGTTGCTCGCCATTTGTAATAACTGGAACGGGGTATTCCTGTAATCGATAATAGGCGTGTAATGCTATGCGAGCAGCGCAATTCGTCTATGATATCGTAGTTCTCCCGTTGGCTCAGCGCTTCTCCTTTACTAGATTTGGATACCGCTTTTTTAAATAATCCACCTGTGCTTGAAGGTAGTCACGTTCTTCTTCTACACTGCTAAAGGCAGTACGGGGACGTCCTTTCATTGGATTCGGAACATTGTTTTTTCGCTCATCGAACGCTTCCCCGTTTTTCCACTTTTTCACCCACACCTTCAGTTGTGAACAGTTTCGAATTCCTTCGCGTTCAGCTACCAACTTTATAACTTGAAGACCCTTCGACATAGGATCTAACCGCATTCAATTTAAATTCTTCGGTATACGTCTGAAATGTTTGTCCTTTTTTTGCCATAAAAATATCCCCTCCAAGTGTCACTTGAACCCTCATGATAACATGAAGGCTTTTTCAAGTGTCTACTTAAAGGGGATAATACCATCATGCCATTGGCATAAAACAGGCTTTTATAATCCATTTTAATGGGTAGAGTCACTGTATTTGGAACCGCAGAATATTAACTTCTTACCCACTACTCAATGCATGACCATCGATACCAACACATTGATGATCCTAGCACTGTCGCGTTAGTCTTCAATGGTGGATAGATCTCCTGTTGGCAGATCAAGCTCCCAGGCTTTCAGGACACGGCGCATGATCTTGCCGGAACGTGTCTTGGGCAGTTTATCCTTAAACTCAATCTCACGCGGAGCTGCGTGGGCAGACAGGCCCTCTTTGACAAAACGATAGATCTCTTCTTTTAGCTCGGGTGTCGCCTCATATCCTTCACGAAGCGCCACAAAGGCCTTGATGATCTCCCCACGTGTCACATCCGGCTTACCAATTACGCCCGCCTCTGCTACCGCAGGATGCTCCACGAGCTTGCTCTCCACTTCAAAGGGGCCGATACGCTCCCCTGACGAATTAATCACATCATCAATCCGTCCCTGGAACCAGAAATACCCTTCTTCATCCATATAAGCGGAGTCACCGGATACATACCAACCCGTAAGCCTGAAATACTCCTCGTATTTCGCAGGGTTATTCCAGATCTTCGCCATCATGGATGGCCAAGGTGTCCGTATGGCCAGATTACCCATACTGTACGGAGGCAATTCCTGCCCGCGATCATCAATAATGGCTGCTTCGATTCCAGGCAACGGACGTCCCATGGAGCCAGGCTTGATTGGCATTCCGGGATAGTTACAGATCAGCTGTGCACCTGTTTCCGTCATCCACCATGTATCATGAATTCGCTGACCATAGGCTTTCCATCCCCAACGAACAACCTCCGGATTGAGCGGTTCACCAACAGACATGACATGACGCAGACTGCTCAGATCAAACTGGGCTATGGTCTCTTCTCCCGCTCCCATCAGCATACGGAAGGCCGTTGGTGCACTGTACCAGATCGTGACTTTGTTCTTCTGGATGGTGCTGTACCAATCTTGAGGACTGAAACGACCGCCTCGTATCACATTGGTTACTCCGTTGAGCCATGGAGCAAAGATACCGTAAGAGGTGCCTGTCACCCAACCAGGGTCAGCAGTACACCAGTACACATCATCCTCACGTAAATCCAGAACAACCTTACCTGTATAATAGTGCTGAATCATGGCATTTTGAACATGGTACACCCCTTTGGGTTTACCCGTTGAGCCTGAGGTATAATGAATAAGCAAACCATCCTCACGATTCAGCCACTCTACTTCCATCTCATCCGAAGCGGCAGACATCTCTGCATCAAAATCGATGAGTCCTTCTTCAGTCTGCACGCCCCCACCCACAATAAATATATGTTTGAGTTCGGGCAATTCGGAACGTTTGATGCGTTTTAGCAATTCCGGAGTGGTGACGAGTGCTACTGCTCCGCTATCCTCCAGCCGATCCTTCACTGCCGTTTCCATAAAAGCTTCGAACAACGGACCCGCGATGGCTCCAGCTTTCAATATGCCCAGAAGACTAAAATACAGCTCAGGACTTCGAGGCATAAAAATAAACACCCGTTCCCCTTTGGCTATGCCATATTTGCGGAGAACGTTCCCGAACCGACTCGACTGTTCGCTCAGATCAGCAAAAGTATAGGCCTCTTCACGTGAAGCATCGCTATACAATAAAGCGGTTTTCCCGCCCCTTCCTTCCAGTACATGACGATCAATCGCTTCATGCGCCATGTTTACTTTTCCGCTGGCGTGCCACGTAAAGTGCCTTTCCACCGATTCCCAATCGAACCGGCTTCTCGCCTCCGTGTAATCGCCCAGGTTAGATTCGGACACAACCGTTTGCAGCATCTCACCATGTGCTTGACTCATGCTTGCCAGCCTCCTTCAACTCGACATTTCGATTCCCGTTAGGGGTCAATCCTCATTGCCTTTGTGTTGACTGAACTTCCAGTTAGCGCTTACATTAGTAGAGAGAACTTCTCATCATGTACTTGCTCGGCCAAACAGATGTTAACTATACTGTATTGAATTGTGAACATTTTTTGTCTACGCAATTATAGCAAATCTTTTCAATTGTCGTCTATGGCTTTTCAATTTTTTGGATTTTTGCTATAGCGTTCCTTTTGGAACAACCTCTATAAGTAGGAGAGAGAGGAGCATGAACCATGGAACATATCAAAGAATATCATATGCGTTCCATCTTCAAGTCCGCCCACCGAATTACTGTTGAAGGCCCCGTGCAGGCCGAGGAGATAACCCGTCTTGTCTTCCATCCGGATCTGGATGCCTTTCGGCGCCCAACGGAGCAGCAGGAAGCTCTCGCAGAGATCGCAGCATTGCCTGAAGGGCGAATTATCATTGCACACGAAAATGAAACGATTATCGGTTATGTAACCTTTCATTATGCGGATGATTGTGAACGCTGGTCAGAGGGCAACATGACTGATCTGATTGAGCTTGGGGCAATCGAAGTTGCGGATGACTATCGCTCCCTTGGCATTGGACGTGAGATGTTGCTTACTGCTCTGGAAGATAAATACATGGAGAACTACATTATTTTCACCACAGAATATTATTGGCATTGGGATCTGAAGGGCAGCGGACTAAACGTATGGGATTATCGCAAAATGATGGAGAGGCTGATGGAAACGATCGATATGACCTGGTATGCAACAGACGACCCCGAAATCTGTTCACATCCTGCGAACTGTTTGATGGTGCGAATCGGAAGTCAGGTGCCCATCACATCGGAAGAACAGTTTGATCGTGTACGCTTCCGCCATCGGTTCATGTACTAAGTCAATGATCTGTTCGACAAACGATATACATAACAAAAACCGCCTCTCGCAGCGTTGCTCCATACTTCATGGAACAGCTAATCGAAAGGCGGTTTTTCAAGTTACTGCCATTACATATTTTCTAACATGTGCTCCACAATACGGTGTGAACGCTGCGAAGATTCCACGGTAAATTCAGCAAAGTTAACATGCGCCGAACCATCCGCTTTATCTGACATCCCACGCAGGACAACAAATGGTACTCGATTCATGTAACAGACCTGAGCAACTGCTGCCCCTTCCATCTCGGCACATGCACCGTCCATTTCAGTATATAACATCTTAACCGTATCTTTATTCGCAATAAATTGGTCTCCAGATAACACTTTACCGATCAGGTAATTGGCTCCCTGAGCTTTACATGCTTCTTCAGCCAGTGTAATAAGCGAAGCCTCGGCAGGGAATGCAGATGTCTCCTGGTAAGGAATAACCCCGCGTGCGAACCCCAGTGGCGTTACATCCATGTCGTGCTGAACACATACAGACGATATAACCATATCTCCAATGTTCAGTTCCGGGTTAACTGCACCCGCAACACCTGTGAAGATAATCCGATTAACCTGAAAACGATCAATCAAGATCTGCGTTGTAACCGCTGCATTTACTTTACCTACGCCGGATTTGCACACGACAATCTGCTTGCCCAGCCACTCGCCGGCAACGTATGTTATACCGGTTTGTTTGACCGTCTCAAGTTGCTTCATACCTGCCAGCAAAAGCTCAACTTCCTCATCCATCGCTCCGATGATACCAATCGTTTCACGCATCTTCTGATACCTCCTATTTTCACTTTTAGCATCATTCAGCACAAAAGCTCCGTCTCCGGAGCTTTCGCATGTCCACTATGTAGAGAGAATAATGACTTCTCCCTTAATATATCTGTATATAATCCCGATTAAACTACATCTGCGTGACTTACAGACAGACGAAGAATTGTTTCATGCGGCAAAATAACCCGTGGGTTCTCCACATTTTCTTTTTTCATCAACTTGGTCAGCAAACGCATCGCTACTGCGCCAAGGTCGTACATTGGCTGAGCCACTGTTGTCAACTGAGGACGCACCATGGAAGCCATACGGATGTTATCCACACTAATAATGGAGAAATCATCCGGTACTTTCAGGCCTTCATCCTGAATGCTGTGAATGGCACCAATCGCCATTTCATCTGTTGCAGCAAAAATCGCCGACGGCTTCTTCTTCAGTCCGAGGAAATATTTCATTGCTTCCACACCGGATTCATAACGATAGTTACCGATACGTACCAGATCCTCCTGGTATTCCATGCCTGCTGCTTCCAGTGCTTTCTTGTAACCTTGGAAACGTGCATATCCATTCGCTGGATCTTGCAGCGTACCACTGATCATCGCAATTTCCTTGTGTCCATGACGAATCAGGGTGTTTACCGCGTCAAACGCAGCAGCCTCATGATCAATATCCACTGAAGGGAATGAGCCCTTCTCATCACTCGTTGCACAAAGTACGATCGGCACAGCCGCAGACTGGAACGCCTGAATGTGTTCATCCGTTACTGTTCCGCCCATGAATAGCAGTCCGTCTACTTGTTTTTCGAGCAACGTGTTAATAACACGAATTTCTTTTTCTTTCTTCTTATCTGCGTTACACAAAATAATATTGTAGTGATACATATTCGCAATATCTTCAATTCCGCGGGCAATCTCCGCGAAGGTGGAGTTCGAAATATCTGGAATAACAACCCCGACCGTGGTTGTCTTCTTGCTTGCCAGACCTCTGGCTACCGCATTCGGACGATATCCCAACCGTTCGATGGCTTCATATACTTTTTTCCGCGTTTGCGGTTTGACATTAGGGTTATTATTAACTACCCGTGATACCGTTGCCATAGACACTCCAGCTTCACGTGCCACATCATAAATGGTTACCGTCACAGTACTTCTCTCCATTACCAGTAAATTTTCATACCATTTTCATTAAGATTTATATTACGACAAATTTTTGCATTAATCAATTAAAATAGGCTTTAGGACTCACTCAAAACATTCGCAAGTGTGGTTCTAGTAATATCTGAATGGGAAGTATGCCATACAGGAATTCCCTTTTTGATCAGGATTGCCTGTGGAGATTCGTGCTTAACACCCAGCTTGTCTGTTGCTTCATTCGATACCGGGCGATCTTCCACAACATAGATGATGCCATATTTCACTTGTTCATTGGCATTGTTAAGCAAATAATCGTTCATCTCCTGATAAGCATTCGAGCTGATCGGACAGCGCGTGCTATGCTTAAACAGAAGCAAGGGTTGATCCTTGGTAGCCTCCACTGCGGAGTTTAGCTGTTCAATACTTGTCATTTTAGTCATGTCAGCCATTAGATATACATCCCCCTTTACCAGGAATACCGCTATGTTGAGCGTTTTCACTCTTCGATATCTTAACAAAAAGTGCGCGAAAAAGCCAATTTTCATGAAAACAAGCATTTTACACGTCAAAATTAGACAGCATTTGAGAAGTACTCCTGCCACACAAATCCGGATAATTGACTTAATCTGCGCTCCGTTGTCTCAATCCACGCTGCATCACCAGACTTCGTTGCGTAACCCATAATGTCCAGCAGCAGATTGATACGCTCCTCCACTGCTTGTTGCATTCGATATTCCATCTCCCGATCGGTCGCATCCGGCCAGGCCAGCAGTAGCTCATGAAACACGTCTGCCAGTTCATTACGTTCACCAAAAGATACGTCTTGCTTCACGGGCTGTTCACCCAATGTGCTTATGCATTCTGTTAAGTCCGGCTTGACCGGCGGAAGCACTTCGTATGATACACAGTCTGTACACGCAAATACGGGTACGTTTCGAATCTCCACTTTTTTGGCGTATACCACTGTTCTTAATTCCAACTCCATTACATGTCCACATCTGCACGACTTGCGCACAACCATCACCTCATTCGTTCTATACTCTATATAAGTACCATTCGACCTATTTCGGCTCAAATCCTGCTATAAACGAAAGGTTGCACAAATTACCACTCCCACCAGATGAAGGTTGTCGAATGCAGGCAGTTACTGACTTGTAATCGCTTCCTCCAAACTGAATATGCACTTCCATGAAGTCCCTTGGAGAATCTGTTACAATTAAAGACGCAACAGACCTAATCACCGCAAAAAGGAGAGATGGACATGAGATTAACCGGTAAAAAAGTCATCGCTCTGGTCGATGAAGAATTCGAGGATTTGGAATTGTGGTACCCTGTACATCGGGTTCGTGAAGAAGGTGCAGAAGTGCATCTTGCTGGAGAGAAAAAAGGAAAAACCTATATTGGCAAATACGGTGTGCCTGCTGAAGCCGAATACAGTTTCGATGAACTCGACAGTTCAGATTACGATGGCATTCTCGTGCCAGGCGGCTGGGCGCCAGACAAGCTGCGTCGTTATCCGAAAGTACTGGAGCTTGTGAAGGAAATGAATGCAGACCGGAAACCGATTGGACAGATCTGTCATGCGGGCTGGGTGCTGATTTCTGCCAAAATTCTGGACGGGGTTACAGTAACCTCTACACCAGGCATTCGCGATGACATGGAAAATGCAGGTGCGATCTGGAAAGATGAAGCCGTTGTTGTTGATGGACATATCATCTCAGCACGTCGTCCGCCTGACCTTCCCCCTTATGGCAAGGCATTCTGTGATGCACTCGCTGACAAATAAAAACAACCCCATTGTGCTCTCATGCACAGTGGGGTTATTTTATATAACAAGGTGTCCAATACATAATTATCACAAATGTAAATATATTAACTTAAAGGTATTTATATCCATTTCACCCAATTGTGATGCGTTCGATCCACTTTGTTCATCTGGACTTCCCGCGGAGTCATTAAAGACTTGCAGTCGCTCCTCAATATCTCCGCTGGTCCGTAAGGCGAAGCACTTTCGCGCTTCTTCTTTGGCGGCCGATGCTGTTGTGTTCAGCACTCTGTGCTTCACACGTAACAGGGATTGCGGAGACATACTCAAGTGGCGAATGCCAAGCTCCAACCAAAGCGGAATGGCACGTTCGTCCCCTGCCATCTCTCCGCACACACTGACATCAATTCCAGCCGTATGAGCCGCATCTGCTGTCGCACGAAGCATCCGCAGAACAGCCGGATGATAGGGGTGATACATATGAGCAATCTGCTCATTCATTCGATCTACTGCCAGTACATATTGAACCAGGTCGTTCGTACCAATACTGAAGAAATCAGCTTCCTCTGCGAGCAGATCAGCAATCATCACCGCTGCAGGAACTTCAATCATAATTCCCACCTGAATGTGAGGGTCGTATGCTAATCCGCGCTCGTCCAGATCGGCCATCGCCTCACGGAGAATCTCATTGGCCTGCTGAAGTTCTTCCACCGAAGAGATCATCGGGTACATGATTTTGACATTTCCGGCAGCGCTGGCACGGAGAATGGCTGTAAGCTGTGTTTTGAACAGATCCTTGCGATCGAGACTAATCCGAATAGCTCGGTAACCCAGAAACGGATTGTCTTCCTCCGGCAGTTCAAAGTAATCGAGTTGCTTGTCACCACCGATATCCAGTGTACGAATAACAACGGATTGTCCTGCTGTTTTCTCTGCCACAAGACGGTATACCTCATACTGTTCTTGCTCACCCGGGAAAGTCGCACGGTCCATGTACAAGAATTCTGTTCGGAACAAGCCCACACCTTTGGCTCCTTGTTTCAAAGCAAGGTCCAATTCTTTCACCGAACTGATATTGGAAGCCAAGTGCAAAACAGCCCCATCTTTGGTTACAGCATCCACGGTAGCAAGGACTTGAAGTTGTTCCTTTTTCTTCAGTTGTTTGCTGCGAAGCATCGTATACCGTTCAATCGTCTTACGATCCGGGTCCGTAAATACCAAGCCATTGTCACCATCCACGACAAGCATATCTCCTGTCTCTACCGGCATGCCAAGACTCGCTTCCAGACCGGAAACGAGAGGAATGCCAAGGGCACGAGCCATAATCGCAGAATGTGATGTTTTCCCGCCAATCAAGGTTACAATGCCTAGCACATGGGTCGGATTCAGATGTGCCAGTTGGGATGGCGATAATTCTTTGGCAACGAGCACATACGGCTGGGTATCCGAAGGAAGTGTAATCTCCGGTGCACCGAGCAAATGCTTGAGCAGACGGTTACCCACATCCTTGATGTCAATGGCCCGCTCCTTCATATACTCGTCTTCCAGCAAGTCAAACATCGTGACAAAGTGGTCAATGGCTTCTTTGACCGCCACTTCTGCTGCCTTATATTGACGCTCGATAATGCCGCGAATTTCGTTCATGAATACCGGATCTTCCAAGATGGCCAGATGTGCATCAAAGATACTGGACTCCTCTGGACCAACAACTTCCTTGAACTCATTTTTGATATATTCGATCTCATCCTTTGATGTCCGTATGCCCTCATACAGCCGTTCGAACTCTTGGGCAAGATCCACCGAATCCATCTTTTGATCCGGCAGATCCCATTCCCAACTGGGCAGGACAAATGCTTTGCCGATGGCTATGCCTGCAGCTCCGTTGATGCCTTGTATCTTCATTCTACCCCTCCAACGTTCCTGTCATAGAGCACCACGGACATAACGGATGCCTGACCTTTCTTAACTTGCTTAAATGGAGCAAAACTCCATGATTTTACACGATCCGGATTCGTAATTACCATGGGTGTTGTTAGTGACGCCGCTTGCTCGCGGAGTACTGCCAGATCAAACTTGATCAACAACTGCCCTGGCTCCACCGTATCGCCCTCCTGAACAAAAGCTTCAAAATGGCCTTTCAACTGAGAGGTATCGATGCCGATATGCAGTAATACCTCAAGCCCCTCACGGGTAGAAATACCCAAGGCATGCATGGTCGGGTACAAGTGCATAATCGTTCCGTACACGGGTGAGACCAGCTCTCCCTTTTCCGGAACAAAGGCTACACCATCACCGACAAGCTTGGCTGCAAAAATCTGATCAGGTACCTCTTCAATCGGGAGCATTTTGCCCTGAACGGGGGCACAGAACAGAACCTGTTGCAGATCTCTTTCCAGCAACTTCGCGATTTCTTCCCGAATCAATTCCGAGTAGGTCCCGAATACCACCTGTACGTTACCGCCACCCAGCTTGATCAGTCCTGCGGACCCCATACTCTTCATGGCACCCGTGTCGATCAGCCGGTCATCATGCACAGTAAGGCGAAGACGTGTAATACATGCTTCAACCTGTACAATGTTACTCTTCCCACCCAATGCTTCGAGGATTAAAGGTGCCTGATAAGGAATGTTACCTACCCAATCTTCCAGCATGGAGCCCTCTTCACGTCCTGGTGTTGGAATCTTGAACGTACGAATCGCCCATCGGAACAGGAAGTAGTAAAGCAGCCCATATAGTATGCCAATCGGAATGAGCTTCCACGCATTCTCCGATAGATGGAAATTGAGTATGTAATCAATAATACCTGCGGAGTAAGAGAATCCATGCCGGATATCCAGCCAGTAACTAATCCACATGGCAACGCCGGACATCACTGCATGCACGATGAACAGATAAGGAGCCGCGAACAAAAAAGCAAACTCAATCTGTTCCGATACCCCGGTTAGAAAACAAACGAGTGCCGATGTCAGAAAAGTTTTCTTGATTTTCGGTTTCAGATCTTCCCTGGCTTCCTGAATAATAGCAAAGGCTATCGCCGGAATGGCAAACATCATGATGGGAAACAAACCTGCCATAAAGAATCCTGCTGTTGGGTCACCTGCAAAAAATCGGGGCAAATCCCCTTGCACAATGTTACCATCAGGCGTTTCAAACGTCCCTAACTGGAACCAAAACACATTGTTAAGCAGGTGATGAAGCCCAAAAGCGACCAGCACCCTGTATAACACCCCGTAAATGAACAGTCCAAAACCCCCGAGACTGTATTCCCAAGTGGCAATGCCGTTCAATCCATGCTGTAGGATCGGAGCGAGCCATAACATAAAACAGGAAAACAATGCCGAACAAAGTCCGACGATGAGCAAAACAAACCTTGAACCTCCAAAAAACTGTAAAATTTCAGGCAGTTTAATGCTTTTAAACCGATTATGCATCCCACCGGCAAGCGCGCCGAGTATGATTCCGATTAAGGAAGCGGGCTGAACGGTGCCATCCCCGAAGTTCCGAGTCACCTGATCATATATCACGATACCAGCCAGAGCAGCAAGTCCCGCTTGTCCGGCCTGGTTGGAGAGTCCCAGTGCTACACCGACAGCGAACAAATACGGTAAGAAATAAAAAATACCGTGTCCGGCCACGGTAGACACTTCACCGACAATATCCAATCCCCAGGCGTCCCAAGGCAGACTGCCAACACTGAGCAAAATTGCGGCGGCGGGCAGGACCATTGTAGGCAGCATTACCGCTCGTCCGAGCTGCTGCAAGGATCCGAGCCAATTCATGGCGACCTCTCCTTTCTATCCTAGATGGTAAGCTTTACGCAACGTTTTGTCAAAGCAAAACAGTAACCAATTGGTAATTAATAATGGCAAAAATAGAACAGAAAAAATCCCGTCAACTTCAAGTTAACGGGATTCATCCTATGTTCATTCAATTGGGTCAGATCAGGAGATCAACCGATCTTAGGTGAACGAGCCTCTCAGCCGCGTCCAGCGCCGCGCAGAACGATGGAATCTTCTACCTTGATACAACGATTCGTTACCGCTGTCATGCCGTTCTCTGCAGCAATCTGGACCGCTTCATCACTATGGATGCCAAGCTGCAGCCACAGCACATTAGCTTTGATGGCAGCGGCGTCACGAGCGACTTCCGCGCAAAACTCTTCGCGACGAAACACATTGACAATGTCTACCGGCTCTGGAATATCCGCGAGTGTGGCATATACCGTCTCGCCTAGGATTTCACCTTGCGCCTGTGGATTAACCGGGATAATGCGATAACCTCTGCTCTGCATGGCTTCTGCCACCATATAGGAAGTGCGATCTGATTTGTCTGATAAGCCGACGACTGCGATGTTGCCTGCCTTGCGCAAAAGTTGCCCAATTTCTTCACGAGTAGGGTTGTTAAATTCCATGTTCAAGCACCATCCTTTTCTGATTAAAGTGCGTGTTCAAAAGACAGGTTTCAGTTATTTTACTCTTTTACCCATTGAACCGAGGCGCCAAGCGCCTGCAAATGATCGAAATATTGCGGATAAGACTTGGCTACATGGTGTGCATCCCGAATACGAAGCGGCTCCTTGGAACGCAGACCAACGACAGTTAGCGCCATAATTACACGATGATCGTAGTGAGCATTAATCTCCACGCCGCCTTCAACGCCTTCCGGACGTCCGTGTACAATAATCTCAGCTTGACGCTCTTCAACGTTCGCTCCTGCCTTCCGCAGTTCGTTCAAGTAATCGGTGATTCGGTCACATTCCTTGTAACGCAGGTTCTCTACATTATAGAACCGTGACGTGCCTTCCGCAAACACAGCTGCGGCTACCATAGCCAAAACGGCATCCGTCGCGGCATCCCCATCGAATTCAATCGCTTTCAGTCTGCCATTACCTTGAACGTGTACGACATCGTTCTCATGTGTCAAAGGCACTTCCATCATGCGCAGAACGTCAACGATGGCACGTTCACCCTGTTTGCTCTGCTCCATCAGTCGCAGAATTTTCACATCAGACTGTGTAACCGCAGCTGCGGCAAGAACGGCTGCCGAGCCCGGGTAGTCCCCTTGAACCGTGTAGGTCGTCGGCTGGTAAGCCTGTCCACCTGGTACACGGAAGGACATGTAATCATCACTTGCATGGATAACGATGCCTGCCTGCTCCAACACTTCCAGCGTCTGTCCGATAACGACCTTGGACTTCAGGTCATTCAGTACTTCAATGGTGCTGTCTTCTGCAAGCAACGGAGTTACAAACAACAATGCACTCAGATATTGGGAGCTGACGGAGCCGGATACACGAATGTGTCCACCCTTGGCATTGCCACCCTTGATTGTAATCGGCAGGCGTCCTTGTTCATGTTGTACTTCTACACCCAATTGACCAAGCGCATCGATCAGGTCATCATGGGGGCGTTTGCCCAGTGAATCCGGGTACGTATTCACAAAAGTAACTTCAGGGCAGAGCGCTGTAACGCCCATCAGGAAACGAAGTACAGCACCCGCATTCCCAACATTCAATTCACGCACATCACGGGGATGACTGCCAAAGCCCTGGATCACAATCTTGCTGTCGTCTTCTTCAAGTACTGCCCCCAGATCGCGAATACATCTGCGCATGGCGTCACTGTCTTCACTGTGTGCCGGGAAATGAATGGTACTTGTGCCTTCTGCCAGTGCAGCAGCCAGCAAATAGCGGGTAGTGTAGTTTTTGGAGGACAGAGCCCCGATTTCCCCGTTCAGAGTGGGGGTTGGTTTAACAATAACGTCCATGGATGAAATTCTCCTTCGTTGATTATATTGTGGCCAAATTGACATTCCGTGCATCGCTTGGGTATCATTATAGCGTTAAGTCCATACAGAAAAGAGGACCTGAATATGACACAAATAGCTGAAATTGAAACGTCTGAGCTGCGCCGCCGTTTACAGGCGGGAGAGAAGCTGCAGATGATAGACGTCCGCGAGGACGATGAAGTCGCGCAAGGCATGATCGAAGGAGCCAAGCATATTCCGCTTGGACAGATTCCGGACCGACTGTCTGAGATTGAGAAATCAGGCGAGATCGTGATTATCTGTCGTAGCGGTTACCGCAGTGAGCGTGCCTGTGAATATCTGCAACAACTGGGATATGAAGGCTGTACAAACATGGTCGGCGGTATGCTTCAGTGGCAACAGGAAGACTAGAGAAACCCGGAGAGAAGCGAAGTCATTTGTAACCTTGTGACTTCTGTTCTGCTCCACTCCTAGAAACGGGCCTATATGGCCCGTTTTGTTATATCTGCCACCACCTATCAACCATCAAACTTCGATGATAACAAGCTTAGACGCGGTAATGCGCTAAAATTAAACGAGTCACTTCAGCAGCGGATAACTCCGTTGTATCCACCGTATAATGTGCGAACCGATATGCGTCTTTCCGTTCTTCCATAATTGCCTGAATGCGCTCCTCTGCATTGCCTGCGAGAAGTGGACGATTGTCACAGCCACTAACACGCTCTACAATCACTGCCGGATCAGCAGTCAAGGCAACAACCCAACCATTTTTCAACATCACGTCACAATTATCCGAACGCAGCACCACGCCACCTCCGGTCGCTATGACCTGTGACTTCTTCTCCAGCACCGAGCATAACATGCGGCTCTCGGCATCACGGAAATACGTCTCTCCCTTGCCAGTGAACAATTCTGGAATCGTACAGCCTTCCTCTTTTTCCACTGCGGCGTCTACATCAATCAATCGATAACCAAGCTCACGTGCAAGCATGTCAGCGACGGTTGATTTGCCGGTTCCCATCATGCCAATGAGAATAATATTGTTAGACTTGCTCAAGGTGTACACTCCTTTAATTCAAGCAATTCGTGAGCACTTTTGTCCTATCATAACACAGCCCTGCGGACTGGGAAAGACCATCTCCTGACCGACTTCCTCTCGACCATCCGCAACTCCCAAGACAGATCAAGTAACTTACGGCATCTAAGCCTACGTCAGATCACCCTCAAGCAGTTTTGAGCCCCCAAACGTCTCAATCAGTGACCAACTATTAACCTAACGAACTCCAATGAGCTTATTTACGGTAAATAGGCGCAGTTAAACTTCTAAAGAATCTGAGTAAACTTATTTCAAAAAATCACCGTCAAAACCTCGACATCTCGCTGAGAATTATCGAAATAGTACCTTCTGAGTTCGTTAAAAAATAGAACCGGCTCATTTTGCCAAAATAGAGTGTCTCCTGTTCATTAGGTCTAGAAATCAGCTACATATCTTCTCCATCAACATTATTACTGTATAACACAGTAAAAAAAGAGGCCCAGCGTTGACCGGCAATCACCGGAACGCCAAACCTCTTTTGAGCCCCTTAGCAGGCCAAAGCTCCTACTTAAGGACGCTTTGGCCAAATCTAATAGACTTGTATATGTGGTACTACTCCATCCAGTTGTGGTGGAAGCTGCCTTCTTTGTCCACACGTTTGAACGTGTGAGCACCGAAGTAGTCTCGTTGAGCTTGCAGCAAGTTGGCTGGCAGACGCTCTGTACGGTAGCTGTCGTAGTAAGAAAGAGCGCTGGAGAAGCCAGGTACCGGAACACCTTGTTTTACAGCAGCCGCTACAACTTCACGCCATGCGTCTTGATAAGACTCAACAATGTTTTGGAAGTACGGATCCAAGAGCAAGTTTTTCAGAGCTGCGTCTTTATCATAAGCTTCCTTGATGTTTTGCAGGAACTGCGAACGGATGATGCAACCGCCACGGAAGATCATGGCAATGTTGCCGTATTTCAGATCCCAGCCATACTCGTCGGAAGCTGCACGCATTTGTGCAAATCCTTGTGCGTAGGATACGATTTTACTTGCGAAGAGGGCTTTACGCACGCTCTCAATGAACGCTTTTTTGTCGCCAGAGAATGCTTCAGTCGCTGGTCCATTCAGGATTTTGCTAGCTGCTACACGCTCGTCCTTCATGGCAGACAGGAAACGGGAGAATACGGATTCCGTAATCATGGACAATGGTACGCCGAGATCCAGCGCGCTTTGGCTTGTCCATTTCCCTGTTCCTTTTTGTCCAGCCGCGTCCAGAATGACGTCAACCATTGGTTTCCCTGTTTCTGGATCGTATTTGGAGAAGATATCTGCTGTGATTTCGATCAGGTAGCTATCCAGCTCTCCTTGATTCCATTCCGTAAAGATTGCATGAAGCTCTTCAACAGAAACGTTCAATACGGATTTGAGCAAGTGGTATGCTTCACCAATCAACTGCATATCTCCGTACTCGATACCGTTATGCACCATTTTCACATAGTGTCCGGCACCGTCTGGTCCAATATATGTACAACATGGATCGTCACCGACTTTGGCCGAGATCGCCGTCAGGATCGGTTCAACCAGTTTATAAGCACTTTCCTGTCCACCTGGCATGATGGAAGGGCCTTTCAGTGCGCCTTCTTCACCACCGGATACACCTGTACCGATGAAACGAATGCCTTTGTCTTCCAACTCTTTGCTGCGACGTTGCGTGTCAGGGAAGTATGCGTTCCCTCCGTCAATGATGATGTCGCCCTCATCCAGGTGAGGAAGAAGTTGTTCAATGGTAGCGTCGGTCGCTTTACCGGCTTGTACCATGATCAAAATTTTGCGCGGGGATTCCAGGGATGCTACGAACTCTTCAATGGAGAATGAGCCTGTCAGGTTTTTACCTTCAGCTTCTTTCAGAAGATCATTGGTTTTCTCCGGGGAACGGTTATATACCGATACTGAGAAACCTTTGCTTTCAATGTTAAGGGCCAAATTTTTGCCCATGACAGCCAGGCCAATTACGCCAATTTGTTGTTTTGTCATCTGGTCCTCCATCCTTTGCTCCAATTAATTTTATTGAAATAAATTCTCAACAATACTCCCATTTTAACGGTTTTATGTATAGAAGTGAACCCCGTGGCACAGCTACGCAACGAGAAAACACCCCAATCTGCTGAGGTGTTCATCGTATTTTCATAAATACGGCCTTATCTTGTCATCCTTCCAACATTAACAGATGCCCAGACAACTGTTTTAAGACTTCGCGGCAAGCATTTGCTTTTTCGATATTATCCATCTGCATGGCCGTGTAGAGGCGTTCCAGTTCATCATCCACTTCCATGCGCAACAACATGAGCCTTTCCTCACCTTCACGCGAGAGGAACATCTCTTCCATCTCTTCCGCCGTCGGCGCAGGTTCCTTTTGAAAAATGACACGCTGTTTGAACCCAGACACTTCCACGAGACGAATGACTTCACCGAATAAAATGTTCTCCACGGTCATCTGCTGATCCTTGAACCGCTTCACAACTGCATGCCCGCGTGTATCTCCAATCAGCTTCTCCAGCCACTCTGCAAGTTTTGCATCCTTAATGATATAATCTCCAGTCATCTTGTAGTTCCCCGTGCGTGTCTGTTGAAAGCGGAGCTTTACCAGCTTGCGGCCGGTCCGGACTGACAGGATAAAAAAGGATTCGTCCTCGCTCCAATATAGTGAATATCCCTCACGAATAAGGTCTCTGATCAAATTTTGGATATGCCGACGGTTGAACCGCAGCTCCAGATTGCAATATTCAACTTCATAACTCTTATTCACGGCACTCCCTCCATCTGTACCGGATCAACTCCGGCCCTCGTCTTCAATCGCTTCTACTCAATCGGCTTACCCTATTTTATACTTCATTTTATGTAAGGGTACTTGGTTATTTGACTATTTTTCACCGAAAGGACCGCCGGATTGCAGCTTTCCGCAGACGCACAGGGGCAAGCCCCCGATTCTCGTGATATAATGGACGCGAAAAAGGGAGCTCCACAACCAAGGCGGTTGGTGGAACTCCCTTTTCTTTTGCTTATTTGGCCGGAGCGGTGCGAAACGGATTGCGGGATAACACAAAGTGCACAACGGCAAGTCCTGCCATGACGATGGCACTACCGATGAATGGAGCCGGATGGCTCACGTGGTCCCACAGCAGTCCGGAAACAATGGGGCCTACAACCATGCCTGATCCCTGCAATGTAAGGAAGAATCCCCAGATTGCTCCCCGCTCTCCTTTGGGAATCAGAGTGGCTACAAAAGCATTCCAGGCGGGCAAAATCATGGCATAACTGATGCCCACCAGCATGACAATACCAAACACCACCGGAATGGATGTTATGGAGGAGAATGCGAACAGACTCGCCGCCGCCATCAAAAAACCAATATTCAGGAACGGTTTAGTACCAAACCTGTCTACCATTTTACCTACAGGCAGCAAGGCAATAACGGTTATTCCACCTCCCGCAATCAGCAACAAACTGTAAAGGTTCGGTGAGATGTGCAGGTCTGTGCGTGTATATAGCGTGATTACTGGACTAAGCAGCCCAATGACAAACGATTGCATAAACAAGGCAGGATACACGAGCGGATTAACATTAAGTGTGCTGCGTACCCTTTGCAGTGTGCCCTTCACACTCTTTTGCAGCCGGATGAACGGCGTGAGCAGATTCGGTTTGGCTGGATATTTCACATCACTATTCTTCGCTGCTTGCTCGGCATGCTCCCCTTCAACAATGACACGTCCAGGAAGAATCATGGCCACCAGAATAACGAGAATGGCACAACCCATCAGCACGAGGAATATCGTTCGATAATCATGATGCGTGCGCTCCAGCAGCCAGTTCATGCCTATAGGTCCAAGCCCCGTTCCCCCGAGAGCAGCCATCTCCAGCGCCCCCATTGCTGTACCATTCTTGTTCTGTGGGCCTGACATCGCAGTCACGCCTGTCATGGCGCAAGGCCATAGTGGTGACGTACCAATGCCAAGAATGAGACAGGCCATGGCCAGTCCAAAGGCACTTTTGAGAAAAAGGATCATAATAACAGCGATTAAGGTACAGATTAGTGCTGTAACCATCGTTGCGCGGAACCCGATCCGTTCTGCTGCCCAGCCGGAAGGCGCCCGGAACAGATTATCACCCAGATATTGAAGAGCAAATGCCACACCAATGACGCCTGCAGACAGACCCAGTATATTGTCCATATACACGGGCAAAACAGCTACCAACAGGGCTCCTTTGATAATTTCAACTAGAAAAAGTGTCAGCCACATCGCGATAAAAAATGGTGATCGCAAAATTTTGGCTGGTTTTGTGTCGGTTTGCATTCTTTTTCCCCTTTCGGTGTTCATTTGCCTATTCCCTATCCTTAGTGTAACCGTGGGGAATGTGCCCAAATCTCGGCAATTTAAAAAATTGTCGATTATACTGTTGCATTCGGTTCTTAATTTGCTATACTCATCTTTGTTTACCAATTTTATTAGGAAGGGTTGTGACAGCACTGATGAATCACCACCGTACGCCGCTGTTTACCGCTTTAAAAAATCATGCGGCACTCAATCCGGTACAGTTTCATATTCCGGGCCATAAAAAAGGATTGGGAGCGGATACCGAATTCCGTGAATTTATTGGCGATAATGCCTTCTCCATAGATTTGATTAACATCGCACCGTTGGATGACCTGCATCAGCCAACCGGTGTCATTCAGGAAGCACAGATTTTGGCAGCAGATGCCTTCGGAGCCGATTATACCTATTTTAGTGTACAAGGCACAAGCAGTGCCATTATGACCATGATTCTGTCTGTATGTTCACCTGGTGACAAAATTATTGTGCCCCGTAATGTGCATAAATCGGTTTTGTCCGCGATTATTTTCTCAGGCGCCAAACCCGTATTTGTTTCTCCTTCACAAGATGCCAATCTGGGCATTGACCATGGAGTGACTACACAGTCTATCCGTCGCGCACTTGAGCGTCATCCAGATGCCAAGGCATTGCTTGTAATTAACCCGACCTATTACGGCGTGGTTACCGATCTGAAAGAGATTGTTGAGCTTGCACACAGCTACCAAGTCCCTGTACTTGTTGATGAAGCACATGGCGTACTCATTCATTTCCATGAGGATCTGCCGTTGTCTGCAATGGCAGCAGGTGCCGATATGGCTGCAACCAGTGTTCACAAGCTTGGTGGCTCCATGACACAGAGTTCCGTACTCAACCTGAACACGAAGAATGGGTTCGTGAACCCGCAGCGTGTACAGACGATCCTGAGTCTGCTCACCTCAACATCAACTTCATACATTTTGCTTGCTTCACTCGATACATCAAGACGTAACCTGGCACTCCACGGTCGTGAGATTGCACAGAAGGCGATTGAACTGGCTGAGTTTGCCAGACGTTCAATTAACGATATGGATGGCCTGTATTGCTTCGGTAGAGAGTTGCTGGGTACAGAAGCGACCTTCAACTATGATCCAACCAAAGTAACGATCCATGTTCGCCATCTGGGTATTACAGGATATGAGACAGAGAACTGGCTGCGTGAACATTACAACATCGAGGTCGAACTTAGTGATATGTACAATATTCTGTGTCTCATCACGCCAGGAGATACGGATGACAGTGTGGATATCTTGCTGAACGCTTTGCAGGATCTCTCCCGTACCTATTATCAAGTGAACCCGGCCCATGAACTGGTCGTAAAAGTACCGGATATTCCACAGTTGATGCTGACTCCACGCGATGCATTCTACGGTGATACCGAAGTGATTCCGTTTAAAGAATCCGCGGGACGTATTATCTCGGAATTCATCTATGTCTATCCGCCAGGAATTCCAATCCTGTTACCGGGTGAGGTTATCACCCAGGAAAACATCGACTACATCATCGATCATGTCGAAGTTGGATTACCCGTCAAAGGACCCGAAGATCGCAGCGTAACCAACGTTAAAGTGATCGTGGAAGCCGATGCCATTTTCTAAAACAACTCCATCACCCTGTGAATGGAATAAACTTGAAGGACCAAGCCTTAAGCTTGGTCCTTTTTTTATTTTATGGGACAAACGAGTTTGCATTTTCCCGTCTATTTCGTCGTTCAAACCGGTGGTGTACATGCTCGTATACCTCTTAAAAACAAACAAAAGGCCCCCTGAGATCAAGGAGCCTTCATGTTATGTTCCAAAAGAATGACTATTCTTGTGATGCAACGAGTTCGTTGTAAGCCGCTTCAACGCGGTTCCACTCTTCTTCGTCTTCAATATTGTAGAGCACCATTTCCTCGTCTTCTTCTTCCATACGCAGGATGATGCCGTCAGCTTCAGGATTGTTACGTTCCAGCAGGAGCGCATAAACATGCTTCTCCACGTCAAACGTCTCCACCAAAACCATCTCCACGTCTTGGCCGTTCTCGTCTGTTAATGTGAGAAGGACTTCTTCATGCTCGTGGTCGTGGTCGTGGTCTTGCCCGCATCCGCAGCCATCGCCGTGTTCATGTGTGTGATCGCTCATTGAAATACCTCGCTTTATAAATAGAAATTGTGTAACCTTGCATATCGTAACATGTTCAATGACCCAGGTCAATTTAACCCACAGGGTTATTTTCGCTTCAATCGTTCAGCGCTGTAATGATTTTCTCCGCTACCAGGACGTAGCTGCTGTTTGCATTTTCTTTAATATGAAAGCCAACCTGATACTTGCCAGCACGACTGAAATCATACGTAAAATCATATGTGCGGAACCAGAAGTTATCCTTCTGTGTCGTAAGCTCCTGTGACTGGATATCCTTCACCTGACCGCTTGGATTGGTAATCGTTACTTTCACCGCAGCTACATCTGCTGTCAGACTGTCCACTTGTGAAAATACATTGAATTTCAGCTTACCTACGTTAACGTTGCCAAATACAGTGTCTCCCTTGAAGAGAAAAATATGTACATTCGGTTTGATCACCGTTACTCTCTTGTTACTGCTGTCCCATTTGACGACGCCTCCGGCTTCTCTTACAGGTACATAGGTCGTTCCATCAATGAGATAACCTCCATCAGCTGCTTCCTTGCCGTTAATGAGAACACGAATCTTCTCGTTCACTGAGTCAGCAAACAATAAAGACCCGCCGAGCAAGGAGAATACCGTGACACAAAGCAATATTCGTTTCCATTTCATTCCGTCAATATTCCCTCCCCTGCTGCTAGCTGTTGTACATTTATACTGCAGATTCATCCACAAAGTTGCGCTGTTTTTCATCATTTTTCATTTTTTATCCAGAATTTTTTCCACCCCTTGGAATGCACAAAAAGAGGCGATCCTCATTAAAGGATGCCCCTGATCTATAATTGTTATATATACAGGATTATACGAAGAGTTATGAAGAAGTATGGCGGGTCAATATACAGGGAACGCCCTTACCTAAAGCCCCTTCAATTCTCATACGTGCAGCATAATCCATTCCTCGTGTACAGGGTGTCTTACATCTCTCACATACATCCGAAGTGACCAACTTCATGGATACACGTATTTTATCACTCTTTAATGCGGGAGCATTCTTGCCCTTTGCTTTTGCCATCCCGGATTCCCCATTTCCCCAAATGCTTACTGATGTAATGCATCATATGGGGATTCGCCCGGTTGTGTGTCTACTTAGAAAACGTATTTAAATAATAAAAATATGACAAGGAGGATACCTCCGAGAATGAGCCAGTTGCTGATTTCATACCAAATGCTCTTGCCTCCGGACAGGTATTTCTGTTCATTCTCCTGATGACGCTGACGGTGAGTATCGGTCTCAGAGCCATGGGGTGGTTTGCTAAAATCCATCATAAGTACATTCCCCTTTCAGCAGTTTTGTGTAAACTTACTACCATTATAACCCACAATTGAGTGCGAAATTGATTTTTATGCATAAAACACCAAAAAACCTCCGATTTCTCGGAGGCTTCTTATCAACAAATAGTATCAGTGATTACGCGAGTTCCACGCTAACATTCACGTTTCCTTTAATTCCTTTGGAATATGGGCAGTAGTCATGGGCAAGTTTCACAAACTTCTGTGCTGTTTCTTCATCCAGACCAAGGATTTTAACTTCCAAATCGACTTGAAGCTTCACGCCGTTATCCTCAGAGTCCGTCACCAACATTACGGTTGCAGCTACCGTACTTCTTTCAATCTCAACTTTGTGTTTCTTCAATTGAAACTCCAGTGCGGAGTTAAAACAAGCACTATACCCTGCTGCAAACAACTGCTCCGGATTGGTAGCTGTCGTCACTTGTCCTCCGAGTTCAGGCGGTGCAGCAACATCCAGCATAAACACGTTATCTGGGGATTGTACGATGCCTTGACGTCCGCCTGTATTGATTACTGTTGTTTCATATAATGTTTTCATTTGTGAAAACTCCTTTAGTTGATTAGATTTATTTTGACTAAATTTTGATCTCTCTTCAATCGCTAACAATTACATTGTACACAATTAAATTGTGCATGTAAATAGCTAATATAAAAAAAAATAATATAGTTTAATGCTACGTTTAAATGAATAGCGATGAGGAGGATTATAATGTAGTTATTGGATAGCCTGCATCGAACCGTTAAGGAGGAATAACACCTTTGGAGAATAATTCATTTCTAACCCCGGACAAGCCCAAACATACAGTCAGAGCACTTTCTGAGGTGTTGGCTGTATCAACCAAACTTGGCCTGACTTCATTTGGAGGACCGATCGCTCATCTCGGCTACTTTCATGAAGAATATGTTCGCCGTAGAAAGTGGATGGATGAACGAAACTATGCAGATTTAGTTGCGCTGTGTCAATTTTTGCCCGGGCCTGCCAGCAGTCAAGTCGGGATTGGAATTGGCATCATCCGCGGCGGTTTGTTGGGGGGACTGATGGCTTGGCTTGGTTTCACACTTCCTTCTGTCATTGTGTTAGTTTTGTTCGCTTTCTTTCTTCAAGGATTTGATATCAGCAGTACTGGCTGGATTCATGGTCTTAAAATTGTTGCTGTAGCTATTGTCGCTCAGGCGATATTGGGCATGGGGCAAAAACTAACTCCTGACCGTTACAGGGCAACCATCGCTATCTTTACTGCAGCGGCGACTCTTGTGTGGCCGACTGCGTTCACTCCAATCCTTTTTATTGTTATTGCAGGCATAATAGGCATGATTCATTTTAGAAAAATGACAGGTATTAAGACAGCAGACTTGTCTGTTCCGGTGAGTCGTAACTTGGCAATAGTCTGTTTGGCTACGTTCTTTGGAATCCTGATTCTTCTCCCGTTACTCACACCATTTGATCGTTCGGGATGGCTGTTATTCTTTGATAGCTTCTACCGTTCAGGATCACTTGTATTTGGTGGAGGGCATGTTGTACTTCCGTTACTGGAACGTGAATTTGTCCCTACAGGTCTGATGAACAAGTCCGACTTTTTGGCGGGATATGGAGCAGCACAAGCTGTACCCGGACCATTGTTCACCTTTGCCAGTTATTTAGGAGCGATGATGCGTGGGATTCCCGGTGCTTTGGTTGCAACGATTGCTATCTTTTTCCCAGCGTTCCTTCTGATCGTAGGCGCATTGCCCTTCTGGAATTCTTTATGCAAGAGCTCAAAAATCCAAGGAGCATTAATCGGAATTAATGCAGCTGTTGTAGGTATTTTGTTGGCATCGTTGTACGATCCGCTTTGGACAACTGCGATCCTAACTCCTATTGATTTTGCACTGGTATGTATGTTGTTTCTAATGCTCGTTTTTTGGAAAGTACCACCGTGGATCGTTGTCGTTGCTGGTGCAGCAGGCGGTACAATCATGAACCTTCTCTAAATAAAAAAGGTACCCAAACACTGCACTTCATTTTCAAAGCGTCCGTGTTTAGGTACCACATTACTTCAAGTATATCTTTCACCTATCCATGCAGATAATCTATTTATTCTCTTTGTCATTCCAATCAGTTACTCCAGATATCCACTTTCATCTGTGCACATTTGAAATACTTGGCCTCTGCCTTACTTGTAGTTAGTTTCAAAAGACACTGCAATTCTCCATGTTGGAACAATCCCCCGCTAAGGTCAGCAGCAACACCGCCATATTGATCATCCGCACCAAGCCATACGGACGGTCTCTCAAACCCCGGTGAGAACTGTAATCCGGTACAGAGCAGCACAGTGAGATTCTTACGGTTCTGTGCTTCATCTCCTGCTACGCCATGTGTGGTGAAGAACACCATGTTTTGATTAAAATCCGTGTACGTTCCATCTGCTTTATAGGCACGGACCATACCATACTTCTGATTTACGTTTTGAAAAAAGGTGATTCCGGCCTTGCTATCCTTCGATTTAATGCCAACCTGAACTGAGATTCCAATGTTCCCGTTTAATTGTAGCGCTTCCAAAGTGATTGCAATTGCGGTTACTTTCGAGCTGTCAATCAGATGTTTCATTTTCAACTCTGCCGTGGCTCCTGCCGTTGTTGGTGTTGTAACGGTTATGGTCCCTCTGTCGGGCAAAGGCTCAAACGTAGGGGTGCCCACCACCTCCACCCAATCCGGTAACGTTCCGTAAAGAAAATCGGCCACAAGCTGTTTGTGAACCTTTCCAAAGGGCACGATCTGACCTGCTGCATCACGTATAACCATCTCTACACCCCCACCGAATAGGCTACACCGATATTATGATCGGTATTGTAATACACGTACACTACGCCGTCCATAACGGACACCATTAAGGATTGCATGTTGGTCGTTTCCCAATTCAATGCCGGAAAATATATATCCGTAGGTTTGTCCAGCAGTTGACGAAAGTCTGCGCTGATCTTGGCAATGGCTGGCCGAGCTACAGTCGTAACCCCACCGGAAGCATAAGCCGACAACATGCCTATCCACCACATGCTCCCTTTGTACATAAATACACCAGCATTGGGTCTCGAAATGTTTTCTCCTGCACTTAAAGTGGCATCATTACCACCCATTAATGGCCTTGGATCAGCTAACCAGCTACGTCCGTCATGTGAATGCCAGATACATTTACGACCAAAGTCACCACCGCCCATCACCGAGAAACCGATCCATTTGCCGCCATTTCTGAAACACGAGAAGTAACCGGTATGACCATCACCAGGGAACCCGGGAGGTTTGTCCAAAATCAAACCCACTCTTGTCCAGTTGATCATGTCTACAGAGGTCGCAAGTGCCGTCGATTGATTGATCCCCAGACCGTTTTGTTGATAATACATAAAGAACAATTGTTCTTCATCGTTCCAGATCACAAATGGAGTTTCCGTCGAATTCCCAACCACGGTATCGAGATACACTTGTCCGTGTTTGGTCCATGGTCCTGTCGGGCTGTTCGAATAGGCTAGTCCAATTCCTCCGATGTGATTATGGTTGGTAGAATACGTAGCATAATAATCTGCTTTTGCATCAGGGATAAGCCCTTTTATCTTGATCGCCCGAAACCAATAGATCGATTGCAGACCCGCCATTGCAGCGGTATAGATAGGATTGTCCATTTTTTTATCAAATTGAGGCGTGTACATCCGTCTGGTTTCTGCATCGCAATAATCATAAGGTGAAGTGAAACTGTTGGCTGTGACATTAGCAGTCTGTTCTGCCTGGATATTTTTTTCAACCATTGACATGTTACACAACCTCCTTAACGTTCAGGGTGACAATGTCCAATGGAGAGAAGTATACTAATTCCGATGCGCCCTTTAGTAGATTTGAGAGATCAACAACATTACCCATATTCGCAGCCGGCCCCTGAATAACACGAATGATAGAGCGAATGCCTGTATTATATGAATACGCTTTCATTTTGTTAATTCCTTTGCTTTCCTTACCGTTGTGATCAGTGACTGTCTCTTTCCATGGCATGCCAGGATAATGTTGATCCTTCATATTAATCCCTCCTATTGTTTTCTCACCATAAGTATATTCATGAAGTTACCTTTCTGTTAAAGCATCATGCCCATTTTAAGGCCTAATATTCCAAGACTGGTTTGCAAAACAACATAAAATTTTATCTCCTTTTAGACTTTTTGAAGGTTATATTTTTTCTATGGAGGGGAGTGAGTTGTGCAACCATCGGTTTGCTTTTGTTAAAATGACTAAACAGGCTAACCAATAACAATTGGCTAACCTGATTAGAGGAAGAAACTGCAAAAACCAATGACTTATTACTCCGCAAAAAATGAAGATATGGGATTCGCTATTTTTTTATTGGATTTCTCCTTGCCCTGGTGATCCAATAGATAGTATTGGTAAAAATCGTTAGTGAATCCGATAGACTCCTGTATTTTCAGCTTAAAAGGTTCATATGCCGCATCACTCAGATGATCCTCATTCCAAAAATAATGAAGCATCAATCGATTCTGATTAAAGGGATGTTTGATCACATATGCACCAGCAGCGAGAGGTTCATTCATGGTATTTTTCCAAAAAAAACCTGTCTGTTTCGCCCGATCGATCATGCTGAACTTTAAAGCCTGCACCAACCCGTTTGACTTGGCATTGCCAATGACAATAAGGTTGCTGTTGCCGATCTCTTTTTTCATCTTTTGCTTCAGTTCCTTACGATCCCGTATAACGTCGTATTTCATACCGGTCATATCAAGGAATCCGGTCAACTGATTAACCATATCTTCCTGCTGTTTAGTTGCAAGTTTACTCACCTGATCGCTGAGCACAATGGTTAATTCCTCGCCTTGAAGGACTTTGTCCATCAATCGATTCATTACTTCATAAGGCAGATTAGGGATCATTCTCATGACAGCCTGATACTGTAGTTGTAACATGTCATGTACATAGGCGGCGGTCTCTTCCTGTGATAATTGGTATTCCGGCTTTAAGACAAAGTTAGGCTGATATAGGGCCATTTGCATTTCTGTACGTACTTCCTTACCAAGCACATCTTCAATGGTGTGGAGCAGCCCCTCTACCGTTGCATTTTGGTACACGTAGCGTTTGAAATATGTCCTCATGAACTCGTCAAATTTCTCTTCACCGACGGAACGGTAAAGCTGATAGATCGCTTGTCGCCCCTTCTGATAATATACCAAACTTGCCAAATCCCCAGCTTCATCGTTTGTTGACGCAATCGCCATATCTACGGGCGCAGTATCAAACTGTATGGATCTGAACCCATTTAGCTTGTCTCCCTGTTTCTCGGCAAAATACACCATGGAGAAATCAGCAAAGCCTTCATCCAGGAAGGATTCTGTCTCCGAGTTATTACCGATCAATGCATGGAACCACTGATGCGCTATTTCATGAACAAATGTTGTGTCTTCTTCTGGAACAGCACCATTTTGAATCTGTCCCATCTGAATGAGCCTCGCATACTCCACGGCAACGCCTTGTACATACGTCTCGACAATTCGGAACTCTGGATAGGGATACTTGCCATATTTTTCACTATAAAAATCAATGACCTTGAATGCCTGATTAATGTACCGGTCAACTATCTTTTTCTTGGATGGATCATCGTTAAAATAATAGTATTCCACCGTCAGACCGTTACGGGTAGCGCGTTCCACTTGAAGATTAGGACTTGCAAAGAAAACAAACTCCCTCGTATTCTCGGCTACAGCAGACACTATCTTACGATCATGTTCTGTACTGTCTTGAGTGGTGATCGTGCCCGGCATGGCTACCTGATACTCATCAGGAACATTTAATTGAACTTCAAAGTCCGATGAGGTGTAATAATCGCTCTCAAATGTTCGACTATACTGTGCCTTGTTCCATTGATGCTTAACCTCATCGTATACAGACATCACCGGGAACCCGTGTGCACCATTGATCATGTCCTTGTAGTAGGACACTCGCTGTGAGCCATAGGGTATATTCAACTGAAACTCCAGTTGGAATGATACCGATTCGCCTGGTTGAACGGGCTCTTTCAACTGCACGGTCAACGCTTGGTTTTCCTTATGGAAGCCTAGTGATTGGCTATCTGCGGTTACAGCCTGAATATCGATGCCACCCAGAAAGTCCTCCGCTGTCTTCTCCGGATGATCTTCACTAATCTTCTCATTATGCTGTTGGTACATGCTCGCCTGTGTAGACTTGGAGAGGTTTGCATCAGCATATGTATGAAGGACCAACTGCTGGAGTGCATCCTTGCTTGTGTTGCGATACGTTACCATCTCGCTCCCCTGGATTGTCATGTCCTTCTCATTCAACCGAGCCTGGATCTGGTATTGAATCGGGGTCTGCTCTAAAGAGTCTTTCTGAGTGTTATGTATCTTTGTAGATACAGGCGCTAGGTCTGCTTCCGCGGCAACAACCCCCATGTTGACAAGTGGGCTTGTTGCCAGTATTAAAGCCAGTGTACCCGCGATCCCTACTCTGGCTAACTTTGATGTAAATGGGTTTGAATAATTCATAAGTTCTCTCCTTCTCCTGTTCTATGTTGACCTCAGAACCAAGTATAGAAGACGAACCTTACGCTGAATTTATGTTTTATTTAAGTTTTGTTTAAAAAGAGGAGAGAAACTGAAACTATCGCAAATCGCATTCCTATTTGTATGTAAAAAAAGAAAAGAAGCCTTACATTGTAAGGCTTCTCGTGTATGATCTGTAGTGGGCTCGAACCACTGACCCCTACCCTGTCAAGATAGTGCTCTCCCAGCTGAGCTAACAGATCATGTATATAATTGTTTCCCAATCAAGTAACAGTATCATATCAAGTAACCGTGTTCATTGTCAATGATTTATTTGGTTATAATTCACCCGAAATGGTACACAATAAAGGAAAGATTACCATTTCTACAACGAGGTGAATTCCCTATGAGAAACATAACAAAACGGTCAAGATCCAATAAACATACATTTACCAAATGCTTCTTCCCCTGCGTTGGGCTTGTGATTCTCATTACAACCGTTACTGGTTGTGGCTTGGAGAGGGATGAACATACGGTACAATTCCAACAATTACAACAGCCCAATGAAAATGGTGAGTCTCTGCCCGTCTGGCTGGACGTGTACTCCAATTCTGTAATTCAAGATGTATATTCTCCGCGAGGAAGCAGTGAAGTCTTGCCGTGAAGGTTAACAGGTGAATTACTCATCTTCATCCCACCTGCGTGAGTATGCTTTCTTCGTAACGTAATACAACAGAGTAATCATTCCCGCCGACATTAGCAATGTAATTACCATGATGCCTGTCATGCCCATCACTACCCCCTCCTCTCCCAGTATGTTCCAGACTTCACTATACAGGAAAAACATTTTTTTGTATAATTCAGTCTGATATGTCGCGCAAGAGCAGAAAGAAGGAATGGAATTGGCAGCTGAGATTAGTTATGTATCAACAGAAGAACAACTGGAGCAAGCCCTGGGAATTCGCCATCACGTTTTTGTGATCGAGCAACAGGTGCCTGCGGAGATTGAGATTGATCAATATGATGTCATCAGTCCAGATGTGCATCATGTATTGTTAAGTACGGATGGGCAAGCTGTAGCCACAGGACGTCTGATCTATTACAGCAAGGATACGGCCAAAATGCAGCGGATTGCGGTGCTTGAATCTCATCGTTCATTTGGTTATGGACGTGTGCTTCTGCTCGCGATGGAGGAGCTGGCACGTGAACTCGGCTTATCCTATTCTGTACTGGATGCGCAGTGTCAGGCACAGAAATTCTATGAAAAACTGGGTTATGAAGTGATTTCGGAAGAACCTTTTTATGATGCAGATATTCTGCATGTTCGTATGAGAAAGAGCCTGTAAAACCTCCGCGTTGGCAGGTCTTTATTAGCATATGGTGCATACTTCCGATGAATTAGGATAGGCTAATCAGGTAAGCAGATTCCTATCTGGTCATATAAGGAGAGTGTGACATCATGGATCAAACAACACGCGAGAGTTTCACAGCCGTGCAAAAAAATGGTGACGGTGACCTGACAGCCTTTCAGACTTCAGCAGGACGTGTACTGGATTATCAGCAGGCCCTTACAGAAGTACAGGCTGGCGCTATTGCCGGTGTGAATGTATTTAAAGGCAAGGATGGCGAAATGTACATTCGCGGCGATGCCGACGGTGACCCAACCAACAACCTGGACCAACTTCCCCATTTCTAAAATAGATGCACATGACACAATAAGCACCGATCCGGTTACCCGGGTTGGTGTTTTCTTATGTTCCTAGAAAGTGCCTTCAAACCTACTGAAAGCCGAACTCAGACCCACGACGAATCTAAGGCGTCTTATTCAAGGATTTGAAGCCACCTTAGAGATCTAAGGAATCTGAGACACGCTATATCAGAATTTTTGGCCTTTTATAGCGTTTTTGTCAGGGGGTTGCGGGAAGTAACTTGTCTGATGTTCCATACAATTTTAAAAAAGGAGGAACGGAAGGCCAAATAAGACGTCCTGTGTTCCTTAGAAATCATCTGCTCATTCACCAGGATCAGCCAACTTGGACTGCCAGGCTGTTTAGATGCTGACCTCCATCATCGTCGTATAGCTTGCTTAAGTTTGAAAGCACACCCTAATAGTCCGTAAAATATTTTACGGAGTCCCCGGAAGGCTGGCTTTTGTGAACCGGCTGTTGTACTTGTTCCCATGCCTGCAAAATCTGTATCCCTTCCAGAGTAGACCGGTTCTCCCAGGCGATGTGCCCGGTGCGTTCAAGCTCCAGCAATGACTCATGAATGTAAGCTCTGCTTCGTCCTGTCTTGTTCTCCAGTTCATCCATACGTGGCAACCTGCGCCGTTGCCCTGCATAGTTCACCATAATACGCAAAATCTTGCGTTCAAAGTCGTTCAGCATACTTTACCTCCCCATTCAGATCGGTAACAGGACGCCATGCCAGAATACCTTGCTCCAGAAATGTTCGGGGTGAGCCTTCTTTTCCCGCTGATGCTCTAATCATCCCGCCACGTACACTGTTAATTCGAATCTGTCGCTGCGTAATCTGCCCTGCACGATCCATGTAGACAAGCTCCACCATCTGGCCAATATATTTCCCTAGCATAATCATCCCTCCGATAAGAACGTTTGTTTGTATTTTATATTATATGCGAACATAAGTTCTTTATTCAATAGTAAAAAAAGGGTTTTTGTAAAATAAAAAAACCAGACTTTCACCTTAATCATTAAGGCAGTCTGGTTCATAACGGATCAGTGTCGATCCGATTCTGAAAATTGTACTTTCTTTAACTGTTGTGTAGATGGATTAAAATCAACATTCACATAAACTGCGAATTGCTTGCCGTCTTTAGCACGAACCCATAACTTGAACTGTTCCCGTGATTGATCCGCTGTTAGAGAGGTGCGACCGATATGCTTATAGTCCAAAATATCCACATTATACTTGGTCTGTGTTTCTTTGACCGCAATAATTCCCCACTTCGCATAATCAGGGATAGCGGCCCCTGATCCGGATGTAATTCCAGCCAAACTCAGGACTACCGACATGACGGTAACGATGAGCATTCTCATTTCACTCACTCCTTGGGACAATATGTTTCTGTTATATTGCCCGTCCGGGTTTCATTTTACACGAATAAACGAAAGATCCAGGCCAGTGGCCGCAGGGAAAAAGGAATCACATGAACAAGTCGGTCAAACGAATCCGGAGGCTCTGTCCGGAAACTCATTCCCCAGTCACCTGAGAAAAAGTGTTGTTGTGTCTTCGGCTCCTGAGGACGATCCAACCCGTATTTCTTTTCAAGTAACTGCCTCGTTGCTTCATCCACCTGAACCTCGTTCGTAACGTCGTATGCTGTGGCAGGCTCGTTGCTTATGTACATCTGAATCACTAGAAACATCACAATCCAAACTATTTGTATCCAACGCTTGTTCATCTCATACTCCTTTATGGATTCATGACTCTGTTCTCTTCTACGTGAAGACTTGTTTGAATGTTTTATTATACAAAAATTTTACCATAGTAGGAAATAACAAGTGGTAGAAAATATGCGCTTGCGTTATGCGATGCTTAAGTCCCATTTGGTTGTTTTTTTGTTTAAAAAACCCAATAGACGTGTAATAGGCCATGACAGAGTGACTTCACGATCTTAAACCCTACACGATCTGTAATACCAATATGAGGAGGTTACACCCGAATGTTCAAACGCCTGGATGAAATCCTGATTGAGATTCCCAATGTCGAGAAGCCAGATCCGAATGCTGCGGCAGCCATACAAGAATTACTCGGCGGCAAATTCGGAGAAATGTCAACGTTGAACAACTACCTCTATCAATCGTTTAATTTTCGATCCAAAGAAAAGTTAAAGCCCTTCTATGACCTCGTCATGAGCATTACGGCAGAAGAATTGGGTCATGTTGAACTCGTGTCTCATGGTATTAACAAATGCCTCAGAGGTTCAACCGAGTACAAAGAACCCGACGACACACCGCTAGGTTCCGTAAAAGATGCTCGTCTGTCGTATCACTACCTGGCAGGTGCACAAGGCGCAATGCCTTTTGACTCTATGGGTAATCCATGGACGGGAGCAAACGTCTTCAACAGCGGCAATCTGGTCGAGGATCTGCTGCATAACTTCTTCCTAGAATGTGGCGCTCGTACCCATAAGATGAAAGTATATGAGATGACGGATCACCCGGCAGCCCGGGAAGTGGTTGGTTTCCTGCTGGTACGTGGCGGTGTGCATGTCGTGGCATATGCAAAAGCACTTGAGATTGCAACTGGCGTAAATGTGACCAAGCTGGTTCCTATCCCTTCACTGAACAACAAAGCCTTCAACGAGGCTCGCAAATATGAAGAAAAAGGGGTACACACCAAACTGTACACCTATAGTGATAAAGATTTCAACACGATCGGCCAGATCTGGAAAGGAACTCACCCCGAAGATGGACAACCTCTTGAAGTCATCCAAGGGATACCTGAAGGATTCCCGATTCCAGAAGCTCCTGCGGTCGAGGAAGAATTTGCACCGGGCATATCGCAAGAAGACTTTAAGGAAATTGCACGTCGTCTGAAGATGGCAGGGAATATTGCGGATTAAGGAACAATTTGTTTAACAGGCTCTTTCCCTATATATAAATTGTTAACTCTATGTTTAAGTGAAGCCCTCGAACCCTGCTGTTGAATGCAGAGAGGATTGGAGGGCTTTGTTATAATCAATTTATGATACAATTTTATGATGCAAAATGAGTATGTTGTATGCACGTCATTTCCTGAGAATTTAGCTGTAAAAGTAAACCGGATCTCTGCTCACATCGTTAAACTTAGTTAAACTCCAACACCGATTCCTCCCGCTGACTCATGACTTCAATTAGCATGTTGGCACCCAGACGAAAACCTTGTACAAACGCTGCTTCGGTATGCATGCCCTCACATCTGCCACACAAGTCAAATAACTGTTCAAGCTCACGGAATTCTTCATCGCTCAATCGATTCTTCCACTGCTTTGTCAGAGCTGCAATCTGCCGCCCTAACGCTTGGTATTCAGGATGTGTCGGCATCATCATCTCATCCGGTCGAAGTCGTCCATTATATAATGCTTCTAATATCGAATTCATGTGCATCCTCCTGTATATCAATTCGCACCTCGCTTGAATGAACGTTCTACACATGGTAGGATATTTATGCAGTCGCTCATTCAAGTGATTGCGTGATAGGAAGCAGCGTGTTCTTCGTGGGACTTGCGCTGCTTCCTTTTTTCATTTTTGGAGTTCGTCGTAAACCTTCTCAATCCCTTTGCGAACGATGTCTGATCGATTCGTATTCAGCTTCTCAGCCGAAATATCGAGCTTGTTCATAATGTCCTCGTCAACACGTATCTCGATCGTTCTGCTTTTGGGTTTGTCAGATTTAGGGCGCCCCATCTTTTTGGCGGACATTGCTTCACCTCTTTTTTCGTCCTGACAACAATATATTATTGTCAGGACAAAAAGTCAATATAATTATAAAACATACGTTCGTTTTTGTGATAGCAGATTCATAGATAAATGTATAGTCTGTAATCCGTTTGAATGATAAAAAACAACCTTGAACGGCTAGGCGCTCAAGGTCGTTAGAGTACTATTTCACTCTTCCATTGGCTTTCCATATCTCACTAAGACATGCCAGAGTAATTTTAACTCTTGTAGAACTTCTTTGTAGGTTCCTCTATCGCTCCAATGGCTTGGGTTTCGTTTCAAGTCCATAGCTGCAGAACCAATGATATTTGCATCAATCAAATCACTTTTTGCAATTCTCTTGGCTAGTGAAGGCATCGAAGGACCTCGAAAATCCATAGGAACTTCATCAACCAATAGTGTAAAGCCCATGTGCCAGTGGAGATCAATTGAATACTTTAAACATATCTGCTCTAAGATTCTTCCTGTATGGGTGCCTTTAAATGATGGTTCGGCAACAAGCATCTTTACATCTTTTTCAAGGGAAATATCACCATGAACCTGAGCTTCGATATAATGGTCCAGATTTCGGTTTGGCTCTTGGTTTGATGGATTTTGGAATGGTTTCTCAAGATTGACGAGCATATGATCGATTAACTTTTGAACCGTTAGATTTCTTTCACCAATGGCAAAATTACTATAGAATACATCCCTCATGAGAGCAGCCAAAATGAGGTCAAATTCCTCATACGTTCCCTTTCCCTCAGGTTCTTGATGAGAATCCAAATATGTATACGTGCAACGCTTAGAGACCTCAGTGGATAAAAGGAAGTAACATGATCCAAAACGCGGAGCAGGTCCATCGGGATGTAACATAACATTGAGTGCCCCATACTTGGGCCGTTCGCTATTGGTTGAGCCATTTATTTGGTACGCTCCGCCAAACATTTTATTCTCCCAAACGTCACGTTCACCGCCTGAAAATGCGGAGACACTTCCATTTGATAAAAAAGTCTCAAACTGACTTTTATAAACTCCCTGCTCAAGTAGTGCTTCAGCCACGCTTTTCATATTCGGATCTAATCGATCTGGGTGAAAGTGTAGCGCATTTTAGTTTATTGATAGCTTTTTCAAATGTCTTCATCTCGATGTTGGACATACGAAGGATTTCTCTAATAGTTTGCTCCGCCTCATTTTTACGGCTTCTTGCATAATGGGTTACATGCTCTTGAGCTAATTGCTGAGACCTTGATAGTTCCATGGGCAGGGGAGTCCTTTCCCTTTTTATAGAATCATAATACATGATGGACAGTAAGTGAACTTACAGGCGGTTCAAAAATCATGATAGCTTACAATGAATCAATCCGTGTCACTTCTTTCAATTTGAATCATATCTTGTGCAACACGCGCTTCTCCACCATCATAAAGCTATGAACCCCTTATTCTCCGCCTTGTATCTTAACTTGCTTCTCGTCCTTCACGGTCACATGAACTACTTGCCCTTCATTCGCTGTCATCGCATCTCGCATAAGAAGGGTCCATGTCCCTGAATCTGCATCAAACCGCTTGTCCTCAATGACTGGAACACGGATGTTCTCTGCATCAGGTGAAAGAAGTCCGCTACGAATCGCATCCGCATCCGTCATATGCGCACCATCCGGTGCCACTGGACAAGATACCGCTATCTTTTCTGCTCTGGCCTGCCCAGGATAGGGTTGATTTTCTGGTCTTCCATCCGTCCAGACTTCAACATAGGAGCCGATCTGTGGATCAGGCGCATTGGAGAACCATTTTGCCGGATAATACCGATTTCCTCCTCCGCTCGCACTGAAGTCTTCATATGCAGGATCAACCACAAGAATGGAATCGTCTTTGCGTTCAACCACATAACCAGTGAAGCCCTTTTCACTTGGTGCATTGGCTTGAGTCTGCACGGAGTTGCACTCGATATGTCCTGAACATCCCGTAAGGCATACGACTCAGGATTGAGAGCAATATGAGGACTCGACGAAGGCTGGACATATGTAAATCCCCCTTTAATAACACCTCTTTCTAAATTTAACGTTCCATATCAGTTTATTGTTACAAATACAGCTGTCAGCTCACCCTTAACTTCCTGACGGGCTCAGCACGATCAAACCAAATATTCACTTCTTCATATCCCTTTTGTATACGTACCTGCCCCAGATCACCAACGCCGCACACAACAAGATCACACAATAAGCCCAAACAAACAGCATGGCAAGCCCCAACCCGATGTTAGCATCCAGGCGCTCATCAAAGATCTCTGTGTATAGCGAAAAACCGAGTGGCACAGCACCAATAATGAAAAGTCCAATGGACCATCCACCCCAGCGTTGGAAACCGGACCCCGCACGAGTACTGGAAAGTTTGCGAATCCCTTGAGTTAGTAGCCACCAAATCAGAATAAATAATAGACAGGTTATAAGAATTTTCAACATATCGTTCAACTGCATATCGTGTACCTCCTATATCTTGCAAGATGATGAACATATCTTACACGTTAAGCGTTCTCTTTACTATATTACCCGTTTCCATATCCATGATCACAGACAGTCTATGCTGCAGCACTCCCGACCAACCCATACGCTAATCATGAAAAAGAAAAAACACCACCGTCCTGACTCCTTCCAAGTCAAGAACGATGGCGTTACTTCTCGTATTTACATTGTTACATCCACATTGAATAGGTTACGCGCCAAACTGCGCATAGTGAAGGCGGCTGTACACCCCACCTGCTGCGAGTAATTCTTCATGCCGTCCCTGCTCCGTAATCCCTTGTTCAGCAACGACAATAATGCGGTCTGCATTTTTGATCGTAGCCAATCGGTGAGCAATAACCAGTGTGGTCCGACCCTCGGACAGCTCAGCAAGGGATTGCTGAATCGCCGCTTCCGTTTCTGTATCCAGCGCGGATGTGGCTTCGTCCAGGATCAGAATTGGTGGGTTTTTCAGGAACATACGGGCAATAGACAAACGCTGTTTCTGTCCACCGGACAGCTTCACACCACGTTCACCAATTAACGTATCCAATCCTTCCGGCATGGATTGAATCAAAGGTTCCATCTGAGCACGTCTGGCGGCCATCCAGATTTCTTCTTCGGATGCATCCAGCTTGCCATAGGCAATGTTCTCCCGAATGCTTCCATCGAAGAGGAACACGTCCTGTTGTACAATTCCGATATGACTACGCAACGAGTCTAGTGTCATATCCTGTATCTCCTGCCCATCGATCGTGATGCGACCTTCCAGCACATCATAGAACCGCGGCAGCAGACTGCATAGCGTTGTTTTACCTGCCCCCGATGGACCGACAAGCGCTACAGTTTCACCTGCACGTACGTTTAGATCGATACCTTTGAGAACAGGTTCCTGATCGGAATAACCAAAGGTCACTTGCTCATAACGGATATCCCCACGCAAATGGGATACCGTAACGGCTCCTGGACGATCTTCCACATCCGGTTCCATATCAAGCAACTCCGTATAACGTTTGAAGCCTGCAATCCCTTTGGGATACGTCTCAATAACCGAGTTGATCTTCTGGATCGGTGTCAAGAACACATTGGATAACATAATAAATGCAATGAACTGACCGTAGGTCATACTGCCTTGAATGACAAACCATGTTCCGCATACCAAGACAAAGAGGGATACCAGCTTCATCAGCATATAACTGACAGAAGAGTTCCAGGCCATGATTTTGTATGCGATTAGTTTGGTCTGACGGAAACGACCGTTGTTCACAGCGAATTGTGCTTTTTCATGCTCTTCATTAGCAAAAGCCTGAACAACACGGATACCTGTAATATTGTTCTCTACGCGAGCATTGAAGTCCGCAATATCACCGAACATTCGGCTGAATGCCTTGGACATTTTGCTACCAAAGTAGAGTGACAGATAAATAATCAACGGTACGATGATAAAGGTTAACACCGCCAGATTTCCATTAATGCTCATCATGATACTGAATGCACCAATTAGCGTCATGACCGCGATAAATACATCCTCTGGACCATGATGGGCAATCTCACCGATATCCATCAGATCGTTAGTCATGCGGGACACGAGGTGTCCTGTTTTCGTATTATCGAAGAAACGGAACGATAACTTCTGCACATGATTAAACAGACTTTTACGCATATCCGTCTCGATGTTAATACCCAGCTTGTGTCCCCAATAGGTAACCACGAAGTTCAGGAATGAATTCAGGAGGTAGATGCCGAGCAATGCCAGACACGCCCATAGAATCCAGTCCCAGCGGCCGCCTGGCAGCAGATCATCGACTACCCGGTTGACCGCCAGTGGAAAAGCCAGTTCAAGCAGCGCGACCAGAATCGCACAGCTAAAGTCAAGAATAAAGAGCTTTTTGTAAGGCCTGTAATAGGCAAAGAAACGGCGAAGCATGGACTGAAGTCCTCCTTATGCAATCACACAACGATGATTACGTTCTATTTCGTCTTGCTTAAGAGATACAGGAAGTATGGCGCACCAATAATGGCAACCAGGATCCCCGCAGGAATCTCCGAAGGCTGCAGGATGACACGACCCAGCGTATCTGCAACCAGTACAAGCAATGAACCGATCAGTGCAGATGCAGGTAACAGGAATTGATGTTTTGGACCCACCAAACGACGTGCCAAATGCGGTCCGATCAGACCAACAAAACCAATCCCCCCACTCACAGATACACATGAGCCGGCAAGTCCTACCGCAGCCGCAAGCAAAATCAGTCGCTCACGCTCAACCGGAGTCCCGAGTCCACTTGCTGTCTGGTCACCCAGATTCAACACGTTCAGTACACGTGCCTTATACAGAACAAGCGGGACAAGAATAATAAGAAACGGTAACAATGCCGTTACAAATTTCCAGTTCGAACCCCAGATGCTGCCTGCCATCCAGGTAGCTACAAATTGATATTTTTCCGGACTAAGCCGTAACGTAAGCACGATCATGGCAGAACTGATTCCCGCCGCTACCCCGATCCCTGTAAGCAGCATACGCGTAGGCAGGATGCCCTCTCCTTTTTTGTAAGAGAGAATGTAGATCAGAAATGCAGCAAAACCGGAACCGATCAGGGCCAGAATTGGCAAAAGAAATACCGGCGCTGCTGTCGTTGTCGGGAAAAAGGAAACAAATAACATGACGACCAGACCAGCACCTGCATTAATCCCGAGGATCCCCGGATCTGCCAACGCATTCCGAGATACTCCCTGCAAAATACAACCAGATAACGCAAGTCCGGCCCCGACCAGCACCGAAATCACAATACGTGGCAGACGGAATTCAAACAGGATCAATTCCTGTTTCGCCGTGCCTCCACCAAATAGGGTTCGCATCACCTCAAGCGGCGAAAGCTTGGTAAAACCTGTGTTCATGCTCACCACAAAAGCCGTAATAATTAATAGGGCAAGCACAATGAGGACAATCGTACTCTTGGTTCTCTTCTTGCGCTCTGCTCCAACTATTGTTGAGGATTCCATCGTTACAGAGTCCTCCTTTCTTTACGCGCCAGATACAGGAAGAATGGTACCCCGATGAGGGCAACCAATGCGCCAATTGGCGTCTCGTACGGCGGGTTAATCATACGTGCAGCCAGATCCGCAAATACAAGCAACAGACTGCCCATCACAGCGGAACATGGAATAATCCAGCGATAATCGACCCCAACCAGCTTACGCGTAAGATGGGGAATAATGAGTCCAACAAAACCGACCGCACCCACCACGGACACAGCTGTACCCGCGAGAATCAGTACAACAATTAGGCCTATGAGCTTGATCAGCCCAGTACGTTGCCCCAAGCCCACCGCAATATCTTCTCCGAGACTAAGCAGAGTAATGGAACGGGAGATGAGAAGACCTGCGATCAGTGCCGCGAGTACCCATGGGAACATGACCTCAAGTTGAGACCACTTCGTTCCGGCTACACCACCGGCCGTCCAGAAAGCCAGATCTTGTCCAATCCTGAAATATAATGCAATCCCTTCACTGAGTGCCGACAACATCGCTGATACAGCCGCACCTGCAAGTACAAGGCGTAGTGGTGTAAGGCCTGATTTGGAAGCTGCACCAAAACCATACACCAACAGGACACCAAGCCCCGCACCAAGGAAGGAATACATGATGATATACATAAATGGCAAGCCAGGGAAGAAGGCAAAACAAACTGCAAGTGCAAATCCAGCTCCCGCATTCAACCCAAGCAGACCTGAATCGGCCAGCGGGTTACGAGTCATGCCCTGCATGATCGCCCCAGCTACAGCGAAACATGCACCTACCATTGCTCCTCCAAGAATACGTGGCAACCGAATCTCCCATATGATCTGATGTGGAGTCAGCTCAGGATTGAAGTCAAAGATGGCCTTCCAGACTACACTAAGCTTAATATCAGCAGCGCCAAAAGAAATGGACAACGCCATACCCAGAGCGAGTAGCAAAACTCCCCCTGTAAGAATAAGTGTGGCCGCCCACGGACGAGTGTGTATCTTCGCTGTGGGTGAATCCGGATTATGTTTTTCTGGTGAAGCTTGTGAACTCATACGCGCCCACCCTCGTTATGAGTGGAGCTGCTCAAACCTATGTACATAACAATCACCTCTCTATAAATACCGAACTTTAATGATATTGATATTGATTCTCATTCCCATAGACCATTGTAAGTGAATCCACGGGCTCTGGCAATGGACAAATAGGACATGTTTATTGCATATATGAAGATTTGCACACAATTTTACACGCAAAAAGGCTGCGCAGGAGCCAAAAAGCTCGAACACAGCCTTATCATTGCATATGTAGAACATGTAAAATATAGACTCGTTTAACGGACATGTACCGTAAGTAAGGATGCCAGGACATCCGGAACATCAGTAATGATCCCTTGCACACCCATGTCAATCAAGGCCTGCATCTCGGCAGGATCATTCACCGTAAATGGGTAGGTAACAACGCCATGTGCCAGTGCAGCAGCAACATCTTCTTGTGTGACCGCCAGCTTGTAGGGATGAAGGCCGGAAGCTTCGAGTTTGGCGGCATAATCATAAGGACGGTACAACTTTTCCATATATAGAAGTGCTGTACGAATCTCCGGGGCAAGACGTTTACATCTCACGAGGGAAGTATGATTGAAGCTGGACAGCACGACCTGTTGCTCCAGATTCCAGTCCCGGATCGCTTGTATAACCTTCTCTTCCATCCCCTTATAGCTCACAATACCATTTTTCAATTCCAGATTAAGCAGGGTTCCTTTCCCCTGTACCAGCTTGAATAACTCCTCCAGAGAAGGAATACGTTCCCCGGTAAAATCAGCATGGAACCAGGAGCCGGCATCCCTTGTGCGCAATTGATCGTAAGTCGTATCTTTAACCCAGCCTTCTGTGCCACCAGTTCGACTTAACGTCTCATCATGAATCAGTACCAGTCTGCCATCACTCGTCATCTGCACATCGGTTTCGATCCCTGTCGCTCCAAGCTCCAGACTTCGTTCAAAAGCGCTCATCGTATTCTCCGGGCATACGGCAGATGCACCGCGGTGGGCAATAATCTCCATGTTCCTCATTCCAGCGCCTCCTGTGTTCAAGCTTCGTTCTATGATCCTTACTATAAACACGGTTTGTTAGACCTGTATTAACAGAGCGTATAATGGGTTACCTGCTTCGCTAATACTAGCGACCGGGTTGAACATCAACGGGCTGGGGATTCACTCATTTTTGCGAACTCAATCTGAAAATCGACATAACATAGTATGAACGATGGAAGCACTGAACTCCGTTATAAGGAGGTTGACTATTGAATCCCTCAAAGAAAAAATCGATACCTACGCGTCCTCACACATCCCAGTTACAGTCGGCTTCCAGGCATTCTAGAGCATCTGTCCATATCAAAAACAAATCTGGCAAGACGGCTAATCAGCGTTCTCTTAACTCCAGTTCACCCAACACACTGGATCAGCTGGCTATTGTTGCAGCAATACTCTCCTTAATTGCAGCCGCCATCGGGCTATATATCGCCTGGAAATCGTTAAGTAATCCGGATCAAACTGCTGTTGTGGTGTAAAGCTGCTTGTTGCACAGCTAATGGCTCAGGAGGCTCTCTCCTGCTTCTGACCTTATTCAGGGGCAGGTTTTTGCTTTTTCAAATACTCAACGTATGCTGAAAACGTCAAAAAACCGTTCCCCTGAAACGCCAGCATATACCGGCGTCTCTTTGGAAAGGTCATTTGTTATTGGGGCGCTGCCTCTGCAGCTTAATCCCCGTCCCGGGATACTGACCGAATTACAGAATGAATGTGCGAGAGATAATAACCAACAGAATGAACAATACCAAAATTGCACCTGTTGATGTCCATGCTCCACCACCGAAGCCTCCGCAATATCCGTAACCTGTACCTTTGAGTTCGCTCATCAGTGACACTCCCCTCTTCATCGAAGTACACTATAGACTATGTCCAATAGCGCAACTTGCTTGGGCAGATCGAAAATTCTCCCGAGGAACGATTGGATACAGGCCCGTCTTCTTATACACTCATTTCCCGTTGAGTTGTGACCACTTCTGAGTCAGCTCTGCAGGAATATAGGATGACATTTGTTTGATCAGTTCAGCCGGATCAGATTCCAGACTCCACAGACTGAGATGCGAATTGTTGGAGAACCCTTCCTGTACGCTATGTTCTACCATCTTCATCAGCGGTCCATAATATCCATTGACATTTAATAAGCCAACAGGCTTACGATGAATACCGATCTGTGCCCAACACAGTACCTCGAATAGTTCTTCAAATGTACCCATGCCTCCGGGAAGTGCAATGAATCCATCGGATAATTCAGCCATCGTAGCCTTCCGTTCATGCATGGTTCCCACTTCAATCAGTTGTGTGAGCCCTCCATGAACAACCTCGCCCCGGAACAATCCGGTAGGCATAACCCCGATAACCTCTCCCCCTCGCTCAAGAGCAGCATCGGCTACTGCACCCATCAAGCCCATGCAAGAACCACCATAGACCAGTGCATAACCACTATCAGCAATCTGTTTGCCCAGTTGAACAGCCTTCTCTGTATATTCGGGGTGATTTCCCGGATTGGAGCCTGCAAAAACAGCTATACGTTTCATTGGGTTTCACTCCTTCTCGTGATCTATTTTAATAGTATACAACATGAATGTAATGGGTATGTACAATAGGTTAACAGAATCAATGGACAAAAAAAAAACCGACCGTTTGCAGCCGGCCGGGCTCCCATTTCAATACACATCAATTTAGAAGGGGTTGTTATTACCTAATATACAGACCGAACATTAAATCCGTATGATCTTTGCATGAAATGAATATTAAATCTTCGTATAACTAACGTATCCCACGGCGTGAACGTACAACAAACATATGCTTGTCTTTACGAAGAACCCGACCATCTGCAAGTTCAACCTGATCCTCGTCATGACGCAGAATCGTCGTGGATAACGCTACAATTTTGGCCCGGCGCCAGATCATAACCTGTGACTTGAAATAGATCGCATTTTCGAACTGAATCGCCTTTTTCATCACATATCCAACCTTGTGTACTTCAGAACGTGCTTTCTTTAAGGGAAGACTCTCTTCGGGAAGAGGTCTGATCATTGCGATATTGTCAAACGATACCTTAATCCGTTTCGGTCCGATCCGTACACATTCCGCTTCTTCATCCCACTCGACCAGCGTTCCCTTCAATGGCTCCCGTATGCCTGTTGCACGATATACCGCTACTTTTCGTCCTATCCAATGTCGCAATGTTCTCACCTCCATCTGTCTAGTTTTCAGGTATCTTCCAATCGATCGGTTCAATACCTTTGGAGGTCAAGAAGTCATTGGCTTTGGAAAAGGGACGACTGCCGAGGAATCCACGATGCGCAGCCAGCGGACTGGGATGTGTAGACTCCAGTACAAGGTGCTTGTCCCTGTTAATAAAAGAACCTTTCTTCTGGGCATGACTGCCCCATAGCATAAATACCATTGGCTCTGAACGCTCATTCAACGCGCGAATGACCGCATCCGTAAACGTCTGCCATCCCAGTGCCTGATGGGAGTTCGGCTGACCTTCACGAACCGTCAGAACAGCATTTAATAGCAGGACTCCCTGTTGTGCCCAATGAACCAGAGATCCATGATTCGGAATCGGCAGGTCCAGATCGGCATGAAGTTCCTTATATATATTTTTCAGAGAAGGCGGTACACGCACTCCCGGTCTAACCGAAAAGCTTAATCCATGAGCCTGTCCTGCTCCGTGATAAGGGTCCTGACCAATAATAACGGCCTTAACCTGATGATACGGCGTCAGCTTCAGTGCCGAGAACAGGTCTTCTTTGGGCGGAAAGACCGTCTGCGTTTTGTACTCGGCGGCGAGAGTGTAACGAATCTTGTTAAAATATTCGGCTTCCGTCTCTTCCTGAAGCACCTTGTCCCAATCGTTTCCAAACATATGTATAGGCTCCTTTCCCCTGATGAATGCAGTTTCGTTCAGCCCAACTACTGGGCTCTTCCTTCTGAGAGCCGCATGTCATGCAACTCATAGACTATCCACCATTTTAACATAACCGGGGACAGCAGACCAGAATCTCGCATCAGGTATAGGTCCACCTCGAAATAAATCGTATTCTTGCTACATTCAGTATACTCAATCCAAAAAAGTCACCTCGCTGTTGCGTGATGACTTGATGATTTATACTTGAACGGGCACCTCTTCGACTTCTTTCACAAGCACACTGCTAATTCTCCGTAACCCTTCCTGAAGGACAGAACGGGGACAAGCCAGATTCAACCGAATACAACCCTCACCATTGGCTACAAACATATGACCATCTTCGAGCAATACACCCGCTTGCTCAGCGAAGAATAATGGTAAGCTTACATTATGGGGAGCATATGCCGAGATATCAATCCAGGCCAGATACGTGGCTTCCGGGATGTGAAAAACAGCCCGTGGCAGATGCTGCTTCAAATACTGTTCAACACAGGCGAAATTGGCGTCTAGATAACCTTTTAATTGTTTCAGCCATTCATCACCCGTTTCGTAAGCCGCTTGAGTGGCAGCGATGCTCAGTGGGTTTTTGAAACCATAATGGCGTGCCTGCCAGATGTCTCGAAGTTCATTATTCGGAATGATGACATTGGAGAACATCAGACCAGCCATGTTGAATGTTTTGCTCGGAGACATACATGTAATGATTCGATCCGTATCCGGGAACAGCTTTGCGAGTGGCGTATGTTTTTTGCCTGTCCGCAGCAGATCACAGTGAATTTCATCCGAAATGACCCATACGTTGTTCCTCAGGCAGATTTCACCCACACGTTGCAGCTCCTCCGTTGTCCAGACACGTCCAGACGGATTATGGGGATTGCAGAAAATACATACCCTTACCTTCTCATCCTTCGCTTTGGCTTCAAAATCCTCAAAATCAATCGAGTAATGCCCCTGCTCATTGATCATATCCGAACAGACCAGTTCAAGATTGTTATGCTCCGCAGCTGACTTGAAGAAACCATAAGACGGGGTCACGATCAGTACTTTCTCATCCGATTGACAGAGATATTCCACCAATTCATATAAAGCGGGAATGATCCCGTTTGAGGTCTCCAAATGCTCCTTCGCGAAGGACCAGTCATAGTATCTTTTCATCCAATTGGAGACAGCTTCGTAGTATGCGGGATCGAATACTTGGGAGTAACCCATGATTCTACGATCCAGACGATCCTTAACTGCATCCAGAATCTCGGGAGGTGTGGCAAATTCCATATCTGCAATCCACATGCGAATAAATTCTTCATCCTTGAATGGAAAAGTCATGTCCTCTGTGGCTTTAAAAATATATTGACGGAAACCATCCGTATTCATAGCATTTGTACCTGTGCGGTCTATAATCTCATCAAAGTTATATTTCATAGCTTCTGCTCCTCTGTCTGCTCAACATTTCATTGTCGTTTCATGTCGTATTACATCCATTATTCCATGACGCTGGAATTGCATCAAATGCAATACAATCTATCCTGACGAAACAAATGAAGTTAATTGTTTCTCCAGAATAGGTATTTCGACGAAAAAGTGATATATTTCTCATATAACATCATTTTTATGATGACTTTCATCATTTTCACGTACTCTCAAGAAACATTGCATAAGGAGAACCGTTTATGAACAATATCAATCAGGAAGTTGGCAAGAAAATACGAAACTTTCGGAAGTGGCGGGGAATGACCATTCAACAGCTTGCGGATCAGATCTTCAAGAGCAAGGGCACGCTGTCCAAATATGAGAGCGGAGATATTACACTCGATCTGGTGACGTTACATCACATTGCGAACGCACTCAACATCCAGGTGGAGCAACTCTTGTACCAAGAGCCAAGACATGCTTCTCCCCTGATGAATGCGGTCCCTTCCAGCTTTTTCAAGAACTCCACCCGTTTCTATTCCTACTTCTATGATGGGCGTAACAACAGTCTCATTCGTTGTGTCATTGACATGATGGCTCAATCGGATGCCAACCGTTATCGCACCGTGATGTATATGAATGTGAAGGATTTTGAGAACTATCAAGAGTGCGAGAATATGTATTGGGGCCACACCGAGCATTATGACACACTCACCACCCTGATTTTGAAAAATCAGGCCACGCCGCTGGAAAACCTATATATTAATATTTTGGCGTCTTTTCAGGAATCGGAGAAAAAGTGGGGACTGATGGCGGGTGTCTCCTTCAGACCTTTCATGCCGATCGCGCTAAAAATGTTATTCTCCAGAACCCCGCTGCCCGAGAATCAGGAGTTATATAATGAATTAAAAATCTCAAAGGAAGATCTGCGGACCTTGAAAATATACAACATGCTCGCTGTCACTTGAACAACGCAGCGCGTCACACATTCTCATATCATATGGGATGGAGACAGTTCCTCCCCATTAGAAAAGGCACTTCTATAAGCTGTTGAAACCAGCTCTCATAAAAGTGCCTTTTGCTTTGACGCTTATTGGATCGTGGAATAAACGAGACTAACGCTTAGTTTTTAATTAAATCCAGCGTCTCGTCAAACATTTGCTTCTGTTCCTCAATCTTGTTCTCATTACCGATCACGCAGCGCTGTTGCTGTTCAAGTATAGCCGATAAAAGCTCAGCAAAACCGATAATGTCGCTTTCCTTTGTGCTTAACACTTCGTCACGTTCCTGTTGCAGATCCGCTTCAGTCACATTTGACAGATAACACTCCAGGGAGAAAGCTCCTTCTCCATAAGGCGTTCTCGGCGTATCGAGATCCTGAATCGCACCAATGATATAACGCGTCATTTCCCGCTCGTCTGCCCGGAAATCGGTCAAATATTGCGGTATCTCTTCATATATTTTGTACGTTTTATCGAGATTTGGATCACGATACGATGCAACGTAGCTGTCTCCGTTCCGTCTGAAGCCTGACATACAGCCATAAGCTCCGCCTTTGGCGCGGATATTGGTCCACAAGTAATCCAGAGACAGGATTCCCTGCAAGACCCGAAGTGAACCGGTGTATTGATATCCATTGTCGATATAATTGCCCGTTTGCACCACGTACTGCACCTCTGACGGGGAACGGAATCCTTCCTTATGAGTTGCAGGTGTGAACGTAAACTCTTCCTTGGCAACCTCATGTGTGAACAGCTTCGCTTTCAGATCGGATACCTGTTGCTCCAGTCCCTCATATCCCTGTTCATCGGCAGTATAACTAACAAGCAAGTTCTCTGGTCTGAAAATATACCCCGTCAACTCTTGCAGGCTGGAAGATAACTCTTCTTTTCTCGCCTCAAAGTTCGCTTGAAGATCCTCAAGCCACTGGTAAAAGGCAATGCCACTCACAGCTTCTCTGAAATCCGCAACCGCTGAATGTTTGGACGAAGACCGACCAATTCCCGCCGAATGTCCGCTATTGATCAGATTACGTTGCAGATTACCTTTCATTTGGGAGATGATCTCATATAACCGCTTCGAATTATCAAATTGGGACGTGAACACGATTTCTTTGATCATATCAAAGGCAAATCCAAGCTTGTCATACAACACTTTTGCGTTGAACTCATAGGTCGCCTTGAATTCATTGTGCTTATGCGCGTTAGCATAAGATCCTATCCCGCTATGAATACCACCCGAATGGATATGGATTTCATTGGACAGTTCATTGAACGAGTAGTTTTGAGTATCCACGTAACCCAATACATTCTTGAGCAACCCTGCATACGGCAGGAGATGACGTGGCACTTCTTTGATATCAAACAGCAGTCTCAGATAACCAATTCCGTTGGTGTAGAGGTTATGATGAAGAATGGTTGTTCCGTCGACCTGGTTCACCGTTTGATGCAACGTAGAGGCCTTCTGTTCAATATCTTCAATCGATAACGTCGGAATGACCTGCTGCTGCTCTTTGGTTGAAGGTGTATTCTGATACTCGGCGAGCGCTTCTGTTTTCTGAATCAACGTCTGGACTTCTTCCTCACTAAGACCGGCCTGAATGGTTTTCAGACGTTCTTTCAACGCTTCCTCCTTGCGTGAGTTCAGCCCCTTATCCGGGGTAAGCGCTACAAAGGAAGTATGTGTGTTCTGTAATATATACTTCGCAATGAGTTGCTCGAAGTAACCTTCGTTCATTTTTGTCCGCAGTTCAGCAAATACGTCATTGGCCTCTAAATGGGTGAAAGGTGCATCTTCATCGTACAACCAACTTTGCAGGGAGGAGAATCCGTAGATCAGGCCTTTCGGCATTCTGCCATAGTCCGCTTCTCTGTGATTGAACTCATACGAGTTAATTCCAGCAAGCAGCGCTTTAGGATCAAAACCTTCTTTTACCACACGCTCGAGCACTTCTTGGACCGTTCCCAGGAAATCCTCTTTGCTAGACAGATTGCTCTTCTTCAATCCCACAGTGAATACAGGTTGATACAGGCTGTCATCATACGAACCGTAGACGTCCTTCGCGATTCCTTTATCCAGCAAAGCCTGTTTCAATACCGCTCCCGGAGCGTTCAGCAGTGCATATAACAAAATTTGGAATGAAATGTTCAGTTCCTTGTCCAGACTTGTGCCGATCACCGCGTTATAGGTCAAGAAGCTGTTATCCACTTCCGATTCCGTACTTCCCGCAGAGTAAGTCTTAACCGTGTCTACCCGTTCTGCAAAGGCAGGTTGAAGTTGAATGGCCGAATCAATCTCGATGCGATCATATGCACTCAGATAGTTCTCATCCAGCCATTGCAGCTTCTCTTCCATATCCATATCCCCGTAGAGATAGATGTAACTGTTGGAAGGATGGTAGTATCTCGTGTGGAAATCCAGCAGCCCCTGATAGGTCAGATCCAGGATAGCTTCCGGGAATCCGCCAGACTCGGAGGAGTATGTGGTATCCGGGAAAAGGGAGTTCAGCACTTCTCTGCGCACCATTCGTTCCGGTGAAGAAAAGGCACCCTTCATCTCGTTATATACAACTCCGTTGTAGGTTAATTCATCATCTGCAGAGGTCAGGTTGTAGTTCCAGCCCTCTTGTAAAAATATCTTTTCATTCTCATAAATATTTGTATTTAATACCGCATCCAGATATATATCCATCAGGTTATGGAAGTCATGATCATTACGACTCGCGATCGGATAGATCGTCTTATCGGGATACGTCATGGCGTTAAGGAATGTATTCAATGAACCTTTCAGCAACTCAACAAAAGAATCCTTGGCCGGAAATTTCTTGGACCCACAGAGCACGGAGTGTTCGAGGATATGGGCTACCCCTGTATCATCTTCCGGAGGTGTGCGGAAACCGATACTGAATACTTTGTTGTCGTCCTGATTGGACAAAAGTACAATTTTGGCCCCGGATTTCTGGTGTTCCAACAGATACGCATCCGATTTCAGTTCTTCGATTCTGCGCTCCTGTAACACCTTGTATGGCTTAAGCTGTTTCAACATAAACTTGAGTCCTCCGTCCATAAGATTGTTTTATTGGTTTTGTGACTCAATATAAGTTCAAATATGGTTATTTACACGGGCACTCCGATGACAGAACAACCTTCCGATCGCTGTTATCACCAGATTTTTTGATTCCCTTTTGAAAGGGAAAATCCGGGGATAAAGGCGCACGCTTCGCTTCTTCAGGTTATTTCTGTCCTCTCCGTTATCGTGTAAATGTATGGTTGAACTTATATCGTTCAGCAAGGTAAAGGTAATATATGCCTACGGATAGTATACACCATTGTCCCGTCTCTTCATAAAAGTCAGATAAATGTACCTTCTGATATGTATTATGCAGGGTTTATGTTTATGAACTGCATGGTGAAGTGGTCAGCAATGAAGTGACATTGATATTAATGAACATAAAGAAAGATCGCATGCAGCTTGGTTAACAAGCGTCATACGATCTTTCTTTTTAAGATGCCGAGGACCGGGATCGAACCGGTACGGTAGTCACCTACCGCAGGATTTTAAGTCCTGTGCGTCTGCCAATTCCGCCACCCCGGCAGGATTATGTATTTCTTGGCGACAAGAAATATCTTACCATGAACTAATTAACTTTGCAACACTTTTATTAAAAAAATCTAAATATATAAGATTAACTAATGATTTACACGATAACAGAGAGGACAGAAAAAACTGAAAAAGCGAAGCGTTCGCCTTTATCACCGGATTTTCCCTTGAGAAAAGGGAATCGAAAAAATCTGGGGATAACAGCGATTAGAAGGTTATTCTGTCATCGGAGTGCCAGTGTAAATAATCTTTAGTTCAACTTATATAAATGAAACAGGCACTGCAAGCGTCAGCTCACAGTGCCTAGAAAGTCCGAGTTGCGGTCCCGGACTTCCGGTAAACCAATCTATATTAAGGGAGGTGTGAGATAAGAATACCTCCCCAACATTAAAGAAACCTAAAATCAGCCTTAAATTAAACTAAAAAAGTAAAATAGGTCGAACACGAGCCGCTTCTTCCTCACTGCACTCCACGATAACCAAGATATGGTCCTTTAACAGCCAATCTTCGTAATACCGCGCATCCTCTTCCGAGATTCCCGCTTCAGTCAGTGTAAGCACCAAATCATCGGTCTCACTCCCAATCTCATTACCAGCGAGTCTACGCACTGCATTTCCGATCGACATCGTCTGATCCATCCGCTTCCCCAGACCAGCCAATATGCCTTTCAGAGCGCCAAAGGCACCATCTGTTCCGGCACCCTTCAAAGGTTTGGGCAGCCCCGTCTTTTCGCTCACCAGCTCCAGATTAAGCTGCTCCTTCGCCACCGCTCCCAAATATTTATCCTTGATGCCTTCCTCTTTCACTTGATTCAGCATAATTATAGCCTCGTTCTCGGTACGGGCCAGCCCAATAATCAATTGTGTCATTCCGTTCCCCTCCTTTTACCCTAATATAACCCCGTAATCCGCATTCAAAAACGGATCATCCACAGCTAAGACAAATCACCTAGAAGATTGTTGATTTCTCTTCTGGAAATCTATACCTAGTTCTGATAGACTAGATAAAGAAGACAAATTAACCATTGAAAACATTGACATATGGATTTAACATCTCATAATCAGGAGCAATGACTTATGAAAAAAGAGGTAGAAATTGCCATCCGGCGCAAACAACAGATCATGGTTCGTAATACAAGCGGTCAGACGGTAACCGGATTTCCTGAGCGTACCGCTGATACATCCATTCTCTCCTTACGTACGGTTCACGGAAGTCTGTGGATACCGTTTGATGAGGTGGAACATGTTACGCGTCTGTTAAGCATCCGGTCTCATCATTTAAGCGGAATGCAACTCGTTTAGTCGGCTCTGTAATCCTTGAAACTCCAGTTCCCGTATAAATACGTTAACTAGATCTATTGATGCCAGCACTTTATACCAAAAAACCAGACGCATGCACGTCTGGTTTTTCTCTTCTACTTATCCTGTACCACGCTACCACTGACCTCACAACAAAGGCCTGACTATCCTTGTTTCTGCCCGACCTATCCTGTTGTTACTTCACTACAAACTTCACTCGTGTTCCATCCGGATATGTACTTAACTGATTCCCTACCCATGAACCTGCACCACGATTATCTTTCGGGGTAATGTACTGGATATCTGCACCTGTTCCTCCCTCAGCGCACATCGCCATGGGCCACTCGTCACGATCCTTACCTTTTTTGACCGGAACACCCTTAAGTGACAAATCCCGATTCCCTTCTGCTCCACTACGATCAATGGTGCATACATCCGAATGCCCAGCCTTGATGGCAGCCTTAATATGGTTGGCCGTTTCGGGATAGCGCTCTGAAGGGAACGTAATGGTATGGTCTACACTCTTGTTAGTCCCACCGAATGGAGATGGTATCTCCTCCGGCCATTCTCCCCCAGCCCAGGCATAAAGGGCTACCAGCAGCATCGCTACCAACGTCAGTACCTGCTTTTTGAAGCCTTGCTTACCTTTGCGTTTTCGTCTTGTGCGTCTCTTACTCATGCTGTGTCTCCCCCATTCACCACTTGCATTATACCAGAACGCCCGTTCGTAAAACAATACAGTACAATAAAAAAACAGCCGAGACCGCCCGGCTGTTCTGATTGAATGATTATCCTACATTGGGAATGGCCTGTTGACGCAGCAATGGCAGTGTAACGTCAAACTGAGTACCTTTCCCCTCGGTACTCTCCACCGAAATCTGACCATTCATCAGTTCCAGCAGTTCTTTGCAGATGGTCAGACCCAGACCGCTTCCGCCAAATCGGCGCGCATGGGAGATGTCGGTCTGAGTAAATGCATCAAACAATTGTTCGATCCGATGCTGGGGAATGCCAATCCCCGTATCACGCACAGAGAACATCAGTACAACGGTGTCCATCAGTTGTTGCCTCACATCCACCTGTAACTGCACTTCACCTTGTTCTGTAAACTTGATCGCATTACTTAGTAAATTATCCAGTACCTGCCGAAGTCTTAGCGGATCACCGATAAGCACATCCGGAACATTCAGATCAGCATGACAGAGCAGGCGTATGTGTTTATTCCGTGCCGCAGGCTCATGTGTCTTTACAATCTGTTGAATCAGCTTTAGAGGTTGAAACTCAATGTTTTCGACATCCATTTTGCCTCTGCCCAGTTTCGCCATATCCAGGCTATTGTTAATGATGTTAAGTAGCGCCTCACCTGATTGACGTGCTAACTCCAGATATTCTTTCTGTTCATCCGTAGTTTCACCCATACCGACAAGTTCGATCATACCCATAATGCCGTTAAGCGGGGTACGAAGCTCGTGATTCAACTTGCCGATGAATTCCAATTGCCCTCTGCTGTTCATCTCAGCCATGGAAGCGGCAAACTTCAATTGCTGTTCAGCATACTTCCGTTCTGAAATATCGTATTGAATGCCTACAAAATATAAACACTCTCCGGATTCATTAAAGATCGGATCAATATTTAGTTCGTTCCAGAACTTCTGACCACTTTTTGTATAATTTAAGATATCAATCTTAATGGATTGTTGTTTCTTTAATGCATCACGGATCTGCATTACCGTTTCGGAGTCTGTATCCTGCCCTTGCAAAAATCGGCAATTGTGTCCGACAGACTCTTCATACGTGTATCCTGTCAGCCGGGTAAAGTGTTCGTTTACATACATGAGCGGAAGCTCAGGCAAGGTAGCATCGACCACCGTCACGGAGGATTTCACTTTCGAGATGATAAATTCCCATTGTAATGGGAGTTGATTATGTTGGCTCATGCCTTCCTCCTTCATCTCATACACATTAATGTTTATATATTCTGCAATCGTACATTATAAGGAGAGAAAACTAACCGAATGGTATGTGTTGATATAAAACCAATATATTATAATTGTAACACAGTTATTCAAGTCATGTGGTTCTTGGGTAATAGTTGATAACTAACATCCCACAATAATCTAACAACTCATCAGGAGGAACATACATGAAATTTCTGTTAATTATCATCATTATCATTTTGATTGTAGTCTTTTTTACCAGACGCAAACGTTGAGATGAGATCTGTTATGTAAGTCAAGAAAGGAAGATGGGTATGAGAACCCTCTTTTTTATATTCATGATCCTGTGCATCATCAATTTCTGTTTCCCAAAATTCGGCTGGTATCTACGATATGGCTGGATTTCCCGGGGTGAAACGGAGCCCAGCAGGCCTTATATGACTATGGTCAGAATGACCAGCTTGTTGATGTTGCTTATCGCCTTCACTCTGACTATGGCATGAACTATAGAAATCCGAAGACAACTGTCCTATTGGGCAGTTTCTTTTTTTGTGCTGAAATGACGGGAAAATGATAACTTTGTTTGTGGTGCGAAGATGACAATGCCCGTAATATAGATATATCGTTTCGGAAAGGACATCATTGGCATGAACATCGCATTTTATCCGTACTGGGCCGCCAAAACGCTGCTCTCGCTTATTAATGTCATATATATCATGGTCATTACTACGTATATATACGGTCTCACTGGATCGGTACTCTCTGCTGCAATGTTTCCACTTATTCAGATCATTACACGCATAATAGCAGGTTTCACTTTGCCATTACTTGTGAACCGTTTCCCATTCTCCAGACTATTGATCAGCATTTCCATAGCCAAAACATTAATCATGACCTGTATAGCCATTTCGTTGAATCACTTGATTTCACAATTGCCGCTTCTATTGATCGGAGTGGTCATACTATCCTTTTTGGACGGATGGGAAACTCCGTTACTGAAGACTTTAACGCCACGATTGGTTCAAGGTGAAGACCTTATAAAAGCAAATAGCCTGCTATCTTTCTCCAATCAGACTGTAACCATTGTCGGTTACGCCATGACGGGATTCGCCGTGATGAACTGGGGGGCGTCACAGACCTTCTGGGCAGCTACAAGCCTGTCCTGGGCCGTTCTAATCTTCATGATTGCCATGGGCTCGCTCACACGGAATGTAGAACAATCTCAGAAATCTGCTGTATCGCGGAATGTATTGAGGGAAGGTTGGAGTATACTTTGGAACAATCCATCATTACGACTGATTACGCTTATGGACATTGCCCAAGCACTTGCGGGTTCCATCTGGATCGGAGCTGTTACGCTGGCCTTTGCAAAAGAAGCTCTGGGACGAGGAGAAGGTTGGTGGGGACTCATGAACTCGAGTTACGCTGCTGGAACCATGCTTGGAGGTATTCTGGCTCTTGCACTGGCCAAACGTATTCAGAAACATCTAATCGCTAGTATGACCATGGGTTCTCTTCTCTTCAGCCTGCTGACCGTCGTTTATGGTCTAAACAACCTGCCGTGGCTCGCTCTGGTGTTATGTATACTCATGGGTCCAGTTAATCAGATTCGTGATGTGGCTCAGCAGACAGCGCTTCAGAACAGTGTACCTGTCGAATCCCTAACCAAGGTATACGCCACCCATGGCGTCCTGATATCCACGGTTATGAGTGTATCCATAGTTATCTTTGGTCTAGTCGCCGATCAACTGGGCGTTCGGTGGGTATACCTTATTGGTGGAGCCTTGTTTATTGTATCTGCGATATGCTCATTATCCTTGAGCAGGGTTCACAGGAACCATCCCATTACTAAACATACGAAAAATATGTAAATCAAAGAGACGAGCAACATTCTGCTCGTCCCTCACAATCTCAATCCAATCGATAATCTGTCAGCGGCCTGCCTTTTTTATAATACAAATTAGGTGACAATATATTGAAGAAAATATGCACATCCGGCATGTATGCTTCTTCCAAAATAGCTTGCACCGACGATGCAATCCGATTATGAATCTCCTGGTCACGTTGAAACATCAGAATCTCTATAGAAGCCGGAGAAGGTGTTAGCGATTGGACATCATGACGCTCTGCCTTCATTCTCTCCCTTGGAATATGAGTAATTAGGGCCATCTGCTCTGTAATTTGGGGTACAACTTCCTCTAGCTGAGGACCTGTGAATCCTTTAAAGCGAATAAACGGCATTGCTATCCCTTCAATCTCTGTTAATAGTCTCTTATGTGATTTTAAGCACATTGTTTTCAGTTGTCAAATGTCACGGATGGCATATGTGGCTTCTTATAAATAGGAAAAGCCCCGCTGAAGTCTCAGCGGAGCTACTGTTTGCACGTTTCTATACGTGACTTACAGCCAGAAAGATTTTGTGATGATCACGAGCAGAATGAACAGTACGAGAATTGCGCTTGTAGAAGTCCATCCGCCGCCAAATCCTCCAACATTACCACCACAACCGTATCCAACTTGACTCATTTGATTGGCCTCCTTTGAATTTCAAGGTATGCCATAACATATGCGTATTCCGCGCAAGTGACCGGGCGATTCGGCAAGTTCATCAGCCCATTCATCTGGTATTCATGCCTGGTAACTTAACCAGATGGGTCGATGGAGATTCTCAGTTGTATTTCATGTGACTCCTGAGGTGAAGGGTCTGTATTTCCTCTGATCAGAAGGATTGTACGAGTACGTGTATCACTTCGGGATGCCAGAACAACCTCTCCATCAGGAGTTATACAATAAGCGATTGGAATGGAGATCCCGCTATCACGGTATGAACCATCCGCATGGCTTGTCCCCATGACAATACATTGATGCTGCAAGGCGATCTGCCGAGCCCCTTCGACCCACTCACTGTACTGCTCTTCACTGAACATCCCCACACCAATGGAATGCATCACAATGTCCACATTTCCTATATTCTCGTTGCAAAATCCTTGCAGGACCAGCTCATCACACAACAAAGTGCTTATTACCCAACCCTGTTCCTGAGCCGTCTCAGCAGGTGTATATTTTGCTTTCTCCGATACAATCTCTCCAGCCTTACTGATCATAATCGATCGGTCCTTTGGACGTTCGTTCAGTCTGCGATGACCCGATACAATCATGGTCCCATATTCAGCCGCCAACCTGCAAGCTTCCTCAACATTCTGGTTCAGATAACCTTCAGGGAAAAAATAATACATCTGCATCAGGATGTTGCTTGAGTTCGGCTTCAAGCTGCAACAAATCCTGTTCGAGCCTCGGTTGTCCAATGATAATCTTCATCTGGCATCCCCCATTCATAAATAAAAGCCGGTTCATACCTGAATAAGGTACGAAACCGGCTTAAAGGTTGTACGGACAGAACTCCTGCTCACCGTACTTCGCTTCAAGAGTAATTGGTTCTCATGTTATTGCTCGCTGAAACAATTACCTTTACAGTTGAATGATATGTAGTTAGGCATTTCTACGTTCAATACTATCATATATCGCCTGCCCATCATAGCTTCGATCTGTCGCGATATCTTTCACAAAAAGGGCGCTGCCTGCAGCACTGTTTGCATTAACAGACAGAACGCTAAATGCACCAACAACCCACATTAATGGATATAACGCAACGGATAAGGCTTTTTTCATATTTTTGTCTCCTTTGCTGTTTAAACAGATGATTGGTTTAATATCCCATTAATACGATTACAACCCAATTAAGTTTCAATTTTATATACAACCATCAGTATTTCTAGACATATAGGAGACAGGACTTCAATTGTTCCGTTCATATCAACTCGAAACTCTGGAGCAACGCTGCCGCCTCTTCATGATCAGGTTCCAAAGCCAATACTTTATGCGTATATGACAGGGTTTCTTCTTCCAGTTCAAGTTCATAACAGCACACAGCCAAATCGTATAAGACGGCTGGATTATGGTTACTCGGATCTGCAACCAATGATAACTCCAGAAACCGTTTGGCATCCTCGTACATATACATCTCATATAATAGCTGCCCTGCCAGAAATGCCAGACCGCCTTGCTGCTCCATCACATAGTAGGACGACCACATCGTATGAATACCAGACTGAATATCAAGCATTTCCTCATCACTTGCATCAGGAAGAAGACTGGAAATGTGCGTCGCACTGTGAATCAAGAACTCAGCATCATACCCGCCCAGACGCCAAAACGGCAAAATATGCTTCAACTCCATACTTTCGATCCGTTGGTCTATCCATTGTTTCATACTGAAAAAGTCATCCGGGCCAAAACGTTCAACAAATCGATGGTAGGCCAGACGAGTGTTAACATAACTGATGGGTTCCTCAAGCATCAACATGCACCCAACATTCAGATCTTTATAATGATGTGTTGTGAATCGTGTATAGGCACCCTGCTGTTCCAAGACATATTGAATGGCATGGTAGTTAGCCGTTAGAGAAAAACTCCCGTGAAGAACAAATTCAGGTGGCTCTGCGAACTTCCAGTTATCCAGGCGATGATCCCCTTTATCAGCGGTAATCAACACATAACCTGACTGTGACAGCTTGTTCAACCGTTCGAGACAGGACAACCCGATTGCAGGGAACAGAATGTGCGAATCCTCCAGTTCCTCTTTGTACAATGTGATAAGCTCCTGATAAGGATAGTTATCCGCACTGTATTCCGGCGCTCGGCGATATTCATAACTCAGCGTCATGTTCTTCAGCATCTCAGCAGGCTCAAGATCAAGACGACGATCCGGGGATTGTACAAGCAGATCGCACTCATAGATCTCGCCATCCCCAATGTAGATTAATTCCTGTGGAATGCTGTCAAAAAAGTAATTAGCAATCAACAACAACGGTTGTTTCAGATCACCGGGCCGAATAACCGTACCTGCAACGGCCAGATTCAACTCCGTATCCGCTACAGCGTCAAAACGTGCAAAATCCACTATACCTTGTTGAATAAAGGATTGCATGGATGGATGCTCCTGCCAACCCAGTACATTCTCCGCTACGAGATCCGTCATCACATATCTGAAAGGTGGTAACTCTATTCCGGCAAATTCCTTTAATTCAAGCAGTTTCAGGAGAATTTGATGCGCCAAACGCCCTACACCCGCTCCAAGTTCAAGAATGGTTACGGTCTCGCTGATCTTTCCTTTGTTCGATAGGTCCTGAAGAAAACCAAAGATCATCTCTGCATACGTCGTGGCAATCATCGGATTACTGGTAATATATTGAGGTACTTGGTTCTCTGTCCAAGCTTGTAACCCCTTCTGTTCATAATAAGCTCTCTGCCAATCCCAGACCGGAGCTTCGCTGTAACGAAAACGTTGACTTTCATTTGACGTCATTAAACGTTAAACCTGCTTTCTATCTATAATTTCATAAGATTCTTAGATGTTCATGTATCACTTTATTATCGAATACCATTCCAATCTCTGTAATGTATTATATCATAGAACCTTGTCGACTCGATGGAGTTCAGTGTTCCCTTTCAATAAGAAAAAAACCTGCTTTTGAGGGCAGGCCTGTGATGTCCTTCATTTTAAGAAAATGAATGATCTAATCCACTTTGGAGCAGGTGCACTCAACACTAATCAGAATACAAAACTCCGTCGAAGTTCTCAGGGCCAACACGGACTGTTCCCAACAAGTTAGAGCTCACAAATGCAGTGTACGTCAATTGCGGTGTGATTGGCGGATTGAAGTCATCGGCAGAGAAGGTAATAATCTGAGGTGCCAGGATGCTCAAGCTAAACGTAGACGTTGCGGAATAGATAACAGGGTCTGTTGGCAAAGTTCCTCTGACAATTGTAATGGTTATACCAGCGATCGCTAATGGAAGTTGCACAGACACAGTTCCCTTGAACTGCACCCGCGGGTTTGCCCCAATGCCAGCAGTGGTTATCAAACCAATCTGTCCAAATAACTGAGGCGTGTTAATCACCAGAATAGGTATAGCAATAGAACCTGCCAAACTCGCATTCTGCGAGGTTCTTGCATCAATAAATTGACTCATGAAATCTACCTCCTATGGGTTGGGATAGGATAGTATATGCGAGATTTGGTGTGCGGCGTGGACATACACTGAGATGCGCAAAAAAGGGCATACCAACAATGATGACTTTTACCTTTTAATCCAGCCCCTAAATGAAGACAGAAAAAAACCCTTGCTGAGCAAGGGTTTCAAGAATATGGGCCCTACAGGACTCGAACCTGTGACCAATCGGTTATGAGCCGACCGCTCTAACCAACTGAGCTAAGGGCCCTAGACATAATGTATAACGTGCAGATGATGGCTGTGAATCATCCAAGTGAAACTAAATTGCGGGGGCAGGATTTGAACCTGCGGCCTTCGGGTTATGAGCCCGACGAGCTACCGGGCTGCTCCACCCCGCGTCAGTAAGAAATATTAAAACAGCGACTTAATTAATATACACTATCACCACCCTATAAGTCAAGGGGTAATGTCAGGGAATAAAACGTACACCGTAACGTCCTTTACGTGATCGATAAACTTCCACTTCCGCTGGTTCATTATGACCGTAAATCCACCCATCCTGCTCCATACGTTTGGCCAGACATCCTGCCTGAAATTTGGTTGCATACAACTTGCTGAAATATACCCAGTGCATACCGCTCGTCCTTTCCGGAGTCGTCATTTATTCCTGCTTTTTGTAGAATACCCCATTTTCATAAAAATAGCCGCCAAAGATTAAAATCTTCAGCGGCTATCCTTAACTTATGATATGACTACTTCATCAGATCTCATTGAAACGTAGCTTTAGGATCCTTTTTCAATTTCTCCAGCATCTCGTTTCCTTTAGCTGCCCACTCACCAAGTGCTTCTTTTGGTGTCTTTTTGTTCTCTAGTACTTGGTTGAAATATTCCATACCTTTTTCATTCACTTGCCATAAGCCCGGGGATTTTTGATACATTTTATCCAGGTTGGTATTGGTTGGCGGAATCGGCTTCAGCGCATAGAATGCTTGAATGTTATAATCCAGGCCGTCTTTGGGTTTAATGAAGCTCTTCCGTGATACCATCTCGTAGCTGCTACGTGCTTTGATCTTAGCCCAGTCCTCACTGTTCATGTACTTGATCAGTTCCCACGCATCATCCGGGTTCTGAGCCGCACTATTAATCGCCATGAGGTTGCTCAGATAGATGCTGCCTCCAATTTCAGGAGCTTCCGGGTGAACTGGCGGTGTTACCACATCCCAATCCACTTTCGTAAAGTCTTTCATTTTATCCGCATTTTTATTGGCATCAATTAATTGATTAATATAGCTGTAATCACCAATAACCATGGCTGACTTGCCACTCAGGAATAGGTCACCCTGTACTGGATCATAACGCCCACTCGGATCCTGATCCTGTGGTTCGTCGCCTTTAGGAATAACTTTGTCAATCGCAAGTTTGCTGATGGTGCTCCACACTTTCTCCCATTGAGGAGAATCTACTGTCATCTTCTCTGCTTTGTCATCAAACGTCTTCAGCTGCAACGAGCTGTAGTACTGCTGCATGGAGTAGTACGGCGAACCACCCTGATATGTCGTGAAGGAGAAACCAAATACATGATCTTTACCTTCACCATTCGTTAGACGGGTACCCAAATTGAAAATATCATCCCATGTCATGTTGTCCGTTGGCGGTTCCACGCCTGCTTTTGCAAACATACCCTTGTTATAGAACAAAGCCGATGAGGAGAACGTTGGTGTCAATGCATAAATGCTCTGATCCCCAAGGTCCTTAATTCCCTCCAGTACACTAGGCACGATATCACTGGTATCAAACTTATCTTCCTGCATCAGTGGGTCCAGCTGTTTCACCAGATTCTCCTGAATTAATGATTTCACTGTGGCGGTATCAGCCACGATAACGTCAACCGGGTTATCCCCAGTCATAATCTTCTTCAGACTCTCCATCGTATCCGGAACTTCCGGCTGTTCTTCCGTGTTGCCATACCCATACATGCTGCTCTGATCAACAGCAGCCACAATTTCGATGGTTACATTGGGATGTGTCAATTCAAAAGCATCGGTGAACTGCTGACGGAAGTAACTATCATCCTGTCCTCCCCACAACGTTGCCACACGTAATACACGCTGTTCCGTATCCTTGGCCTCACTTGCCGTACAGCCGGCAATCAGCGGCAGTGCCAGCGTCGCAGTAGCGATGACAGCCAGCACACGTTTTCCCCACAACCTGTTCTTCATCTTCCAATTCCCCCTCATTAATTATCTTGGCGGCGTAATAACAATACGTTCACCGTCAAATTCCAATGTAGCCCGATTATCAATGGATAAGGCCTCCAGATACTCTTTTGGCACCTGAAGCCGCCCTGCACGGTCAATAATGACAAATGCTTCGTGAATGTCCGGCATACCCGCTTCGGACAAGTTATGTTCATCATCCAAATTTGGATTGCGCTTCACAAACTCGGTACTGGTCAAGCCGTCCCGAATCGCAACGATCCGGTCTACCTTGCCAGCAAGCGTCAAGTCATGGGTAACGATGACAATTGTAACGCCAAGTTCCTTGTTCATTCTTCGGAAAATGCCCATGATTGTATCACATGTCTCGGAATCGACCGAACCGGTTGGTTCATCTGCAAGCAGAATTTTGGGCCGATTGGATAATGAGATCGCAATCGCTACCCGTTGTTGCTCTCCTCCTGACAATTGATGCAATTTGTTATACATCCGATCCTTAAGGCCTACCCATTCGAGCAACTGTTTCGCGTATGCACGATCACGCTTGCCTCCCAGAATCATGGGAGTCTCCACATTTTCCAGTGCAGTGAGATAAGGCAGCAAGTTACGACCGTTATTTTGCCAGATAAAACCTACCGTATGACGTTTGTATTCGACCAATTGGGCATCTGTCATCTTGAGCAAATCCCAGTCTCCCACAACGGCCGTACCAGCCGTAGGACGATCAAGCCCACCCAGAATATTCAGCAGTGTGGATTTACCGCTACCGCTGTTACCGATGATCGCCATCATTTCACCTTGATTGACAGTCAGGTTGAGACCCTGAAGGGCAACGACTTCCACATCGCTGGATTTAAAAATTTTGACAAGTCCTTCGCATTGGATCACGTTTACCTCTCCTCTCCCATTTTGACTGCCTGGTGAACCCGCAATCTGCGAATCTGCCAGAGCAACATCGTTGCACCAATGACCAGCATCACCACAGTGACCCCATACAGTTGCAACATATCTTGCTGTTCAAACACAATCCGGAACGGAGGTACCTGAGCAGATACATTATCCGTCGTTTGCAGGAATGGCAGGAATAAACGACTGGATACCTGACCAATCCCAATACCCAGCAGGATCGACAGCCCCGCTGTGAACACCTGCTCCAGCAGCAGCATACCGCTCAGTTGTGCCCGGGATAACCCCATGGCCCGTAATACACCAAACTGCACAACTCGGCCGGACAGGTTGAAGAACCAGTACAGCACGTATCCAATCAACGAGATAATAACGGATACCAGGAAACCAAGGCTCAGAATCCCGAATACGCCACCTCTTGACGGATGTTTACCCTGAGACACCAATTCGGTGCGGACGTCACGCACAGAAGATAACTCAATGCCCTCTGCTGCAAGTTTCTCCATAAGCGGAGCCACTTTGGCATCCGGTTCCATTTTCAGCCATACCTCATAAGGAATCAGAGGCACCTGATCATAGATATAATCCAGATTCGCCACGAAAAATGGCATCTGATCCGGATACTGGGCTGGCCAGTAAGGAATGATCCCAAACACGACGAATTCAATCGCCTGTCCCTGTACACCCATGGAGACAAGATCTCCAGTTTTGAGTTTGAACTTGTCAGCAAATTTGGAAGAGATCAACACAGCCCCTTCATATTTACCAAGCAAGTCAAGGTACTTGTAGGGATGTGCTGGGAACAGATCGTTGCGGAACCATGCCACTTGAGCAAAGTCCACATTATCAATTCCGACCAGCATCCCCTGTCCGCCCGATTTACCAGAAACGATAATATTGCCCTTGGTCTGCAGCACGCGTGCTGCATGTTCAACCCCATCTAATCTGCGGAACACTTCGAATGGAGGTTCGGAGTAGATGACTTTGGATGGCTGCGAAGAACCGCCACCGCCACCACCTGGAGCACCTCCACCGCCATTTCCTCCGCCAGAACCCCCTCCAGCAGAACCTCCTCCTCCATTGCCACCACCTTGTTGACCTCCACCCGTACCGCCATTCTGTCCGGAACCACCAGGTTTAACCTCAGGTGTTCCTTCCCACACAGTCTGCATAATCACATCAGAACCATAACGGTACAAGGTACGCTCAGTGGAATTCAAATCAATCGTCCGAGCAGCAGCCGAGTTGTATACCCCAAGTCCCAGTGTCAGTACAAGAAGGATCATCAGCGGATAATATGAAGAAGATGAACGCGACAACTGTGTTAATGTCAGATACAGCGGGACCGGGAGAAATTTACGACCGATCAGCTGGATGAGCTTCAATATCCATGGGAACAAGCGCAGGAAGAATAGTCCAAGCGCAAAGATCGCGAGTGCGGGTACAAAGAACAGAAACGGCTGTACCTGCAGCTGATCGGTTGTCATTCCCGTCTGGAAGGTCAACATCTGACGTTCATAGAACAGGTAGTATCCATATCCAGCCAGACCCAGCAACACAACGTCCAGGAACCAGCGTTGCCATACTGGAGCACGATCTGTTCGTGCTTGCCGCCGTTTGGCCGAAACAATGGTTGCCCGTGCATAGGTTATCGCAGGGATAAGGGATGCGATGATCGCAACAAGGACCGCTGCTACGCCCAGGAGAATGGCTTCTTTTGATACACCGATCGGAATAGACTTCCGATCTACGAACGAGAGAAAGCCACTTGCTGAACCGATACTCTTGGCCATAAACCAACCAAGCAACGGCCCAATAACGAGCGCAATAACCCCCAGAAATATGCCTTCAAGCAGGTAGAGAGAGAATATCTGCCGAGCTGAAGCTCCACGGCTGCGCAATACCGCAATATCACTCTCTTGCTTCTGTAATGACTGTCTGGCATTCATCGCAATAAAATAAAAGACCATCGCAATCATCGGTGCTGCCAAGGTAAACAACATCGTCTGCAGTTGCAGACTCTGACTGCGGAACTGCTTAAGCAGATCACCAAAGGTGATGTCCACTTTTGTATCTTTCAGCCGCTGGTACAGATCGATATCCAGCCTTTCCAGCATGGAAGTCAGACCTGATAACTGGCTGGTTTGAATTTCTTTCAGATCAAAGGCATAATACCAACGTGAATTTTGAAGTGAAATCCCTTTTTCCTTCAGTAAAACATCATTAAAAACCGATTCATCCACATAAAGTCCATTCATCATGCCGTCAAATCCTTGTACCCAGTAAGGGCTGTTCGGATCATCTGCCTTGAAGGAACCCGTAATCTTCACACGTAACGTGATATCAAGACCGCTATACACCGGATATTCCAGAATGTCACCGATATGCAGATCGTTACGATACATGCCCTCTTCCAACATGACTGCCTCAATCGTGTCATCTTTGACCTGGTTTCCAGGTTTCACCCCGGCAGAGTAATTCACCTGTGCATCCAGCCCACTCATCGTACCCAGACTCATACTGCGCGCCCTGCTGGCATCCACTTTGGTTGGATCTTCCGGGCTCACCTCTGTGCTGCGAATAGATCTTGAATTCACATACGTATGAAAAGGAAAACCAATATCGCGAGGGACATCCTCACGAATATAACGATCGACTTCATCCAGACCCCGTGTGTCTGTCTTCACGCCACCAGGTGCCTGATAACTCATAAGCAACGAACCGGCTGGCAACCCTTCACTGTTATCCTGCAGCGTTTGCGCGACGACCCGTTTCAACGCACCATCGGCATACATTGGAATACTGACGGTGAACGCTACCGCCACAATCAATCCGATCAGTGTGCTGAAGGTCATCCAGCGCGTGTTCCACATTTTGCGGAACAGCAGCCGAAGCAATGGCAGCCCCATTAGCGTCCCACTACTTTCTGACCTACGGTCAGACCTTTCAGAATCTCGACATCTGTCGATGTCTGCTGTCCAACTTCAACGTCCACTTCACGCTTACTGCCATCACTCTCCACCACTTGTACGTACGTTCTTGAGCCGATGGAGCGCAAAGCGGATACAGGAATCACAATTGCGTTCTCGGTACGCTGCGTTACAATCGAGACCGATAGTGGTGTGCCACGTTCGACGCCTTTTGGCATTTTTGCAAGTGTAACGATGACATACTTATCCAGCGTTTCCTTGGTTGGAGGCGTACCACCTTCACCCGTCCCTTCGCCACTACCGCTTCCCGATGCTTCCGCGATAGGCATGACTTTAATTTTGCCAGCGACTTTACCAGCTCCATTAATATCTACTTCTGCCTTCATACCCGCGGAGAACTTCTCCAGATCCTCCTTGGCAAAGGTAGCTGCCACAACCAGATTGGATGTATCCGCAATCGTAGCAATCGGATCATACGCTTTCACGGCTGCACCCTTCTCTACCTGCACAGCAATAACGGTGCCACCAAACGGAGCGGTCAACGTGGCTTTGCCCAGTTGTTCCTCCAGATCAGCGAGTTCCTGGCGTAGTTCTTCAAACGCAATCGTTGATTCTTCGAACTCTACCGGGTCCATCTCATCCTTCTTGCGGAGTGTTTCCTTCATTTGAACTTCGGATTTGCGAATAGCCAGTTTCTTGCCACGGATCTCTTTCTCTACACTTTCCACATCGAGCACGGCCAGAAGCTGGCCTTTTTTCACTTTATCCCCTGGTTTAACATTTAACTCTTTGACATGCATGCCATCAAGCGTGAAGTACACCTTCTCTTCCCGCTGACTCATCATCTTACCGCTGCCACTTACTTTTTTCTCCAACGTTTCCGTCCGGACTTCATATTCCGGTTTCTTAGAGATCGTTGGTGGTGTAATAGGTGGAAGCACTTCTTCCTCTGTTTCTGACGGCAGCAATGAGCAGCCGGACATCGTTGCAACCATTATTGCACCAAGTACAATAAGTGCTGCGCGTTTCCCCCTCTTCGGAGCGGCCCCTTTACTTGATAAATCTGCCGTCCGCCATTTCATAAACATGGTCCGCAACCTCCAAAATTGTAGGATCGTGTGTAGTCATACATATTGTTACTTGTTCTACTTCAATAATATTGCGGAATACGGCCATGACCTGAGCGCCCATCTTGGAATCCAGTTCCGCTGTAGGCTCATCCGCAAGCAACAATCTGGGTCTATGGGCAATCGCCTTGGCTATAGCCACCCGCTGTTGCTCTCCCCCCGACATTTCGAAAGGTCGGTGCTTCACCCGTTTGGAGAGTCCAACCAGATCCAGACAGTGACCAACCCTGTCCTTCCACTCCGCTCGCGGAACGTCCGCCATGCGCAGCGACAGTTCTACATTTTCCCAAGCAGATAATAAGGGCATGAGTGCATATGCCTGGAAAATAAAACCGATCTCTTTGCGCCGCAAAGCGGTCCGCCGCCGATCTCCCCAATCCTGAAGAGGCTGACCGGAGAACAGAATGTCTCCACTTGAAGGCTGATCCAGTCCACCGAGCATATTCAGCAGTGTTGTTTTGCCTGAGCCTGATCGCCCCTTCAGCATGACCAGTTGTTGCGGATTCACTTCCATATCAATGCCTTTGAGCACATGGATGATACGACTGCCTGTCTGGAAACTGCGATGCACGTTACGCACCTCCAGTACAGGTCCATCATATGGAGGCAGCATATCCTTCTTTGGTTTGATCTTCTTCTGGGGTTCCTCAACGGTAGTGACAGCAGCTGCAGCCACTTCATCTGAAGCGATTTCACTTTCAGGTAACGGAGGTTTATTCGTCGGGTAATCGTGTTCATTGTTGTATGTATTTTCCCCCGACTCCGTCGATGTCTCTAACGGTGTTTCCCCCTGTTGATGTTCATCGCCTGACTGGCTCTTGGCAGGTCTTTTTCTGAGAAATAAATTCTTCATGCCAGCAATCACGCTCATCCTTTCTTGAAATCCCGTTCATTTCTTCAAAAAACCTAAAATTAGAAATCTGTTCCATCCTACACTGAATTATAAACGACCGATCCCAACTAAAAGTTACAAGCTTTTTACAACGGTAGAGTGAAAAAGTTAATATTTTGATGAACAAACAAAAAAAGCACCCCAAAGTACGGGATGCCTCTAGCATATTCGATGGTTTTGCCGCTATGACGGCAATCATTACAATTTTGATACCGTTCAATCCTGAACATTTTTTCGAGGTATCAATGATATTATTTACCAAATGAAGAAGGATCTTCACGCCAAGATTTGAGCAATTCAAAGTCACTCTCCTGAATCGTTCCCTGAGCCAAAGCCACATCCATCAGCGCGGTGTAATTGGACAACGTCTGAAGTGGAATTCCAGCATCTTCAAATGCTTTAACACCTTTATCCAGCTGATAGCTGAAGATCGCAAGAACGGCGAGAGGGGTTGCACCTGCTACACGTACGGCTTCGGCTGCTTTGATCGAGCTTCCACCTGTGGAGATCAGATCTTCGATGACAACTACTTTCTGTCCTTCGGTAATCAGACCTTCGATCAGGTTCTCCTTGCCGTGTCCTTTCGCTTTATCACGAATGTAGGCCATCGGCAGATTCAGCTTCTGGGCCACCCAGGCAGCATGCGGGATACCTGCTGTTGCCGTACCTGCAATGACTTCTGCATCCGGGTATTGGTTCCGAATAATCGTTGCAAAGGCTTCAGCGATATCATTACGAATCTCGGGATAGGACATCGTTAAACGGTTATCGCAGTATATTGGTGATTTGATGCCGGATGTCCATGTAAATGGCTGCTGCGGACGTAACGCCACGGCTTTAATTTTCAACAGTTGGGAAGCAATATGATTCGGAATCTCATTCAGTTCGATCATGCGTTCAACATCTCCTTCAAAATGGTTTCTGCCGCTTCACGCGGATTGGGAGCGCCTGTAATAGGTCTGCCTACAACAATGTAATGACTGCCTCTGGCGATGGCTTCACCTGGCGTCAAGACGCGTGTCTGATCTCCCAGACCACTACCTGCTGGACGAATTCCCGGTGTAACGGTGTGAAAAGCACTTCCGCACGCTGCTCGGATTGCAGGCACTTCCAGCGGGGAAGCAACAACTCCATCCAGTCCGGCCTCTTGGGCCAGTCCAGCATAACGAACCACAGCAGCTTCCACACTTCCCGGAATACCAATCTCGGTATTCATCGTTTCCAGGCTTGTACTGGTCAATTGGGTCACCGCAATGATCTCGGGCTTGCGTAAAGAAGGATCGGCAGCGATCGCTGCCTCAGCACCTTCACGTGCAGCACGCATCATGAGGGTTCCACCGGCTGCATGTACATTGAACATGTCTACACCCAGACGTGTGATACTCTCAGCACCGCCACGAACGGTATTAGGAATATCATGCATTTTCACATCCAGAAAAACGGAGTAACCTTTGGATTTCAGCTCCCGAATAAAGTCCGGTCCTGCTGCGTAGAACAGCTGCATGCCCACCTTCAGATAACAGGGAATGCCCTCAAGAGCTTGTACCAATTCTTGAGCTTCTTCCGCTCCAGGATAATCCAGTGCCACCATCAGACGGCCAGCCATTTCATTGAAACTCGCTTGATTCATCACCAGCGCTCCCCTCCACTTGCTCATTTTTTCCGTTTTTGCCCGATATAAAGGACATCCCGCCAGCCCGCAGGCTGACTGATGTCCTTCATCAGAGAGTTATTTATTTTACAAAGACAGGCATTGCTTCCGAAGAGAAGTTGATCGTTTGCAGCATGATCAGCAGCGCACGAATCGTATCCAATGAAGTCATACATACAATGCCGTTTTCTACCGCTTCACGACGGATACGGAATCCATCACGCTGCGGTGTTTTGCCTTTGGTGAGTGTGTTGAAGACAAAGTTTGCTTCGCCGCTGCGGATCATATCCAGAATGTTCGGCGAACCTTCACTTAATTTGTTCACAGTCGTTACTGGAATGTTCGCTGCTTCAAGCGCAGCTGCTGTTCCGCCGGTAGCCATGATTTTGTAACCCAGTCTGTAGAAACCTTCGAGCAAAGGAACCGCTTCGTCTTTGTCTTTGTCTGCTACAGTTACTACGATCGCTCCGGTTGCCGGAATTTTCATTCCTGCGCCGATGAGACCTTTGAACAACGCTTTAGCGTAATTCGGGTCACGACCCATAACCTCACCTGTAGACTTCATCTCAGGTCCGAGGGTTGGTTCTACACGACGCAGCTTCGCGAAGGAGAAGACCGGAACTTTAACAGATACATGATCCGATTCAGGCCACAGTCCATCGACATAACCAAGATCTTTCAGTTTCACACCCAGAATAGCTTGTGTTGCCAAGTTAGCCATCGGAATGTTGGTTACTTTGCTCAGGAATGGTACGGTACGGGATGAACGCGGGTTCACTTCGATAATGTACACTTGACCATCATGGATAACAAACTGGATGTTGACCAAACCTACCGTTTTCAGTTCTTTCGCAATTTTGATTGTAATCTCTACAATTTTCTCTTTCAAATCCTGGGACAGATGTTGAGGAGGATATACCGCGATGGAGTCACCAGAGTGAACCCCTGCACGCTCGATATGTTCCATGATTCCCGGAATCAATACCGTTTCACCATCACAGATGGCGTCAACCTCAACTTCTTTACCCATCATGTAACGGTCGATCAGGACCGGATGCTCCGGATTGATTTTAACCGCCTGTTCCATGTATGTCAGCAATTCAGCATCGGAGTATACAATCTCCATCGCACGACCGCCGAGTACGTAGGAAGGACGAACCAGTACCGGGTAGCCCAGACTTTGAGCTGTTTCTACTGCATCATCAACGGAAATGACCGTTTTACCTTTTGGCTGTGCAATCTCCAGACGGGAGAGCAGACGCTCGAACTTCTTGCGATCCTCCGCCTCATCGATGCTTTCCAGATCCGTTCCAAGAATGGTTACACCTGCATTACGCAGTGGTGCTGCCAGGTTGATGGCCGTTTGACCACCAAATTGTACGATAACTCCTACTGGTTTCTCCTGTTCAATCACGTTCATGACATCTTCGAAGAAGAGCGGTTCAAAGTACAGGCGATCCGATGTATTAAAGTCCGTAGACACCGTCTCCGGGTTATTGTTGATAATGACTGCTTCATAGCCTGCTTTTTGCAATGCCCATACTGCGTGTACAGTAGAGTAGTCGAACTCGATCCCTTGACCGATCCGGATTGGTCCTGAACCCAGTACCACAACTTTTTTCTTGTCAGAAGGGATTACTTCATTTTCTGTCTCGTAAGTGGAGTAGTAATATGGCGTTGTGGCTTCAAACTCAGCCGCACATGTATCTACCATTTTGTACACTGGGCGCAGATTCTCTGCTTCCCGACGAGTTCTAACTTCCGCTTCAGTTGTTAATGTGCCTCCTGGTTGACCTTGCGCACGCAGTTCAGCAATGGCACGGTCTGTGAATCCAAGGCGTTTCGCTTGATACAGAATGTCGGAAGACAATTCGGATTCTTCGCGAATGCGATCTTCGAATGCGATCAGACCTTCGATTTTGTCCAGGAACCACCAGTCAATCTTGGTCAGGTCTTGCAGTTGTTGCAACGTATACCCTCTGCGGAATGCTTCGGCAATCAGGAAGATACGCTCATCATCTGCTTTGATCAGACGTTCGTTCAGGGTAGCTTCGTCCAGCGTTTCGGCATCCTTCAGGTAGAGGCGATGTACGCCAATTTCCAGGGAACGAACTGCTTTGTGGATCGACTCTTCGAATGTCCGGCCAATCGCCATGACTTCGCCTGTTGCTTTCATCTGCGTTCCCAGTTTACGGTTCGCCGAGATGAACTTGTCGAACGGCCAGCGTGGGATTTTGCTCACGATATAATCCAGTGTAGGCTCGAAGCAAGCATACGTTTGGCCTGTTACCGGGTTCACGATTTCATCCAAGGTATAACCCATGGCAATTTTGGCAGCCATTTTTGCAATCGGATAACCCGTTGCTTTGGAAGCCAGAGCTGATGAACGGCTTACCCGTGGATTTACTTCGATAACATAGTATTGGAAGCTGTGTGGGTCCAGTGCAAACTGTACGTTACATCCACCCTCGATGTTCAGGGCACGGATGATTTTCAGGGAAGCTGAACGCAGCATTTGATATTCACGGTCCGACAACGTTTGGCTTGGTGCTACGACGATACTGTCGCCTGTGTGAACACCTACCGGGTCAAAGTTTTCCATGTTGCAGACAACGATACAGTTATCGTTTTTGTCCCGCATAACCTCATACTCGACTTCTTTCATGCCTGCAATGCTCTTCTCGACCAGACATTGCCCGATCGGGCTGTAACGAATTCCCGCTGCCACCGTCTCACGCAGCTCTTCTTCGTTCGCACAGATTCCGCCGCCTGTTCCGCCCAGTGTATAGGCTGGACGCACGATGATTGGATAACCAATCTCATTCGCAAATTCAAGTGATTCTTCAAGTGTCGTTACGATTACACTCTCTGGTACAGGTTGTTCCAATTCACGCATCAGGTCACGGAACAGATCGCGATCTTCCGCTTTCTCGATGGATGTCAGTTGCGTTCCGAGCAATTTCACATTTTCACGTTCCAGCACGCCTGCACGAGCCAGCTCTACAGCCATGTTCAGTCCTGTTTGACCACCCAGTGTTGGCAACAAGCCATCTGGACGCTCCTGACGGATGATTTGGGTTACAAAATCCAGGGTGATTGGTTCGATGTATACTTTGTCAGCCATGTTTGTATCTGTCATAATGGTCGCCGGGTTGCTGTTGATAAGTACAACTTCCACGCCTTCTTCTTTCAGAGCCTGGCAGGCTTGTGTACCGGCATAGTCAAACTCGGCCGCTTGACCGATGACGATTGGACCGGAACCAATCACCAGGATTTTTTTGAGATCTTTGTTAATCGGCATGTTATTGTGCTCCTTTCACTGCGGCTGCCAATACGGCTTGACGCGGCTTTTGCGGGTTAGTGATTTTGTGCTCGCGAATCATCTCGATGAAGCGGTCAAACAGATAACTGTTGTCGTAAGGACCCGGGGCTGCTTCAGGGTGATATTGAACCGAGAATGCCGGGAATGATTTATGTTTCAGACCTTCAATGGTCTTATCGTTATTGTTGATATGTGTAACTTCCAGGTCTGTACTCTTCACAGACTCTTCGTTTACGGTAAATCCATGGTTCTGGGATGTGATGAAGCAACGTCCGCTCTCCAGTTCTTTCACCGGGTGGTTTCCTCCGCGATGTCCAAACTTGAGTTTTTCGGTGTCTGCTCCTGCTGCAAGTGCGAACAACTGGTGACCCAGGCAGATACCGAAGATCGGGTATTCGCCAAGCAGTTCACTGATCATGTTAACTGCGTGAGGTACGTCTTTCGGGTCCCCAGGGCCATTGGACAGTTGAATGCCGTCCGGGTTCAGGCGACGAATTTCGTCTGCTGTTACATCGTGTGGAACAACAACAACGTCACAGTTACGTTTGCTGAGTTCGCGCAAGATTCCTGTTTTAGCACCATAATCCACGAGCACAATACGCTCAGCCGTTCCCGGGCTGTTGTAGACATGTTCTGTAGAAGTCATTGGCACCTGGTTACGCAGCTCGGCAATGGTGGTGTCTCCCATCATCTCCAGCAGTTCTTCCACAGGCTTCGATCCTGTTGTGAGAATTCCCTTCATTGTGCCGTGGTGACGAATCCGGCGAGTCAACATGCGTGTATCAATTTCGCTGATTCCTACGATGCCGTATTCTTTGAGCAGATTGTCTACGCTGTATTCCGCACGCCAGTTGCTTGGCGTTGGCTCATGACGACGCACAACGAAACCGTGCACGTATGGACGAATCGACTCAAAGTCATCACGCGTAATACCGTAGTTTCCGATCAGTGGATACGTCATGGTCACGATTTGACCGCAATAGGAAGGATCCGAAAGCACCTCTTGATAGCCTGTAATTCCCGTATTAAAAACGACCTCACCTGTAGTTTCACCTTCAGCACCAAATGCTTTCCCGGTGAACAGTGTGCCGTCTTCCAACAATAATCTTGCCTGTGCCTGCATCCCATTTCACTCCTCTGTGTTTATCAACGTTGAATATTTTGAGTTGAACATGGGTGACGTTACGATTGTGCGGCTCCGCGTACAGAAAACCCTTTGATCGCTGTTATCCCCGGACTACTTTTTATCATTTTTCAAATGATGTAATCCGGTGATAAAGGCGAACGCTTTGCTTCTTCGGGTCTTTTCTGTCCGCTCCGCAGTTACGTTGGAGTCCAAGTTCAAAATCATGACATTCAACTTTGCTTGTTTCGTATGTTAGACTCTCGGCATGATTTGCCTCGAGTTAGTTGAAAAGATGTTACTGGTGTAAAAAGTTATAGATTAAGTTCTAGAGTTAGAGCTAGAGTTAGATTTAAAAAAGATTTGTTGTTTTAAAAAAGTTAAGAGTTACTATTGCTGATTTAAAGATTTAAAGATATAGCGTTACTAATTTATCAATTTACTAAATTACCGTTTTATTGTTGTACAGTGTTGCTCCATACGCTTTTGCCATCCACCCATGTTTGTGTGGCCCAGCCTTTCAGCTTCCAGCCTGTGAATGGAGTGTTTCTTCCTTTGGTTGCAAACGTTGCAGGATCAACTGCTTTTTCTTCGTTCAGGTCAATCATCGTGATATCCGCTGGTGCTCCCTCTTCCAGTTTGCCTGTATCCAGTCGGAATACACGTGCCGGATCAGCTGTCATACGTTTCACCAGGAAGTCCAAGCTCCACAGTCCTGTTTCCACAAACTTCGTGTACAGCAGCGGGAAGGCTGTTTCGAATCCTACGATTCCGAACGGTGCCAGCTCCATGCCTTTGGCTTTCTCTTCTTCACTGTGTGGCGCGTGATCAGTTACGATCATATCCAACGTGCCGTCCAGCAAACCTTCGATACAAGCCTGCACATCGCGTGGTGAGCGCAGAGGCGGGTTCATTTTCCAGTTGGCGTCCATGCCCGGGATATCTTCATCCGATAACACCAGATGGTGCGGACACACCTCAGCAGTTACTTTAATGCCGATGGACTTCGCTAGACGAATCAAGCGAACCGATTGCTCTGTACTTACGTGACAGACATGGTAGTGAACTCCCGTTGCTTCTGCGAGCAGGATATCACGGCCAACGTGGATAGCTTCGGATTCATTTGGAATCCCTTTGATGCCGTGACGCTTCGAAAACTCACCTTCCGTCACATATCCACCAACAACCAGTGAGTCATCTTCACAGTGAGCGATCACGGGCATATCCATGCTTGCCGCGAGGCTCATGGCATCTTTCATCATTTGAGCGTTTTGTACGCCTACACCGTCATCTGTGAATCCAATAGCACCAGCTTCTTTTAATGCGGCAAAATCGGTAAGTTCACGACCCAGTTCGTTTTTTGTAATGGCTGCATAAGGCAACACTTTAACCAGATCAGCTTCTTTGGCTTTATCCAATACCAGTTTCACAACTTCCGCTGTATCTGTTACTGGTCTCGTGTTCGGCATGCAAGCGATCGTTGTAAAACCACCTTGTGCTGCTGAACGGGCACCTGTCTCGATCGTCTCTTTGTGTTCGAATCCAGGTTCACGCAAATGTACGTGCATATCGATCAATCCCGGAATGACCAGTTTGCCTGATGCGTCTGTTACACTTTGCGCTGACTTTTCGGCATCCAGTACGGCTTGGTCTTCCAGACCAGCGATTTTTTTAATTTTACCTTCATCTATAATGATGGTTTTCCGTTCAAGTTCCCCTTGTTGGTTCAAGATGTTCGCGTTTTTTATAATCTGTAGCATAATTGCCCTCCGCTTCGGTTCTGTCCGGCTTACCAGGCAAGCCGGATGATTTTCTTTATCGTGTACTCTCTATTGCTCTATAAGAACTTCCGTACCATCAGCCTATGACCCACAGCCAGACCCTGTTACAGTTTCATCGCACGTTCCATAACCGCCATGCGGATTGGAACGCCGTTTGCCATCTGCGGGAAGATCCGCGATGCTTCACTCTCCACAACCGCGTCATCTACCTCGACATTGCGATTCACAGGAGCAGGGTGCATGATAATGGTGCTTGGTTTTAGGCGTGACGCACGTTCTTCCGTCAATCCGTAGTGTTCGCGATAATCCTCAGCTGAAGTAATTAAGCCATGTTGATGACGTTCCAGTTGAACACGGAGCATCATGACTACATCTGCATCCAGCGCTTCTTCAAGACCGACATAAGGAGCATGCTCTGCGAGTTCCGGTGCCTGCATTGTTTGCGGAGCACAGAAGCGTACATCTGCACCAAACTTTTGCAGTGCCCACAGGTTGGAACGAGCTACACGGCTATGCAGGATGTCACCAATGATGGAAACACGCAAGCCTTTCAGTTCGCCAAATGCTTTCCTCATCGTGTAGAGGTCCAGCAAGGCCTGTGTGGGATGCTCATTGTTGCCGTCTCCAGCGTTCACGAGTGGTACATTCACTTTCTGAGCCAGTTGTTGCAGAACGCCTGCCGGTTTCAACCGGATCACGCCTGCATCAATGCCCATCGACTCAAGTGTTCGTACCGTATCGTAAATGGACTCTCCTTTTTCCACACTGGATGCGGCTGCCGTAAAGTTCAGCACTTGTGCGCCCAGGCGTTTCTCTGCCATTTCGAAAGAGAAGCGGGTACGTGTGCTGTTCTCGAAGAACATGTTCGCAACGAAGCGTGATTCCAGTACAGGAACCAGTTTCTCTTTCTGCGCTTCCCAGTGAGCCGCTCTGTTCAGAATGGACTCAATTTCTCCTCGACTAAGTTCCTTCAGTCCAAGCAAGCTTCGGTCTCTCAATGCTGTCTGTGTAATCATTATGCTTGCTCCCCCCGGTTCTGAGTGATTTTGACTTCGTCCTGTCCATCCGTTTCCATGAGTGCAACTTCGATCTCCTCTGATTTGGAAGTCGGCACATTCTTGCCGATAAAATCAGGTCGGATCGGAAGTTCCCGGTGTCCGCGGTCTGCGAGTACAGCCAGCTGAATGTTCTGCGGTCTTCCACAGTCCATCAGGGCATCCATCGCTGCGCGAATCGTCCGTCCGGTATAGAGCACATCATCGAACAAAATCACTTTTTTGTTGTGGATCGAAAGTGATTCAGGTGTCATAATCAACATTTCCTTGCGATTCGCTTTATTTTCGTCCAAGCGGTCATCGCGGTAAGGAGTCACATCCAGTTCTCCCCAGGGGACTTTGGCGCCTTCGATTTCTTCAATCTTGGCGGCAATCCGTTCTGCCAGGTAAACCCCGCGTGTACGAATACCGACCAACACACAATCGTCGATTCCTTTGTTTTTCTCCAATATCTCATGGGCAATCCGTGTTAGTGCGCGGCGGATCGCCGTCTCATCCATAATGACATGTGTCTCTGTGCTCATGCGTTCAGCCTCCTCAGGATATCCCTTCAGCATCATGGCCCCGTGACGAGGAGAACAAAAAAGACTCCTTGCCGTGTTTATTGGCAAGGAGTCTCCGAACTTCAGACCGCTCTGAAGAAAGTTTACTCTCGGGGATGCATCGTTTCATTTGCCGCAGCAAAAAACGATGTATCGTTCACGTTACCTTGCCAGTCTCACGGGACTGATTTAAAGGTGCTATTCATGTCGTTCATATTGCAGGACCTCACAGGGTTCTGTACTCAATATGTCCGTTTGTCTTCATGAATTATGACAGAAAGACAACCCCCTGTCAACACCTCACCATCGCAGGTGAAAACCCTCTGCTACGTTCTTCTTAGAATCAGCAGTTAGGCTGAAAAACATCCATGCACAATACATCTCATTGGTTATTCATAATTATACATCATTTCTGCATATTTATCCATAGGCAAATGAGAAATTTGATATAACCAAAATAAACCTCTGACTATACTCAAGTAGAGACAGACACTTCTTTTTAGAACAAACGGTGAGTTTTATTTAAGTAATATATGAAGATTCCGAATTAGCAACGAGTGGAATGGGTACAGTTTATAAACATGAACCCATTCATAGATGCTGCAATAATGCCGATATACATAAGATTCACAAATAAGCGACATAGAAATAAGATACGCCCTACATTTATGTACATTTAGGAGGAAGTCATGCGTCACATTTGGCACGTTTACAAAACAGACTGGTTGCATATTCTGAAGGTCCCCACAGGTATATTTCTAATTGTGGCTATTATTCTACTACCCGGGGTATATGACTGGGTCAATGTGAAATCCGTCTGGGACCCATACAGTAACACTCAAGGGATCAAAATTGCAGTGACAACCGAGGATGAGGGTGCGACTGTTGAAGGAACCAACGTTAATATCGGAGACGAACTGGTAACCAGCCTCAAACACAACGAGAAGCTGGGCTGGACTTTTGTAGATTGGACTGAGGCTAGTCGGGGGGTACAAACAGGAGAATATTATGCAAGCCTGCTCATTCCCGGAGACTTTTCGTCCAAAATTACAGGTATCGTTGACGGAAAGCTGGAACGTCCAGAGGTAATCTATACCGTTAATGAGAAAGTCAATGCCATTGCTCCTAAAATCACAGGCTCCGGTGTATCTGCCATAACAACACAAATCAATGAAAGTTTCACTGAAGCCGTCAGTGAGGCCGTTCTAACCAAGTTGAAGGAAGCCGGGGTTGAAATTAACACCCAGCTTCCAACTTTGCGCAAGATGGAGAATGGCATTTTTACACTGGAGAAAAATCTTCCGGCTATTCAAGCCGCAGGTCAAAAGGTTCTGGAAGTAGAAAAAGCCATGCCCGAGATTGTAAAAGATGCTCAAAAGATCGTTGAAATCGAGAAAAAACTGCCTGAAATCAATGAAGCAGCACAGTATGTGCTCAAGGTGCAGGAGTATTGGCCACAAATCAATGATGCGGCTTCCGAAGTGCTGGCTATTCAAGGGCGGATACCGGATATACAAAAAGCGGTAGAACGCATTCGAGAAGTGGATGAAAACTTTGGCCAGGTATCAGATGTCATCCAAACAGCGTTGGATAAAACCAACAAAGCTCTGTCTATCGTAACGGCAGCAGAGCAAGATTTGGACAAAGTATCACAAATCGCTGGCAACGGGATTGAGCTTGCTGAGGGATTAAATCAGTTCGTGGATTCCAGTGAAGAAGCGTTTCAGACAATTGGCCCGGCGATCCGCCAAAATCTGCTGCTGGTGCAGCAGATTACTAACGCTGCAGGAGACGTATTTGCACAATTGCAACATTCTGATCTTAGTAACCTTCCTACAGCAGAAGATCTCGACCGGATTGCTTCGCGTTTAGGGATTGCGGTAAAACTCGTGGACAGTATGGCAGAACTATTGGGCAACATCAATAAATTGCTTCCAAGCCAACCGCTTGCCGATAAAATTACACAACTGAACTCCATTTCTGATAAACTTCAGTTGCAAATCCGCTTGACTGGCATCATCAGTGATGCCATGCGTCGTAATACAACTCCACCGACAGACGTCATCGCTCAGTTAAATACACTCTCGAAGGACATCAGCAGCGGGATTGGCAATATCTTAAACACCTATGAAAGTGAAATATCTCCTGCACTTGCAGCTGGTGCGGATAAGTTCAGGTCTACCCTCTCCACTTCAGCAGAAACTCTACAAGGAGCAAAAGATCGTATTCCGGATATTGCAGACATTCTTGCATCAGCCAAAGAAGGGATTACGTTTGGGCAGACCGAGTTGACAAAAATCCAGAGCGAACTGCCTCAAATACAATCTAAGATCCATGAGATATCAGAGACACTCGCGAACAAAAGTGAAGGTTTTATCCAAGCTCTGAACACAGTGTCTTCATTAATTCGAAACGAACTGCCCAAGCTGGGAAACAAACTGAACGAAGCCGCTGACTTTGTTCGTAATGATCTGCCTAATGCCGAGAAACAGATAGGCAAGGCATCGGATTTTGTCCAGAACCAGCTTCCGGAGGTCGAAAAAGGAGTTCACAGAGTTGCCACGCTGGTACGTGATGATCTGCCAGCATTGGAAAGTGCCATCAGCAAGGCTGCTGACAAACTTCGTGAGGTCGAAGGTAATAACCAGTTTGCCGAAATCGCCAAACTTTTGCGCGGCGATATCGAAGAAGAAAGTGCTTTTCTTGCAAGTCCGGTGCAAATTAAGGAACAACAGCTTTACCCAATTCCGAATTATGGATCGGCTATGTCACCATTTTATGGCGTGCTGTCTCTGTGGGTTGGCTCAACACTGTTGATTTCTCTGCTTCGTGCCGAAGCTGAGAATCCTGGGGGTAAGTTCCGGGGATATGAGTTGTATCTTGGACGTCTCGCTACTTTTCTGACCATTGGGTTACTTCAGGCGATATGTGTCACCCTGGGAGATATCTTAATCCTGGGTACCTATGTTGCAGATAAACTGTGGTTTGTCCTGTTTGCCATGCTGGTGAGTGCCGTATTTGTCACCATAACGTACACCCTGCTGTCCGTATTTGGAAATATCGGAAAAGGGATCGCCATTATCTTCATGGTGTTCCAGTTCTCCAGCTCCGGCGGTACGTTCCCAATCAGCATGACATCTCCCTTTTTCCAGGCATTGAATCCGTTCATGCCCTTCACGTATGCGATCAGTCTGCTGCGTGAGTCGGTCGGCGGCATATTGTGGTCTACTGCCATCAAGGATATTCTGTGGTTGTGTATGTTCATCGCGCTGAGTCTCATTGTTGCTCTCGCTTTGAAACGTCCACTCAGCAGTCTCACCAAACGTTCAGCCGAGAATGCCAAGAAGACCAAAATTATTGCTTAACTCATTTTGCTCAACACTAATTAAGAAAAGGCCATTGGACTTTACATCCAATGGCCTTTTCTCGTTTCATTATATGAATCGATACATTTACTATTTGACTATTTCACTGAGCGTTCCTGTTCCAACTGATTATAGGATTGTTTGATTGTTGTTAATGTTTCTACATGGCGATAGATGTTGTTACTTACCGTAACGATGACACATAACATGATCAAGCCTATAACCAATTTTTTCCTCAATCCCGGACGAAGGCTGATGACGAAACCTCCACCCAACAGGAAAAACGCAAACAGATAATGCCCCGCATACAGGTACATATCATATTGAAATACAGCCAGACCAAAGCCCACGACGACATGAAGAAAAAAGGCAAACAGAATATATGGCACCAGGGTCCACACTTCACGTTCACGAATACCCTTAATGAAGCCCATGAATGCCAGTAGTAAAACAAAGATACCTGTCATCTGCACATAGATTGGATTGGAACGTGATAGATCCGTAACAAAGGCCGCCATGCCCGGGTCCAGTAAATGCATCTTCGGTGTCAGCATCGGATTAATGGTTAACATGTTCAATGCTTTCCAATGAACAGCGAACTGGAATGGTGTTGCATAGCTTGTTCCACCATTTTGAATGCCCAACAGCCAGTTACTAACCCAGCTGCGACCTCCAAAGGCAACATACTGAATGCCAGTTAATACGACGATGACCAGAACCGCCAGTGCCATGATGCCGATGTATTTTTTCAAATTCGCCTTATTGCGCCATGCATGCATATTGAAGAATGTGGCAGCAGCAAATGGTACGATATTGGTCGAGGTTAGTCCAAAGTTAATCGATGCAAGCAATGCGTTGGGTACATAACGTACGTCCTGACGCTCACGAGTATATTGCATGTAAACTACAGAGAGAAAGATAACGAACTGTACATACGGATACGAGTCCGGAATCAACGCAGTATACATCAGGTAGGAACTGAAACCAAACAGTAAGGCGAACAGCAACGGTACGATGGTCTGTTTATCTTCTTTTTGACTCAGGAACAGATACGCCAGCACCACCGAACCCGCATTCACCAGCGATTGCAGGATTAGAAAGAACCAGTTGCCTCCCAGAAGCTTCGCTACAGCCGCAAGGGTGACTGCGAGAAAGGAGATCAGCGGATGGATCACGGAAGAACTGTTGTCCCCATAATACATTGAAGGATCAAAGTTGAATAAATTGATTGGAAACAGCGTTGTATTAAATGGGCTATAGGCCCCAAGCATCTCTGCATTATTTTCAATGTACAGAACATACGAGCCGTTCATTAAACCATAGAACAGAGCAAATCCTGCAAACAGGTAAAAGGCTGTCCAGTTGGCTCTGCGATTATAAAATAAGTAATCTAAAAAGTTCATGCTTTCTTTTCACATCCTGATTAATTAAGTTCTAAAATACCAGTAATAGTAAGCCACCCATAATACATGCCACACCGATCCAGCGTAAAGGGCCCACTGTCTCTTTAAATACCAGTCGCGCTATGATAAGAGTCCACACATATGTTAATGCGTTCGCAGGCAACACTACAGTTAATGGAAGAAACTTCAGCAATACAATATTCAGCAACGCACCCGTTCCGTAGAATCCAAGTCCCATGGATACATGCAGACGATTGCGACTGGAAGCATAAGCTTTCAGTCCGGCCCCGCCCAGTGCACCACACAACGTCATGACAATTAATACGGCAACCATCCAGCTATCGATCAACACTGGTTAATGTCACCCCGATTCCAAGCAACACAACTGCTGCCAGCTTTTGCACCGTAATTTCTTCCCCAAGCAAAAAATACCCATAGATTAAGGCAAATACGTAGCTGGCACACATCAGAGGATAAGCAACAGAGAGTTTTTCCAGAGCAAAAGCTTTGATCATCAAAATCGCTCCAAGTCCATAACACAGAAAACCAACACCCAGGTAGATCCACTCGGTTAGTCCCCATTTCCAGAACAATTGACCCGTTGCTGTCAGAAAAGCGGAAACGAGCATCAACCATTTACCAGTATGACGCGATTTTATTTCCCCCACGTTAATGCCTCCATGTCTGGTACACGCTTGTTAATAAAGTATCGTTGACTTACAAGCTGCATGACTGGAAGGTCGGATAAAGAATCCGAGTAGGAACATGACTGGTCATAATCAATGACCATATTCTTCTCACTCAGATAAGCCTGAATTCGGCGTACTTTCTCTTCCCCTTTGCAATTGCTGCCATCAACTCTGCATGTGTAACCATTCGCATGGCGGACAAGTTCAGTTCCAATTACGTGATCCACCCACGGAAAATTATTAAAGTATTTCATATAGGCATGAGGAGATGCAGTTACCAGCAAGACATGATAACCTGCTTCTTTGCGATGTTGCATCTCTACACTGGCCTCGGCAAAAATGGACGTACGCAAACGAGTATCAAAGAAATGTTCGAGATCTTTTTCAGACATACGCTCAATTTCTTGAAAGTAGGATCGTTTGACTTGTTCAACCGTCATGAAGCCTGCCTTGAATAACACGGTATGTAATGCAATAACAGGTAATCTCCATACCTGCCACGGGTAACGGCGAACTCCGTAATGCACAAATTGAAACATGGAATCACTGCGTATGATCGTTTTATCAATATCAAAAATGGCAACTTTCGTGCTTTTCACCCTGATCCCCCTCAGCTTTTATTCAAAGATTGCAAAGATTGTAATAACACTTATCACATACAACGTAACCGTAATTAATATGGGCTTGTCCTCAAACAGCACACGATCGGGCGAACCTCCCTGGTCCTTCATGTGGATCAGATACAGGTAACGGAACATGCCGTAAATAACCAATGGAATCGTCCACATGAGATGAATGGTTCGATCTGAAGTGAATGTGAACAGGGAATAACTGATAATCGTAGCTGTCGTCACAATCGTATTGAATTGATCCAGTAACGTAATGGAGTAGTTATCCAAAACCTTACGATGTGATCCCGTATTTCCCTCAAGCAACGTAAGTTCATTTCTGCGTTTGCCAATAGCCAAAAACAACGACAACAGCATTGTACAGATCAAAAACCACGGCGTAAATGGCACATGGATCAGCACACCACCTGCAATGGCACGAAGTACAAAACCGGCTGCAATGGTCATCATATCCAGGATAACGAGATGTTTCAGCACAAATGAATATGATACATTCAACAGGAAATAGACGATACATAACACCCCGAATAGAGGGTTCATCATGAAGGCCGTTCCTACGGAAAGGATTAATAGAAGAATGCCAAACAACAAAGCATGACTCGGATTCACCTGCCCAGAAGCCATGGGACGATACTTTTTCACCGGATGCTGTCGATCCCTGTCCCGGTCTACAAAGTCATTTAAAATATACACACAGCCTGCAACGAGGCTAAATAGAATAAAACCAAGCAACGTCGCAAGAATGGTTTCAGTCCGAATCTCCTCAAAAGAGAATAGTAACGCAGCAAATAACAGCAGATTTTTGGTCCACTGTTTGGGTCTTAACAATCTGAATAATCCTGACACTGTACTACCTGTTCCTGTTGCCGGTGAGGACACCGTACTTGTTCGTGATGATAACAATTGAAATAACTCCCTTCAAAAACAACTTCTGTATATAACAAATAACGTAAAGATCTAATCATATGTTGCTTGTATAATTTTGTAAAGGGAGTAAATGAAAAAAATCTAATATGGGCATAAAAAAAGAGACCGTATCCGGTCTCTTCGTTAGTACATGATTTAACTATTGGGTACTGCGATTAAAATTCAAATTGTACGTCGCTCAGACGACGTTTGATCTCAGCAATAACACGTTTCTCTTCCTCTTCACCCTTCGCTTCAAAGGTTACGGAGAAACGAACAAAGTTACCCGCATCATCCCAAGGTACGGATGAGATCAGTTTCTCACGGATCAGGAATTGGGAGAAATCTTCGCCGGATTCGAAGCGACGTCCACCAACCACACCTTTTGGTGCTTCAACATACAGGAAGAATGAACCTTTAGGTTTTTCAGCCTGGAAGCCCAGTTCGTTCAGTGCGGCAACGAGCATGTCGTGACGACGGGAATATTTCTCTGCAATTTTTTCCGTGATCTCAGGGTGATTCAATCCATAAGCAGCAGCCTTTTGAATCGCGATGAACTGACCGGAGTCATTGTTGTCCTTCACGTCGCTGAATGCTTTGACTACAAGCGGGTTACCCGCTACAAATCCGATTCTCCAACCTGTCATGTTGTAGGACTTGGACAGAGAGTGCAGCTCTACGCCGACATCCTTCGCACCAGGTACCGAGAGGAAGCTGAACGGTTTTTTGCCATCATACGTCAATGCTGCATATGGAGCATCATGTACAACAACTACGTTGTATTTCTTCGCCCACTCCACGACTTCAGTGAAGAACTCCACTGTTGCACTTGCACCTGTTGGGTTGTTCGGATAGTTCAGGTAGAGCAACTTCGCACGTTTTGCGATGTCTTCCGGAATAGCCGTCAGATCAGGCAAGAAGTTGTTCTCTTTCGTCAATTGAATGTTGAACACTTCTCCACCCAGATACTTCGTATGTGTACCCATAACCGGGTAACCTGGAACGGTCATGATCGTCACATCACCCGGATTGATGAAGCATGAAGGCATCATCGCCAAAGCCGGTTTTGAACCAATGGAGTGCACGATCTCAGTATCTGCATCGATACCTTCTACGTTGAATACGTTTTTCAGGTAGGAAGCAGCAGCAGCTTTGAATTCAGGAATACCATTGTCAGCATAACCACGGTTCTCAGGTCTGGAAGCTTCTTCTGCAAGTGCAGCTACAATGCCTGCATCAGCCATTTCGTCCGGTTCACCTACACCAAGGTCAATCAGTTCCACATCGGGAAAATCTTTTTTGGCCGAAGCTTTGGCACGTTTGATTTTCTCGAATTTATAAATGTTCGTGTCTTTACCATAGTTGGAGCCACCGATACGGTCGGCAAAATTAGTCTGAATGTAAGTTTCTTGGTATTTATCGATACTCATAACGTTGTTCATCTCCTCATTTGACGCAAATTTCTACACTTTAATATGAAGCATTTGCGTGATCAAAGCCATGGACAAAGTATCCGAACATTTGTACTTTCTTGGAGCTGTTAACGACTGCGTAGCGAGGCGAGCACGTCTTCCATATCTTGCGGAATCGGAGCTGAAAATTCAAGGTATTCTCCCGTTGTTGGATGCACAAATCCAAGAATGGCCGCATGAAGAGCCTGTCCTTGCATTTTGATGCCTTTATTCCGTCCATAAGTTGGATCTCCTACAAGTGGGTGACCAATAAATTTCATGTGAACCCGAATCTGGTGAGTACGTCCTGTCTCCAGTTTCAATTCCAGCAAGGTGTAATCATTAATCCGCTCTGTAACGGTAAAATGCGTAACGGCATGTTTACTGTTACGTTCTGTGACCGTATACATTTTGCGGTCATTGGTATCGCGTCCAATCGGTGCATCAATGGTCCCTTGATCATGGTTAAGATGACCATGAACAAGCGCAATATACCGTCTATTCACCGTATGTTCCTTCAACTGAGCAGCCAGTGATGCATGCGCACGATCGTTCTTGGCAGCCATAATCAGGCCAGATGTATCCTTATCGATACGATGCACAATACCAGGACGCAACTCCCCATTAATACCCGAGAGGTCTTTGCAATGATACATGAGTGCATTAACGAGGGTACCCGACGTGTGTCCTGGTGCCGGATGCACCACAAGACCACGCTGTTTGTTGATCACGATCAGGTCGCTATCTTCATATACCACTTCCAGCGGAATATCTTCGGCAATGATCTCCACAGCAGCTGGTTCTGGAATCTGTAACTCAACCAGATCCCCTACGGATAACTTGGCATTGGCTTTGACTACAGCACCATTTACCGTAACCATTCCGTCTCCGATCCACAATTGAACTTGGGAGCGAGATACGTTATCCACGGCTTCCGTAATATATTTGTCAATTCGTTCTTTTTTATGTTCAGCGGCAACGGTCCATTCCATACGTTCATTGCCATTCATTAGTTCTTCGTCGTTAATCTGTTCCTTATTCGGATTACTCATGATGTTCATTCCCTTCAATCTTCGCGGCTGCTTTTTCGCGCCGTCCTTCAAGCAACGTCTCCACAATGATCAACGCTACACCGATGCAGATTGCCGAATCGGCGATGTTAAAAATGGGAAACGTATAACTTCCAAAATTAAGCTGTACAAAATCTACAACTTCTCCGGTCAATGCCCGGTCAAGGAAGTTGCCAATTGCTCCACCAAGCACCAGACTAAGCGCCACAGGCAGCAATTTGTGCGGGGTATCTTTTACCTTTTGCAAATACCAAATCAAGGCAACGACCACAATCAACGTAACCACGATAAAGAACCAACGCTGGTCTTGCAGAATGCCAAATGCTGCCCCTGAATTACGATGTGATGTGATGACAAAGAAATTGCCGATGACCGGAATTTCTTCTCTGAGTTCCATCCGGGTTGCAATCAGATACTTGGTTCCCTGATCCAATAAAAATACGATAAAAGCGAGGATATAATACACCACGTTTGTTTGTCACTCCGTTCTTGTCTTTTCCAAACGATACCAGGCTTACGCCAGACTTGTTTATTGTAGCACAGCTGTTTGGAAATCGTCCACGACGCGCTGTATCAGCAATGCTTATGGCAAAAACGATAACATTTCCCTTCTGTAATCTTGCCCTTAATGGCACATCCTACAATAGAGTCAAAATCCGGATTCCAGCATGAAAGCAGAAAGGGGAAAATCATGTCACATTTTACTAACGAACAACTGCAATTTTTACGTTCCCAACTGATGTCCGATAAGCGCGATATTGAACATAGACTTTCGGAAAACGAGCATTATGGCCTTGGAGATTCCCTTAAACTACAGACAGGTGAATTATCACCAATTGATAACCATCCTGGTGACATAGCCACGGAGGTGTATGAACGCGAGAAAGATATTTCCCTGCTGGAACATGATGAATTCCAATTGGAACGTATCGATTCTGCACTGCACTCCATCGAAGAAGGACATTACGGTACATGTGCGGTCTGCCAGCAACCCATCCCTTATGAACGCATGGAAGCTGTTCCCTACACCAAATACTGCAAAAAACATCAACCGGAAACCGTTGTCTCTGAGAACCGTCCTGTAGAGGAAGAATTCCTTGCCCCGGCATTTGGTCGAACCAGTCTGGACGAACGTGATGACCAAAATGGCTTCGATGGCGAGGATGCCTGGCAGATCGTTGAGAGCTGGGGCACATCGAACTCACCAGCCATGGCTGAAGGGCGTGATATCGACAGCTATGATGTTATGGCGATTGAAGCCACCGATGAAGTGGAAGGCTGCGTTGAAGCGTACGAAAGCTTTGTTGCAACAGACATCTATGGTCATGACGTCTCCATCGTGCGCAATCGGCAATATCGCCAGTACCTGGAGAACCGTGAGGGCGAGGGTCTGTTAGAACCGGATATGGAGACGGATGACATGTACTAAATGCACTTTGATATCCTTCACCTTTAATCGCTTAATAGGTGTTCATATCAAGCTGACGCTGGACAATGCGCACAATATCAGCGATGTAGTCTCCAACAATGGGAAGATTGAGCGCCCCAAGTAGCTGTAAAACGTAAATGATCGTTGCTGCGAAAAAGGTAAACCCAATCGCGATCCCCACACCTCGGGCGGCTCCTGACAACAGGTTAAGTCCAATCAATTTCCATGGTCTGTTCAGCAATTCTGTGTATTGCGCTATTCGTGAACGTTCCAGTTCATTCGCCAGACGGTTCGTCAGGGTATGTAACTCTTCAATTTTGTCATGGGAATTCAGATTATCTGATGTTGATTGTTGTGAAGTGGATGCGGTTTGCTTGTCATGTTCGCTCATGTTTTGGTCAGTTCCTTTGATCAATATAGATTGACTGCACTATAGAATCATTGCCTTTTTGCCTAAAAAACAAACGAGCCCAGATACAGGGAATATGTCCCTGCCTCTGCGGCTCGTTTGTTTATGCTCTATATTCTGTCTTAATTGGATGGGACATGCTCCGAATTACGCTTCGATGTAAATACCGATCGATTTGCCTCCGGCTTCAACACGTTCCATGGACTCATTCGAGCCAAATGTAACTTCGGTTACGAGAACATTTTCACGCAACACATCATCAAACGCCTGAATAGCTTCCTGAAGGGATGCATCCACATCCAGCGTCAAACGTACTCTTTTCTCAATCGGCAGGTCCAGTCGTTTCCGGGTATCCTGCACAGCACGAACCACTTCACGGACCCAGCCTTCCTGTTCCAATGCTGGCGTGATTTCGGTATTGAGCGCAACCGTCAGACCGTAACCTGATGCTGATGCAAAACCTGATTTGGCCTGTTTATCAACCAATAATTCTTCGTTCGTCACTTGCAGCTCTTCGCCTTCCGGTGAAACGATGTTCAGCATACCCTCCGAAACCACTTTACGTGTCTCATCGGCCGACATTCCCTTGAAGAAGTTTTGCAGGAATCCTACGTTTTTACCGTATTTCTTACCTGCAACTTTCAGGTTCAGCTTCAATGTAAAGTCAACGAATTCCGCATCATTATGCTCCGTACGGATTCCTTTTACATTGATCTCTTCCTTGATGATTTCTTCATAACTTGCCAGGTCAAACCCTTTATCAAGAGAAACGATCAATTCGGACAGCGGTTGACGTGTCTTGATACCTGTTTCGTTACGAACGTTACGGGCAAGTTCAACCACGCGGCGAGCCGTCTCCATATCCTGTTCCAGTCCTGCATCAATCAGCGCTTCATTGGCTACAGGATAGTCTTCCATGTGTACACTCTCACCTGTTGCAAGGTTCAGATAGATGTCTTCTGCCAGCATCGGTGTAAACGGAGCAACCAACTTCGCAGTAGTCACCAGTACCTCAGTCAATGTACGGTAAGCGTCCAGTTTATCCTCTGTCAGACCACTTCCCCAGAACCGGTCACGGGAACGACGGATATACCAGTTACTCAACTCATCAACAAATGCTTCAATCGCTTTGGAAGAGTTCAGATAGTCGTTAACCAACAGCGCTTTTTCTACAACCAGGATCAGGCTGTTCAGTCTCGACAGAATCCAGCGATCCAGCTTGTGTGCAGACAGTTGGAACGGGTGCTCCTGTGGATCAAATCCATCAATGGTAGCATAAAGCGTCAGGAATGCATGGGTGTTGACCAGCGTATCCACCATTTTGGATTTTGCTTCGCCTACGATACCTTTGGAGAAACGTTTGCTGTTCCACGGTGCACTGTCAGACAACAAAGCCCAGCGGAATGCATCTGTACCGTATTCTTCAATCACTTCCCAAGGATCGATAACGTTACCTTTGGATTTGGACATCTTCTGTCCGTTCTCATCAAGAACGTGTCCTGTAGCCATAACCGCTTTGTAAGGCGCTTTGCCTGTCAAAAGGGTGGAAACCGCCAGCAAGCTGTAGAACCAGCCACGTGTCTGGTCAATCCCTTCACAGATCATATCAGCAGGATACTGCTGTTCGAATACTTCTTTATTTTCAAATGGATAGTGCTGCTGGGCAAACGGCATGGAGCCGCTGTCGAACCAGACATCGATCACTTCCGGTGTACGTTTCATTTCATATTTGCCACAAGAGCTCATGACTTTAACGTCATCCACATATGGTTTATGCAATTCAAGATTCTCAGGCACATCACCTACTGCACGAGCACGCAATTCTGCAATGCTGTGTGGAGCAAATTGTTCGCCAGTCTCCTCACATACCCAGATATTCAGCGGAGTTCCCCAATAGCGATCACGGCTGATGTTCCAATCCACCAGATCCTCGAGGAATTTCCCGAAGCGACCTTCACGAACGTGACCCGGGTACCAATCCACTTCACTGTTGTTGGCAATCAATTGGTCCTTGATGGCTGTTGTTTGGATAAACCAGCTGTCCATTGCATAGTACAGAAGCGGTGTATCACAACGCCAGCAGAACGGATAGCTATGCTCATATTTTTCTTTGCTGAACAAACGTCCATGCTCAGACAGATATCGCACGATATCAATATCACAATCCTTCACGAAACGTCCGGCAAAGTCAGTCACTTCAGCGACAAATTTACCTTCCAAGTCCACCATGTTCACAAAGCTGATGCCATTCTCACGGCATACACGGTAGTCATCTTCACCATGGGCAGGAGCCATGTGTACGATACCCGTACCACTTGCATCCGTTACAAAGCCTGCACCCAGAATGATGTTGGCTTTCTCAGCCTGAATGTAGTTGAACGGAGGATCATACGTTTTGCCAACCAGGTCGGCACCTTTCAGTGCACCGATGATCTCATACTCACCCTTGGTATCTTTCATCACTTTTTCAACCAGATTGGTTGCCATGATGTACACTTCATCACCTTGACGAACACGGGAGTAGTCCATATCCGGATTCACGGCAAGTGCAACGTGTGAAGGCAGTGTCCAAGGTGTTGTCGTCCAAGCCAGTACAAATTCTCCGCTGTCATTCAGTTTGAATTTCGCTGTAGCACTCAGATCTTTAACGTCTTTGTACCCTTGTGCAACTTCATGGGAACTTAGTGTTGTCTGACAAGAAGGACAATACGGGCTCACACGGTGACCACGATACAACAGGCCTTTCTCATGAATTGTCGCCAGGATGTTCCATACACTCTCGATGTAGTTGTTATCAAGGGTGATATACGGGTTATCCATATCCGTCCAGTATCCGATACCTTCTGTCAGATCACGCCATTGTTGCTCGTACTCGAATACGCTCGCTTTACATTCGTTAATGAATTTTTCCACGCCGTAATCTTCGATTTCCCACTTGTGGGAGATACCCAGCTTCTTCTGTACACCCAGCTCTACAGGCAGACCATGTGTATCCCAGCCTGCTTTACGAACAACACGGTAACCCTTCATCGTGTTATACCGTCCAACAAAATCCTTGATTACGCGTCCCAGTACGTGACCGATATGCGGTTTACCGTTTGCTGTAGGCGGCCCTTCATAAAATACGAAGTTTGGCTTGCCCTCCCGGTTTTCGATGGATCTTTTGAATGTGTTCTCCGTTTTCCATTTATCTAACACGCGTAATTCTCTGGCACGTGCCTTCTCTTTGACGTCAACTCGTTGCATGATGATTATCTTCCCTTTCTTTGGTTGGATTGTGGACCGTCCACAAAAAGCGTTTCAATCCCCCTAAATCCCCCTTGCCAAGGGGGACCCCATAGGCGCTCCGCCCTCTGGACACCCGAGATGGTTGTCGGTGTGGAATCGGTGGCGCTTATGGGCGAGGGGGGATGTGCGTAGTGGCGGCCATTTTGCGGCTGTTCCCTGCGTGAACGCCGCATGGCCTTACCGCGAGACGGGTGTTGCCGGGCGCTTCGCTCCCCCGGCGGGCGGCTCTCTCCTTGAGGTCCTTCGGGCCTCATAGACGTTCGCCCTTTTTTGAACACAAAAAAGCCCCATCCCTGGAAAGGGACGAGACTATACTCGCGTTACCACCCTAATTCTGTTCATCACAAACCACATCCAGGCAAGCCTGGGTATGCTCTGTCATCAACAGCGCTTATGCCCCGCTAAACTACTGCAGGGTGCCGTTATAACGTACGGCTTACGGTTCGGCTTACACACGGCAATCATAATCACCGCTTCAGCGTCACTTCTCCGGGGAGATATTCGGCTATAACTCATCCATTGGTTTGCACCAACCACCAACTCTCTGAGGGATGAGATCATAACGTACTGAACCCGTCATGGAATCACTATTCATTATGAATATAGTTATAGCCTCTTTGCAGACAAAAGTCAACCAGGCGACAGACTAATAAATTTCTTTCATCTCCCGCTCACGGTCACGCACTTCCTGCTCCCGGCTCTCCAGCACTTCCCAACCATCCTGAGTCAACAGTTCAAGCTGCGCTTCAACAAGCGTGCGGAAACGGGCTCGATAAATCGATGCCTGCTTTTTAAGTTCTTCCACTTCCAAAGCAATTTTACGCGATTTGCCCAGCGATTCGTTCACGATCCGGTCTGCATTTTTCTCTGCTTCCTTCACGATCAACTGCGCTTCTTTCTTCGCATTACCCTTCACATCATCAGCAGCTTCCTGCGCAATGATGATCGTTTTGCTAAGTGTCTCTTCAATTGTAGAAAAATGATCCAGTTTCTCCTGAACGGACAGCAACTGATTGCTCAGCTCTTTGTTCTCGCGAATGACGCCTTCGTAATCTTTGATGACTTGATCCAGGAATTCATTGACTTCATCCTCGTCATACCCGCGCAAACGTCGGGAAAATTCCTTGTTGTGTATGTCCAGCGGCGTTAATGGCATGCTGTCCACCTCCTGTAAAAGTTCCTTCCCGTTTAGAGAAGGTTGCAGCATATGGGTACCACCCAAGGGGCCGTATCGTTGATGCCTAACCTTGGCAACGTATACGGAATGCAGGATCCAATTGCATCCTCCAACGTTCATGTAAAGCTTTGACTTAATGTATATCGGATACACCGCGTATTTTCTACACCTTTATGATAACCATTTCGACAAGAAAGCGGATTTTCCTGCAACAGACTCAGGCAAATTTGCCGATTTTCACTCGGCAGCGCCCTTTTTTAGTCATCCCATCCTGTTCCATAACCTTGAAACGGCCAAATCCCTGAATGGATACGACATCACCCGCTTTTAGCGATTTGGAGGGATCTTCCTCAACCTTCCAGTTCACACGGCAGCGACCAGCTTTGATCGGCACCAGCACTTTACTGCGACTAAGCCGATACACATCTGCGCAGATTCCATCCAAACGAAGAGAAGCGACCGTAATGTCCATCGTCTCCAGTTTACTCTCTGACCACCGCATCTGATCCAAAGGAAGTAAGTCTGTGAACACATGTAACCGATGCACCTGATTCAGTTGAAGCGATAAAAAAGCGCCGGTTTCCGCCGCCACCACTGTATGGCAACCGTCCTCCAGCACTTGGATATCCCCGATCTTTCCACGTTTCATCCCAAGCCCGAGCAGGGAACCCATATAGTCCCCATGCTCCAGCTCCGAGATTTTCTGATCATCAGACGTAATACTGAGCACCTGCATACCCATATCCTCATCATCCAGATACATATAATCAGGTGCAACCAGCGCACGCTTGCGTTCAGCAGCTTCGTAACCACCATCCAGACGAATCTGAACGTCGTTACGGCGATTGGCAAGAGTCTGTAATATAAAAACCTGTCTTGGATCAAGGAAGTCAGTTAGCTTCATGTCATGATACTTACCTGCCCTCTCAACCCAATCCGAAGCCTTATCTACAAAATCTCGCTCATCATGGCTAAAATGTTCGTAAATTTCACCGCTCATCTATGTCACCCTACCCTAATAGTCCGTGTTCAAAAAGACCGGTTTTCAGTACCGAGAAGATGGGATAAAGCTAGAAATGGAGTAGCGGAGCGTAGAAAAAACTACGTGAGCAACTACAATGTTTCCGAAGGAAACATACTTCGTAAGCCTCCCGCTTATTTCGGCTGAATTCCATATTCGATGCTGACGATGCCACTAGGCATCCTTCGTAATCAAAAGCGGACTTTTTGAACAACCTCTAATATGCAAAATACCGAAGTATGGAGATCAACCCATTAAGCGCGAGTTGCAGAACAATCAGCGCCACAATCGGGGAAATATCCAGCACACCGAACAAAGGCGGTATAAATCGGCGAAACGGACTTAGATATGGTTCCACTAATTTGCCCAGCCATTCACCAATAAAGCTTTCCCGTGCGTTGGGAAGCCATGACATCAATATGTAGACGATGACCATGTAAAAGTAAATTTGATATGCAAAACCCAAAATATTAACTAACGACTCCAAAAACGGCTCACCTCATTCTGTTATAATCTTGCTCGCTGTCAGCCAGTATTTCCGTAATTGATCCCTGAATTTCAACCGTATCTGGCGTACAGAGAAAAATGTTTCCGCCGATTTTCGAAATACCGCCACCCAGTGCATATACCGTGCCACTCAAAAAATCAATAACGCGCAGCGCTTGGTCCTGGCGAATACGTTGCAAGTTCACCACAACGGTACGATGCGAACGCAGATGGTCGGCAATTTCCTGAGCCTCGTCATAAGAACGCGGTTCATACAGGACAACTTTAACATTTTTCTGGGAATGAATGCTCACCACATTATTCCCCCTTTGGTTTCTACGTTTATCGAGACTGGAGGTTTCAGCTTCCTGATGTTCAGCCTCATTTTCCTCCTGCGCAGCCATTCGTTCACGTTCCACAATCTCTTCCTCTTCCTGAAGTCCGAGGAAATTCATAAATTTATTCATTACGCCCATCGTGAACCCTCCTCTTTTCCTACGAGAATCGATCCTAGCCGTACCCAGGTTGCACCTTCTTCAATGGCCACTTCAAAATCATTGGACATCCCCATCGACAGATCAGTCAATTGCTCTGCTGTCAGGGCTTGTCCATTCAATTGATCCCTCAGCTCACGCAATCCACGAAATACGGGACGCGTCAGCTCCGGATCTTCCTCATGAGGTGCCATGGTCATCAGGCCGACGACCTTGAGATTGTTGAACGAACGAATATCACGCAAAAAAGAACTTGCCTGTTCAGGCTGTAATCCATACTTGCTCTCTTCACCCGAAATATTCACCTGCAAAAACGTTTCCACTTGGATGCCAAGTGAAGCTGCTTTTTTATCCAACTCCTTCGCCAATGACAAACGATCCAGTGAATGGATGTAACGAAACTTGCCAATCACGTCTTTCACCTTGTTTGTCTGCAAATGACCGATAAAATGCCAGGTACCCTGCTGACCAAAAGCTTCCCATTTGGCCTGTGCATCCTGCCACCGGTTTTCTCCAATATGCTCAAGACCATGATCCAGCACCGATCCCGTTGTTTCAAGTGAGACATATTTCGTGACCGCAATCACATTCACATCATCACGATGACGGTTACTGCGCCGACATGCATCCTCGATCTTCTGATTTACCTGTTGTATACGCTCCTCCAATGACACAGAGGGTCACCTCTCTTCCAGCCCAATCCAGCTCGCCATCCGTCCTGTAACACCATTTTCCTTCCGATAGGAGAAAAATAGTTCGGGATGACAACTTGTACACCATGTTGTACATTCGATATGATCCGGCATTATTCCTGCTTTCATCATAATGTGTCGATTACATTCTTTCAAGTTTAACATCGTTTTACCGTTATTCACGGCTCGATATGCTTGTTTAGAAGCAGAATCCTTGTATTCATCATTAACCGGGGAATCATCAAACCAAACCCGTACATGCTGCATGACCGCCTCATCCACTTCATAACAGCAATCCCCAATCGACGGACCGATTGCAGCTCGAATGTCCTGCCTACGGCTGCCATACTCCCGTTCCATCGTCTCTACCATGGATACAGCAATACCCGCGACTGTACCTTTCCAGCCGGCATGAGCAAGACCTACCGCCTGCTGCACAGGGTCATAGAAATAAAGCGGAACACAGTCTGCGTAGAAAGAAGTCAACAGCACACCAGGCACATTCGTGACCAATCCATCCGTATCCTGCAACGCAGATTGACGATCAAGTAATCCTCTGCTCCGATCTTCAACGGTAATTACAGCTACATGTTTGCCATGCACCTGCTCTCCACAGGTCCATGCTTCTGCTGCAAAACCAAGCTTCTCGGTTACAAGCCTGCGGTTGTTAAGTACAACTTCAGGGTCATCCCCCACATGATAAGCACAATTGAGCGTGGCATACGGAACTTTTCCAACTCCACCATGTCTCGTCGTAAACCCGACTGACAGCTGTTCAAATTGCTGTGTCCAAGGCTCAACATATAATAATAACGGATCAGGACCGAAATCTGAATTTGGGTTCTTGGTCCGTTCAAGTAATTCTTTATCTAATACAAAGGGTTCCATTATCTCACCTCACCACTTCCAGTGTACCAAATGAGCCACATTCTGTCTCATTTATATCGTTCGACGCTGATTACGTTCCGACCGTTCAATGCGTTCCACTCGCTCTGTGCGGTTATGTTGCTGTTCATCATACAGGCGCGCTTCACGATCACGCTCATCATACGTATTTTCCTTCACCTCATCCATCTTCACCAAAATCACATCTGAACCAATTTTTACGATATTTCTCCAAGGAATCACCAGATCTGTCCCCCCGCCAAAAAGACCCATAAAACGGCTGTACCCTGGCACAACAATCGCTTCAATTCGTCCCTGCTTCAGATCCAACTCCAAATCACTGATCTGACCGAGGCGTTTACCATCCGTAATGTTAATGACATCCTTTGTCTGAAAGTCCGAGATTTTCATGCCTCGTGCCGCTACTTCGCTCGTATTCACTTTCATTCATTTCCGCCCCCTGTTATTCCTCTTCTGCCCGTTCTTCACGCTTCTATACAATATATGTTTCAGGGGCGAAAAATGTCCTGTTTTTCACCGAAAGTGGCAACGTTCCAATACAAAAAGACGACCAACGGTATACACTGCCCCGATTGATCGTCCTTCTGCCCTTGCATCGTGTTACGACTTTACATGTTTTTGCATCTGCTGTATCGCTGATTTCTCCAGACGTGATACCTGAGCCTGGGAAATGCCAATTTCATCAGCCACTTCCATCTGGGTTTTCCCTTCGAAAAACCGCATCGACAGAATCATTTTTTCCCGCTGACCAAGACGATGCATCGCTTCACGGAGTGCAATTTCCTCGATCCATGACACATCCTTGTTTCTGTCATCGCTGATCTGATCCATAACATAGATCGGATCTCCACCATCATGATAAATCGGTTCGAAGAGCGAGACCGGGTCCTGAATGGCGTCCAATGCAAAAACAACATCTTCCTTCGGCACATTCAGTACTTCCGCAATTTCAAATATCGTCGGTTCCCGGGAATTTTTATTCGTCAGGCTGTCACGGACCTGAAGTGCTTTGTAAGCAATGTCCCTCAAGGAGCGAGATACCCGAATTGGGTTATTATCACGCAGGTATCGACGGATTTCACCGATAATCATCGGCACCGCGTAGGTTGAAAATTTGACATTCTGGGATAAATCAAAATTATCAATGGCTTTCATCAGGCCGATGCAACCAACCTGGAACAGATCATCGACAAACTCCCCCCGATTGTTAAAACGCTGAATGACACTGAGTACCAGACGCAGGTTGCCATTCACTAATTTCTCTCTTGCTGAGCGATCATGGTGTTGCTGAAGGGAATGAAACAATTCCCGCATTTCAGTGTTGGTGAGGACAGGCAATTTTGCGGTGTCCACGCCACAAATCTCGACTTTGTTTCGGGTCATCGTGATTTACCTCCCAAGGAGAAACATTAATGTACATTATCTCCGGGGCAGGCTTTTTTATTCGTACTTGGCACCCTTGCCAGTAATACCCATTCTGACCAAAGATGTATTTCAGACCATTTTATTGAACTCCTTGCGGAGTCTTTTAATGATTCTTTTTTCGAGTCGAGAGATGTAGGATTGGGAGATTCCGAGGAGATCCGCTACATCTTTTTGTGTCTTTTCTTCCCCATCCGTCAGGCCAAAACGAAGCTCCATAATCATTCGCTCGCGCTCCGTTAATTTTTCCAGTGCCTTGTGCAAAAGTTTCCGGTCTACCTGCTCTTCAATATTCCGATAGATTGTATCGTTTTCTGTGCCCAATACATCGGATAATAATAGTTCATTTCCATCCCAATCAATGTTGAGCGGTTCATCAAAAGAAACTTCAGTTCGGATCTTACTATTACGTCTCAGGTACATCAAAATTTCATTTTCGATACAACGTGATGCATAGGTTGCCAGTTTGATTTTCTTTTCCGGGTCAAATGTATTAACTGCCTTGATCAATCCGATGGCTCCAATGGAGACCAAATCTTCAATATTGATTCCTGTGTTTTCAAACTTTCGTGCAATGTACACCACCAGACGCAGATTGCGCTCAATAAGCATTGCGCGAATGGCCGAGTCTCCCGAGGACAATTTTTGCAGTAAAAATTCTTCTTCTTCCCTTGTCAAAGGCGGCGGAAGTGCCTCACTTCCCCCAATATAATAGATCTCTTCGCTTTTGAGTCCCAATAAAAATAACAGACGGTAATATTGCAGCTGCGCCACCAGTTTCCATTTCACAAGCATGTACGTTCCTCCTATACCACATTCAGCGGCTTTTCTGTTGCTCCCGCAGAGAGAGCCGTAGACTGCGCAGAAGCAGCGTCTTGCACAAGTTCAGGATGAATCACGGCCTGGTATTTCCCATCCGACGACAAAACACCTCCATCCAGCCCAATGAGTACCCTTGTCGTCTCATAACATGTTTCCTCCATCGTCACCTTCACCCGGTCCGGCTTCATTGCCAGCATAAACGCAGTCCCTTTGTTAATGCCCCGATAAGGCACTAGCCGCAGTCGATCCTGCCACTGAAAACTTTCCTGATCAAGCTCCAGAATAAGGTTGTCCGGCGCCTCGTCCTTGAGTCTACCCTTCCATGAAGCAGGTAACATGTCTTGCCATAACGAAACTTCCATCACCATGACCGGCATGCGCGATAAGGGATCAGTAAGTTGATTGCCCGTATCCAGAAGGCCTGTACAAGAAATGACTACCTCATCGATGCAGACCTCAACTTTACCCAAATAGGTCGTCATACGATCCGTTTTCCGTTTTGAGCTCTGCACAGCTTTGAATAAAAACAGAACAGCAAAAAATACGATAAACGTGAACCAGAAAGCAATTTTCAGATCAAATGACATACCGCCAGAAGCCGTAAACCAGATGCCGTTAAACAACTCACCGGAGCTCTGAAGCATGTAATGCACACCCAGAATACCTCCGGCAGCGACAAAATTAATCACATAGAAGGTACCGAGCGTCCTCGCAAAAGCCTGCAGACCTTTAAAACCAAAAGCAATCGTAAGCATGACCAGCGAGAACCCGAACTTGATCAAAAAGGTGAACATAAAATCAAACTCCGGTACAAACATCATGACCACGTATAATGCGCCCACAATGGCTGACAGCAACCACCGCCACCAAACCAGCTTTGTCTTGCGCATCCAGGCGGTCATTCCGATGAGTGCACCGTCAATACACAGGTTTGTCAAAAAAATTAGATCCACATAAACAACCAAAGTCTTCACCTGCCTGCGCGCAACATATCGAAATACCGGTACCCGATATCCTGATATTCATGAGCATATTCACAAGTATACGGAGCCCCCTGTTCAAAGTCTGTCTAATCATGGGGGTGTGGTTCCAACTTTTTTTGTCGGAATTGCTCAGGCCCTTTGTTCAGAATTTGTTCATTGCTGTATGCTATGATATCTGAATAAACAGAAAAAACCCGGTCGCTCCATAAGGAGTACCGGGTTTCCAATAAATTGATTTGCGTATTAATCGTTGTTATTATTGCGTGAACGATTGCGTAAAAATGTCGGAATGTCCAGCTGATCATTGCTCGGCTGATTTCCGAAAGGACGCAGGTTCGGCGAACGTGTATCCGTCGTCTCCGCTGTTGCTGGAGCTGGTTTACGTCCTGGTGGTGGTGGAGCAGGTTTATCTTCAAAACCGGTTGCAATAACCGTAACCTTAATCTCCTCTTTCAGGTCTTCGTCAATGATGGCACCAAAGATCATGTTCACTTCCGGGTCGGAAGCAGAAGTTACGATCTCTGCCGCTTCGTTCACTTCATACAGGGACAGATTAACGCCACCCGTAATATTCATGATTACGCCGCGAGCACCTTCAATAGAAGTTTCCAGCAAAGGACTCATAATGGCTTTGCGTGCTGCTTCTGCGGCACGATTCTCACCAGTTGATTCACCAATCCCCATAAGGGCTGAACCACGTTCGTGCATAATCGTTTTGACGTCAGCAAAGTCAAGGTTGATCAGACCCGGTACAGCGATCAAATCAGAGATACCTTGTACAGCTTGACGAAGTACGTTATCCGCTTGACGGAACGCTTCAAGCATAGGAGTCTTTTTGTCTACGATTTCGAGCAAACGATCATTAGGAATCACGATCAGTGTGTCGACTTTTTCCTTGAGCGCTTCAATACCTTGCTCTGCATGGCTGGAACGCTTGCGTCCTTCAAATGTAAATGGACGAGTTACGACACCAACGGTAAGTGCACCACACTCTTTAGCGATTTCGGCAATAACCGGAGCCGCACCTGTACCTGTACCACCGCCCATACCGGCTGTAACAAATACCATGTCTGCACCTTTCAACGTGTTCATGATCAGATCGCGGGACTCTTCCGCTGCTTTTTTACCTACATCCGGGTTGGCGCCAGCACCAAGACCACGAGTCAATTTATCACCGATTTGCAATTTATGCTCGGATTTCGCCAGGTGTAACGCCTGAGCATCCGTATTCACCGTAATAAATTCAACACCTTGTACACCATTTTCAATCATACGGTTGACTGCATTGCTTCCGCCGCCGCCTACACCGATGACTTTAATTTGAGCCAAGCTCTCCATCTCGAAATCAAATTCCAACATATTATTCCATCTCCCCCTCAATGTGCATGGATGGCCCGTCCAATTTTTGATTTGAACCGAATCAATTTCATATATCGACGAACGAAAGCGTTTATTTTAGTACCGGCGCATTCAGACGGCTTCAAGAATGTATGAAATGGATCCAACCTGTTATATAAATTCGCTGAACATATTCTTCAGCCGCTCGAACAGACCGGGTTTTTGCTCCGATTCCTGTGCCGTATTTGGCTTCGGACGGTTGGTCGGTTTCTTGTTGTTATTATTGTTGTTGTTGTTTCCACCGCCGTTATTGATCGAGGGACGAATGCGCAAACTGCGAATTACACTGTGCAATATGCCGACTCCGCTTGTAAACCCAGGGTCACGCACACCAATATAATCCGGAACTGCAACTCGTACCGAAGCAGCAAGCTCATGCTGAGCGACCTGCAGAACCCCCGGCATAGAGACCGTACCTCCCGTTAGTATATAACCTCCAGGAAGCTCGTTGTAACCAAGACGTTTCACTTCTTGGGATATCATCTGGAATATTTCTTGAACCCTAGGTTCAATAATTGCTGCCAGATCCTCCTGTGAAAACTCCTTGTCTACATTACTGCCAATTCGGGTGACTTTGAACATCACATCCGCAGCAGCATCATCCAACCAGGCGCAGCCATATTTCAGTTTCACCTTCTCCGCCTGATCCGTTAACGTGCGTAAGCCATAGGCGATATCATTTGTTACGAATTCCCCACCTATAGGCAACGTTGATGTTGCAACAAGACTGTCTTCTTCAAAAATGGCGATGGTTGTCGCACCTGCTCCAATATCAACAAGCACTGAACCCATCGTTTTTTCATCTTTGGACAAAGCCAGTTGACCCGCTCCAAGCGACATGAGAACCAGATCGCTTACTTTCAGACCCGCTTTTTCCACGCAGCGCAAAAGATTATGTATCGCGGTTTTTGCACCCGTTATGATCGTTGCTTCAACTTCCAGACGAACACCAATCATACCACGGGGATCCTGTATGCCCTCCAAGCCATCTACAACATATTGCTTGGCGACAACATCAATAATTTCCCGTTCCGGAGGAACTGCAATGACTTCGGCTGCTTTCAACACCCGTTCCATGTCTTCTTCTCCGATTTCACGATCCTCGTTAGACACAGCCACGACGCCGTGACTGCTCATCAGTCCGATATGATTTCCCGAGATTCCAACATACACTTCGGATATTTGAATACCTACCATACGTTCTGCATGATCCACTGCGTTGCGAATCGACTGCACCGTCTGATCGATATCTACGATTACACCTTTGCGAATTCCCTCCGAGTCGGCAGATCCAACTCCTATAATATTAAAGGTTCCATTATTCATTTCCCCAATAATAGCGCGAATTTTGGATGTACCGATGTCCAAACTAACAATGATGTCATTGTTGCTCAAGTCTGTGGCACCTCCTGACTCCAATAGTAAATTACGTTCGAATTTAAACACTCTTAAAACATATTCAACACACTTCAGGCTTTCCCTCTTTTTTCTACAATGTTTTTGGGTGTCAAAATCTGGTTGCCAGACATAAAACCTTGAAGAAAAAAGAAGGAGGCAACTCAGGTGCCATAAGTTCAAGTGTATCATTTTTTCTTCATCTCAGAAAGAACAAGTTTCATTGCTCTGACGGGGCCAAACCCCGACCTGCCTAGGCTTTCATATTCAGTCCAGCCTCATAATGGCAAAGATCAGGGGGTTGCTCCTGGTTCAGCATCATCTTCGGGATCATCCGGGATGAAAGGGACATAGGTATCTGCCTCAAGCATGGTGATTTTCCCAGGCCGTTCGGTCTCAATCACCTGATTCAGATACTCCACTTTATCCGATAAAAGAGAGACGGTTGTAATCACTTCAAACTGCGATTTGGTATACATCCGAATCTGATCCGGAAATGAAGGCGTTGGGTTCGGAATAATTTCCGAAATATCCGTCGTCAATTCATTTGGAATTTTAGCCAGTGTCTGGCTCAGTTTGGCTTTGAGTGGATCATCAGCCTTCCATTGGGTCAATATGGGCTTCTCCACAGCAACGCCAATTGTTGCCGGAACCGTCAAGCTTGTCCCACTGGCTAATATCGCTTTTAACGTACCGTCAGAACCAAGCTCATAAGCAACCGTGGCATATTCCTGAACCTTGATATGAATAATACCCGGAAATTGCTTGTCCACGGTAACGGTGGAAATCGCCTTGATGGTCTTGAGACGCTCAATAACCTCGGCAGTACTTGTCCCAAAAAATTGTTCGCCTTCTTTCAGCCCGCTTTTCTCCAGCAGTTCTGAAGTTGCTGTATATACATTACCCGTAATTTCAATTGCCGAAATCCGACTCATGGAAGAACGAAAGAATAGTACAGCGAGCAAAACAATAAATAATAATAAGAGAATAATTACAATTTTGCGGCTTGTGTTTCCTTTTGGCCGATTCTTCTTCAGAACCGGAATTTGACTTTTAGGCATAAGTAGCGCTCCACAAAGCCTCAGGTCCCCTCCCTTCAAGAAGGGGACTCCAAGGACGTTAATTGGCAAAATCCAACTGTTTCGAAACGGGCGACTGACGCTCAACCGATGCTCCAAGACTTTGGAATAACTTCTCGATCTGATCGTAGCCCCGGTCAATATGATGCACTTGCTCCACAACCGTTTTGCCTTGAGCAGCCAGACCAGCAATGACCAGAGCTGCACCTGCACGAAGATCGGTTGCTTCTACTGTAGCCCCGTACAGACGGGGAACACCACGGATAAATGCTGCGTTCAGATCGACTGAAATATCAGCCCCCATCACATTCAGTTCATCCACATGTTTGAACCGGCCCTCGAATACCGTTTCCTTCATCACACTGAATCCGTCTGCCAGACTGAGCAGCACCATGATTTGCGATTGCAAATCTGTCGGAAACGAAGGATACGGAGAAGTCACAATACGGTCTACTGATTTGGGACGGCTCATACAGCTCACCGTCATTATATCATTGCAGACTGTGATTTGAACACCAGTGCGCTTCAATACATGTATAAGTGAAGTAAGATGAGCAGGATTGCAGTGTGTAAGCGTAACATTGCCTCGTGTTGCTGCTGCTGCAATCATTACGGTTCCGGCAACGATTCGATCCGGTATAATCTCATAGGAACAAGGCTTCAGTTCCTCAACGCCATTGATCGTAATTGTATCCGTTCCTGCACCAATAATGCTTGCACCCATAGCATTCAAAAAGTGTTGCAGGTCCTGGATTTCAGGTTCTCTTGCCGCGTTGCAAATGGTTGTCGTGCCTTTAGCCAGAACGGCTGCCATCATGATATTCTCGGTTGCTCCCACACTCGGGAAATCCAGATGAATATCTGTACCCACCAGATTGTGCCCATGACAGATAATCTGTTGGTCCTGCTCTTCAATCAAGGCTCCGAGCGCTTCCAGGCCCCGGAGGTGAAGATCAATTTTGCGTTCTCCAATGGCACAACCACCTGGCTGATACACTGACACTTGCCCAAACTTAGCCAGCAATGGTCCCATCAAAAAAATGGAAGAGCGCATCTGCTTCATTAGATCTTCTGGCACATCATATGACCGGATAGACGAGGTATTAATCGTCACTGTTCCCTGTTCATGCCGACACGTGCATCCAAGCCGTTCCAGGATATACAGCATCACTTCAATGTCCAGCAAGTGTGGAACGTTATGCAGTGTAACTTCTCCATCTGCCAACAAACTTGCGGCCATAATCGGTAAAGCGGCATTTTTTGCTCCATGGATGCGTATGGATCCTGAGAGGGGTTTCCCGCCTTCAATCACCAATTTGTCCAATGTATCACCTCCGGGGTTTACCGCTCACCCACTACGAAGACTTCCGGTACCAGGTTAATACCGTTTTGAGATGATATAGTGCTCTGTATCTGCTGCATTAGGGTGATAACGTCCTCTGCTGTTGCTTGGCCTGTATTAACAATGAAATTGGCATGCATGGTGGATACCTGTGCGCCTCCCTGGGTCATTCCTTTCAGCCCTGCTGCTTCAATCAGGCGGGCTGCATGATCACCCGGTGGATTTCGGAATACACTACCTGCACATGCCATCTGCAGTGGCTGTGTGCGGCGCCGGCGATCTTTGTAAGCCGCCATCGTTTCCGAAATGACGTTGCGCTCTCCATGCTGGAGTTCAAATGTTGCTTCCAGCACAATGCCTCTCCGATCATGCAGAACAGAGTGGCGATAGGCAAAATCCATGTCCTCCTTGCTGTAACGTACCAATTCCCCTGTCTCCAGTACAATCTCAGCGAATTTGAATATCCGTGACACATCCGATCCATGCGCGCCTGCATTCATGTACACAGCTCCACCAACAGTGCCGGGGATACCGCTGCCGAATTCCAGACCGGTCCATTCCTTTTTGGCAGCAACCACACTGAGTTTAACAAAAGAATGCGCCGCTCCGGCGGTTACACCGCCTTCGTGAAATTCGGCATAATCAAAGCCCTCGCCTGGTTTCACCACAATACCGCGTATTCCTTTGTCTGACACCAGCATGTTTGAGCCCCGTCCAAGTTGCATCCACGGAATCTGATACGTGTGAAGCAATTGAACGAGATTCATCATCTGCTCTTTATTCTCGGGAATGACCAGTGCATCCGCAGGACCGCCGATCTTCCATGTGGTGTATTTGGCTAGCGATTCGTTTTCAAGAACTCTGCCAACATTATTCTGGGATAGTAACGATATCCACTGATGCATGTTTGCTTCCTCCTTTGCTTCAAAACCGATGAACACGGTATATTCTGTTGTTACAGACCGTGCTCTGGCGCCATGGAACGATGGTCACGATTTATACGGTATCTTATGTCAGCCCCGTCTTGTGTGTGACAATCGCCCACAAACACACTTTATCGGCGTGCAGCAAGACGCTGAATTTCATGAACAAGCACTTCAGCTGCATCGGGTTTCCCCAGTTTCCGGGAGGCTTCAGCCATTCGTTTGCGTCCCGATTCATCATTCATAATCTTGGCAATGGCTTCATACAGGACTTTGCCTGTAAGCTCCTTCTCCAGCATCGTGAGTGATGCGCCTCCACCTTCAAGCGTGCGTGCATTGGCTTCCTGATGATTATTAGTCACGTTAGGTGACGGAATCAGGATCGAAGGAATTCCCAGGGATGTAATCTCCGCAAGGAATGATGCACCTGCGCGGTTTACAATCAAGGATGTGCAGGCAAGCACCTCAGGCATATTATGCACGTAAGGCAGGACATGCAGGTGGTTTGGCATCGTACCCAATGAGCTGCGAATGGCTTCACGCGTTTCATCAAAATAGGTATCCCCTGTCACGTAAACGACATGTACATCGTCCAGTTGATCCAGCATTGGAGCCATGTCCACCATAGCCTGATTGATTGCTTTTGCCCCGCGACTGCCACCAACCACAAGAACAACACGGCTGTTCATCGGTACACCTAACGTGGCAAAACCACGATCACGGCTAGCCTGGGCTACCGTAGTCGCTCGCGGATTACCGGTGTAGATCACCTTTTTTGCGCCGGAAAACGATTTTTCAGAACCTTCAAAGCTAACGGCAACCGTGTCCACATAACGCATCAAAAATTTGTTCGTCAGACCAGGAATGGCGTTCTGTTCATGAATTATACTCGGAATTCCCAGTTTTGTTGCTGCGTATACCACAGGTCCACATACATATCCACCTGTACCAATCACAACATCCGGTTTGAATTCCTTCAGCATTTTTTTGGACTTGCGTACACCTTGAATGAAACGCATGACCGTTTTCAGGTTGTCGATGGACAATTTCCGCCGAAATCCCGTAATATCAATGGATTTAAAAGGAATATTTTCTTGGGGAACCAGCTTGCTTTCAAGCCCTCTGGTTCCTCCGATGTATAGAAATGTCGAGTCCGGGTTCTCCGCCTCGCATTGTCTTGCTATGGCAACGGCCGGATAGATATGTCCACCCGTACCGCCACCGCTTAGAACGACTCGCATCGCATAGTCACCTCGCATAACGGGATAAATTCACTAAAATGCCCAGTGCTGTGAGCATGAGGGTCAATGATGATCCACCGTAACTGATCAGAGGCAATGTAATGCCCGTAACAGGCATCATGCCAATGACAACACCAATGTTAATAATGACCTGTACGGCGACCATACCTACGATACCAACACCAAGCAGACTGCCGAAGGCATCCGGAACGGTCATGGCTACACGCATTCCTCTCCACACCAGCACCAGAAACAACAATAATACAATCATTCCACCTATAAAGCCGAGTTCTTCGGCCAAAATACTAAAAATAAAGTCCGTTTGCGGTTCTGGTACATAACTGTACTTCTGCCGGCTCATACCCAGTCCCAATCCCGCCAGTCCACCAGGACCAATCGCGTATAAGGATTGAATGATCTGATATCCGGCACCCAGTGGATCGGACCACGGGTCCAAAAACGCTGTGATACGCTGCAACCGATAGGGTGCTGCTGCAATCAAAGCTGCAAACCCCGCTACGCCACCAAGAGCAAGCAAGCTCAGATGTTTCATTCGCGCTCCGGCTGTGAAAATAATAAGCATCGATGCGCCCATCATCACGGTGCCAGTCCCCAAATCAGGTTGCAGCATAATAATCCCAAAAGCCAACCCGATCAATCCCAGCGGTGGCAGAAGCCCCGATGTGAAGGTTTTGATTTTACCCGGTTCCTTGCTCAGCCAGTGAGCGAGAAACAGAATCATGCCCAGCTTCATGAATTCTGAAGGCTGAATACCGAACGAACCAATGCCCAGCCAACTTCGTGCGCCACCGCGAACCACACCAATTCCAGGAATGAGCACCGCAATGAGCATAATAAAACAGGCAATCAGTATAGGCTTGGCATATTTCCTCCACACCCGGTAGTCTACATTAGCAGTTACGAACATGGCCACAAGCCCAAGCACCGCAAACAGGGCCTGTCTTTTTACAAAATAAAATGAATCGCCATAGTCATGAAAGGCAAGCACCGAGCCCGCACTATATACCATAATAATGCCGATGGCAAGCAATGCCAAAATACAAATCAGCAACCAAATATCTGGTGCCGGTCGCGTCTGTTTCATCAGGAGGCCACCCCTTGCATGGAAGTAGGGGCTTTTCCACCCCCCTACTTACAAGTTATGCGCCGCCTCTTTAAAAATGCGTCCCCGCTCTTCATAGGAAGCAAACATGTCCCAACTTGCACATGCCGGGGATAACAAAACGACATCACCGGCAGTGGCAAGCTTCGATGCTTCCTGCACAGCTACGGTTAACGTCCGGGCAGCGTCCTCCTCATTATCGACGACCTTAATTTGCTTTAATCCGGCAAGTTCCGCGACCTTGGCAATTTTTGTCCGTGTCTCACCAATTGCAACGACAGCTTTTACCCGTTCCTGGAACAAGGGTAACAACTCCATCATATCTGACCCGCGATCCAGCCCTCCGGCAATCAATACGACCGGTTCCTTGAACGAATTCAGGGCCATGACCGTAGCCTTCGAATTGGTTGCTTTGGAGTTGTTGTAGTATGCAGAGCCATTATGCTCCAGAACATATTCAAGTCGGTGTTCAACTCCCTTGAAGTCTGCAAGCGGAGCAGCCAGCACCGCAGGATCAGCTCCTGCCGCTACAGCAATAGCCACAGCAGCCAGTGCATTTTCCACATTAAATCGCCCAGGAAGGCCAATATCCTCAACGTCGATAATGATGTGGTGATCTCCGTTTTCATCCGCGTAGATTACCTGACGCTTCACATCGTCCTCTTCTCCATCCACATAAGGAGGATCTGCATACACACCTGTATCCAATTTCTCTGTCACTGAGAAGGGGATCAATCTGCCTTTGATGTAAGGAATCAGACCACGACATACCGCATCATCCCAATTCAGAATGGCTACGTCGTCAGGATGCTGATTAGCGAACAGTTTGGCTTTGGAAGCCACATAATCATCCATGTTCCCGTGATAGTCCAGATGCGTCTCTGCAACGTTAAGCAAGCTGGCAATCCGAGGACGGAAATCAACCGTTCCTTTAAGTTGGAAACTGCTAAGCTCAACAACCATCCAGTTATCTGGAGAAGCTTGCTCTGCCGCTTCACAGAGAGGTGTTCCGATATTACCGGCAACAATCGGTTTGAGGCCGGCATGCTCCAACATTTTACCCACCCACGTGGTGGTTGTTGTTTTACCGTTGGAGCCCGTAATCCCGATCATGGGTGCAGCACATAGATGATAAGCAACCTCTACTTCGGTCACCACTTCAATGCCCAATGCCATAGCTTGCTGCACAGGAGCTGCATGGTATGGGATACCCGGGTTTTTAACGACCAGCTTCACACCACTGTGAATCAGATCATCCGGATGTCCTCCGCATACAACAGAAATTCCCAAAGCCTCCAATTCGGAAGCTTCGGGACATTGATCTCTCTCTTTTATGTCATTTACTGTAACCTTCGCTCCGGCGCGATCCAGCACTTTGGCGACCTGTACGCCGCTTTTGGCCAATCCGAGCACGACTACTTGTTGTCCGCGATATGATTCAGGATGATTCATGATCTACAACCCCTTGTTGAGATAAAGTCCAAGAGCGGCCAAAATTGCGCCTACCGCCCAAAAGGTAATAACAACCCGCCATTCTGACCAACCACTTAATTCAAAGTGATGGTGAATGGGGCTCATTTTGAATACACGCTTGCCACGAGTCTTGAAAGATACCACTTGAATGATGACAGACAGGATTTCGATAACAAAAATACCGCCAATGATGACAAATAGAAGCTCTGTTTTGGTTACAATGGCTACCGCACCAATCGCACCGCCAATCCCGAGAGAACCGGTGTCTCCCATAAACACTTTGGCCGGGTGTGCATTGTATACCAGAAAACCGAGTACGGCTCCGATCATCGCTGCTGCACACACTGCTGCCGGCATCGACGTGGCTTGCATCGCCACAATGGCAAACGCGCCAAAGGCAATCGCACTTACCCCTGATAGCAAACCATCCAAACCGTCGGTAAAGTTAACCGCATTGGTAATGGCAAGCATCATGAATACAACAAACGGATAATAGAACCATCCGGTCCAGTCAAACGAGAATGACGTTCCCGGAATAGAGATGGCTGTGCTGTGTCCATTCTGGATCAGCAAGAAACACATCACTGCACTGAAGAACAATTGGCCCAGCATTTTTTGTCTGGCCGTCAGTCCCAGCGAACGTTTGAACACAATTTTGATGTAATCATCTAGGAAGCCAATCAGCCCGAATCCCAGCGTAGCCACAAGTAAGACATAAAAGTCTGTATTCTTGACTGCCGAAAATTTCAAAAAGGCCAATGTGAACGCAACTAAAATGACGACTCCACCCATTGTAGGTGTTCCGCTTTTTTTCAAATGGCTCTGAGGCCCATCTTCCCTAACTTGCTGTCCGAATTTCATCCGGCGTAACAGCGGAATCAGGAGCGGTGCGGCAATCACCGCCAGAATAAATGAAACGCCGATTGTTAACAGTAATACCTGAAAATCCATGGGTTCACCCCTCTAGTCTACTCGATTCTGTAATGGTGCTATTTGTAGTGCTTCGACCACGTCTTCCAGCTTCATGCCTCTTGAGGCTTTGAACAAGACAACGTCTCTGGGATGTAGTTTCTCCAGTAGATAACGGGTCATTTCTTCTTTATCTATAAAAGCATGCACAGCCTCTGTAGGCATATGCTTGCTTGCTCCTTCAGCAATCTTGGCTGATAGCGGACCATATACCAGCACCATGTCCATTTTGGCCGATGTGATATACTCTCCGATTCCGTAATGCAGATCCTGCTCTTGGGGACCGAGTTCAAGCATATCACCAAGCACAGCCACTTTCATGCGGTATCCTTTCAGACCTTCTAGTACATCGATTGCGGCCTTCATGGAGGTTGGACTTGCATTGTATGCATCATTCAGCAGGGTTAGACCACTAACGCCTTGCGTAACCTCAATACGCATGCCTGTCAGTTTCAAGCGAGACAATCCCGCGGCAATCTGCTCCGTCGTCACTTTGAAATGACGGGCTACTGCCAAAGCAGCCAGACAGTTAACGACATTATGCGTTCCTAGCAGAGGTAGCGTAAATGCATGTTCTCCAGACTGTTTGGTGGTGAAAACTACCCCGTTCTGCGCATTCATAAGTCCGGTAGGATAGTCATCATTATCGGTTTGCAGACCAAATGTAAACCGCTGCAATCCATCGGGTTGTTTCGTTGCAGGTTCTTCAAGGACTTGTGCAATTAAAGGCTCGTCTCCGTTGTAGATCAGTAACCCGCCAGGCTTCAATCCCGCGGCAATCTCGGCTTTGGCTCTGGCAATCTCCAGTCTGGACCCCAGCTGAAGCAGATGTGATTCACCAATATTGGTAATGACCGCTACATCAGGCTGCGCAATAACGGACAAATCGTTAATTTCCCCGCGACCACTCATACCCATCTCCAAAATGATAATCTCGGTATCCGGGTCCATGCTTAGTACAGTCAGTGGTAAACCAATGTGATTATTGAAGTTGCCTTGCGTCTTATGCACTTTGAACGTCGTTGAGAGAATGGCATCAACGATGTCCTTTGTTGTTGTCTTGCCGTTGCTGCCTGTAATGCCGACTACAGCCGCTTTATTCTCCGTTAGATAAGCAGATGCGAGTGCTTGCAGTGCGACAAGTGTGTCGTCAACAACAATGACAGCTCCTTGTGGCGGAATACCATGATCCTTTTGCCAGATCGCCCCTGCAGCCCCCTTCTCTAAACAGGCTTGCACAAATTCGTGTCCGTCAAACCTTTCACCCACTAGCGGGATAAACAAACTGCCTTCCAGAGGTTTACGCGAATCGGTAAACACCCCTTCAACCATTACATTGCCATGAGCGGCAACGTCACTTAATGTTCCTCCACACATCTCGGCCAATTGTGCCAATGTTCTTTTTATCAATTGGATTTGCCCCTTATCGCTTCTTTGGCTATGATTCGGTCATCAAAATCGGTTTTGGTTGTGCCGATAATCTGATAGGTCTCGTGACCCTTGCCCGCAATCAATACTACATCGGCTGGGCTTGCCATTTCAATAGCTTCATGAATCGCCTGGCGTCGATCCACAATCATCATATAACGTTCAGCAGGAACGGATTCTTCAATCAGGCCCTGTTCAATGTCTTTGAGAATCAGATCCGGATCTTCTGTCCGCGGATTATCGGAAGTAACCAGTACAAAATCACTATAATTCGCAGCAATTTTCCCCATGAGAGGACGTTTGGTACGGTCCCTGTCACCACCACAGCCAAACACGCAAATTACACGCCCTTCGGCAAATTCTTTCACCGTCCGCAACACATTCTCCAGTCCATCCGGTGTATGGGCATAATCGACAATAACAGCAAATGGCTGTCCTTCGTCCACTCCTTCAACACGTCCATCCACGCCTGGAACCGTCTCCAGACTGCGCTTGATCTCTTCCAACGGAATACCTTCCACCAGCGCTGCAGAGATTGCTGCCATTGCATTGTACACATTGAATTTGCCTACCATGCGCAAGCGAATATCCGCGCTGCCTGCAAATGTATCCACGTGGAAAGCAGTTCCCTGAGACGTGATTGAGATTTGGGATGCGCGTACATCCGCCTTTTCACCCATGCCATATGTAATTACTTCAGCCGCAGTCACAGAGATGAAATAAGCCGCAGCCGGATCATCTGCATTGATAACAGCGAATTTACGCTGTGAGACATCTTCCGTATAACCGTTACCCAGACGTGCAAAGAACAATCCTTTGGCCCCGCGATATTCCTCCATGGAATGGTGGTAGTCCAAATGATCCTGCGTCAGGTTAGTAAATACCGCTGTACGGAAATTTGTTCCCTTTACTCGCCCTTGTTCCAATGCGTGAGAAGAAACTTCCATAACACAGCAGTCCGTACCCTTCTGAACCATATCATGCAGACTACGCTGCAGATCAAGCGCCTCTGGTGTTGTTCCTGACATCGGGTAGGTGCGACCGTCATACCGCATTTGAATAGTACCGATCAATCCCGTATTGCGTCCGTAATCACTCATGATTTTTTCAATCAAATAGGTGGTCGTTGTTTTTCCGTTCGTTCCCGTTACACCAATCATATTCATCTTCTGGCTTGGCGAGTCAAAAAAGAAATCTGCCAAAACAGCCATCGCAAATCGGCTATCCTTCACCAGCAATTGTGGTACAGGCAGATCCAGCTGCCGTTCAACCACTAATGCAACTGCACCGGCATTTACAGCTTTTTCTGCATAATCATGACCATCTACTGTATGTCCCGGAAGACAGATAAACAGATCACCCGGTTTTACCTGCCGGGAATCTGTCTGAAGGTTTTGGCATTCTGTATTTGATTCGCCCACGAGGCGGGCGGTGGTCAGCATCGATGCAAATTGTTTTAAAAGCACATGAATAACCTCACTTTTCCAATTATACTTCTGTTTTAACATATGTCTGTATTTATTAATATCGTCAATACAACCCTATAATGAAACGCACTTGGATGAATTTTGTTGCGCTAGAAGCCTCAAACTACCCCTAAGCCCTGTTATTCATCCTTTGTGTGATCATGTGCATCGTTCAGTACATTCCCCATATAAATGCGGATGGTTGATCCCTGTTCTACCCTCGCCCCAGGTTTAGGTGCCTGATTAATTACGTATTTACCACTGCCAGACTTCGCCAGCATAAAATTCATGTTCAGGTCCTCGTACAGATCTTCAACAGTAGCTCCTGTCAAGTCTGGGACTGTCACGATTTTGGTTTCACCATACTTGTATTCTTTGGCGACCTGATCCTTCCGAACAGGGACATTCATATAGTGCAAAGCATCTTCAAGGATGTTCTGCACAATCGGGGCGGCAACCACACCTCCGAACTGAATTCCTTTGGGGTTATCAACTGCGGTATAGACCACAATCTGTGGATCATCTGCTGGTGCAAATCCGATAAAGGATACGATATGCTCGGTCGAGGAATAACGTCCGTTGATAACCTTCTGGGCTGTACCTGTTTTGCCACCGACCCGGTATCCATCAATGAATGCTGGACGCCCGGTACCTTTTGCAACAACACTCTCGAGTGCTTCACGTACTTGTTTGGATGTATTCTCCGAGATCACCTGACGAACCAGTTCCGGCTTGGCCTCTTCCATGACTTCTCCCGTTACCGGATGAACCCACGCTTTCGTAACATATGGCTTGTAAAGTTTACCCCCATTGATGGCCGCTGACACAGCTGCTACTTGCTGAATAGGCGTAACCGATACACCTTGACCAAAAGCAGTTGTTGCAAGTTCGACAGGTCCTACTCTCGACAGTTTGAATAGAATTCCACTGGCTTCTCCACTGAGGTCAATTCCCGTTTTGGTACCGAAGCCAAAGTCTTTAATATAGGAGAAGAGCGATTCTTTGCCCAGCCTCTGCCCCAGAGCTACAAATCCCGGGTTGCATGAGTTCTCCACCACTTGCAAAAAGGTCTGACTTCCGTGGCCGCCCTTTTTCCAGCAACGCAGACGAGCTCCACCCACCTCAACGTATCCGGGATCAAAAAATTGATCCTGTTGCAGATTGACCTTTTTCTCTTCAAGCGCTGCTGCCAAGGTAATAATCTTGAACGTAGAACCCGGTTCGTACGTCATCCAGATCGGTAAATTGCGATTGTATATCTCCGCGGGATATTGCTGATAATCGGCAGGTTCGTATCCCGGTCTGCTGGACATCCCCAAAATTTCACCCGTTTTCGGATTCATCGCTATGGCCAATGCTGAGTTCGCCTGGAACTTCACCATGGCCTGATCCAGTTCTCTCTCCATGATGGACTGAATGGATTTATCAATGGTCAGCTTGAGGTTAAGGCCGTCCTTCGGTTCCACATACTTCTCGGATGAGCCCGGCATTAGCCTTCCGGCCGCATCGGACAAGTAGGACACACTGCCATTCAAACCATTCAGCTTATCATCATATTTCTTCTCGACACCCGTTAAGCCCTGATTATCAATGCCCGTAAAACCAAGAATATGGGCAGCCAAATCATCATAAGGATAAAAACGTTTATTGTCTTCAGCAACAACGATACCCGGAAGCTTCAAATCACGGATGCGCTGAGCTTTCTCCATCGTAATTTTGCGGCCGCCGGGTTGTAGTCGTACAATGAGTTCTCGTTTCTTGATGGTTGCGAGCACTTTTTCTTCCGTCATCCCAAGCAATGGGGCCAGTGCTTTAGCCGTCGTTTCAGCTTCTTTAACCTGAGCCGGAATGGCCATAATGGTTGGTGTTGTCACATTATAGGCCAGAGAGGTTCCATTTCGATCCAGGATCTCCCCTCGCTTAGCTGAGTAAGGAATATTACGCCGCCAGGATTCTTCTGCTTTTGCTGACAATTCAGGGCCTTCCCCGAGCTGTACATAAGCAAGCCTGATCATCAGGGCCGAAAATAACAAAACTAAAATCATTAAACTCCATAGCAACCTGCGTCGCAGATTTACGCTTGATCCCTTCACGAAAAGATCCCCCCACTCGTCCCAAAATCATGACATTCGTTCCATTCATGAATATTCAGGACAACCGGGGGTTAGAACAAGCTGTCAGAGCTCTCTAAGGAAGCGTAGCTCCGTTTGTTGCTGGATCGTCAGAGGATTCGGATTCATTGGCAGGAGTCTTGTTGTTATCTGTTTCGTCTGTTTCGTCTGTTCCGTCGGTTTTACCTTCTCCGCCCGAAGGCTCTTGTTCCTTCACTTCAGCTTCTGACGACGGATCAGAAGAGATCGGAGCCTCATCGGCTATACCTGTCACTGCAGCTTTGGCAGTTTGCAAGTTCAACTGCACAGTTCTCTGCTCACCTGCGACCTGCTCGGTTTGCTTCACGACATAACCCTCGCCCTTGACCGTAACCCCCACTTTCATGAGAGAAAGTACTTCAAGGGCATCCCGGAGAGATTCACCTGTTAGATCGGGAATCTTCATCTTGCTGCTTTCTTCCGTTAGCAGATAGATTCGTTGGCCTGGATTCATAGAGGCGCCAGCAACCGGATACTGCCGAATTACATTATCACCTTGACCAAGAGTCACATAAGCAATACCTGCGCTTAGAAGCTGGCTTCTGGCCTGTTTGGCTGTTTTGCCACTTAAGTCAGGCGCCTTGGCTTGCACGACAGAGACTTCTTTTGACTTTTTGTCAGGAGTTTTGGCTGTATCTTTGGGTATTCCCATGTATTGAAGAGTCTGGCTGACAATCTTTTTGAACACCGGCGCAGCTGCGGTTCCTCCCCCAATGTTGGTTCCATCCGGTTGGTCAATGACAACAAGTATAGCAATCTTCGGATTATTCACAGGCGCGAATCCAATAAACGATACAACGTCTTTTGACTTGCTGTATGCTCCGTTAACAACCTTTCTTGCTGTACCTGTCTTACCAGCTACACGGTAACCTTCAATATAGGCGTTACGACCGGTACCAATCGTTTGGTCTGCAACCACTTGTTCCAGATAACCGCTCACCAGTTTGGAAGATTCCTTGGAAATCACCTGACGAACAACTTTGGGTTTGATGACTTCCGTTGTTCCATCATTCGGGTTCTTGATCTCCTTCACCAGATGTGGCTCCAGCAATTTGCCGCCGTTGGCAATCGCAGAGATGGCTGCGACCTGTTGAATTGGTGTTACCTGTACAAGACCGTGACCGTAAGCAGCAGTAGCAATCTCGGATTTGTAAACCAGTGGCTTGATCGGGGACGCTGCCTCATTTGGCAGATCAATACCCGTCTTTTTGCCGAAGCCGAATTCGTCTATGTAATGACGCAGACGTTCGCCGCCAAGCATGTTGTAACCCAAGTTAACAAAAGCAATGTTACTTGACCGTTTGACACCTTCGAGATACGAGATCCAACCATAGGAATGACCATTATCACTAATCGGGAAACCACCGATATACATGCGTTTGGATTCAAAACTTGCATTGGGATCGAAGAGTTTTTCTTCAACAGCCCCTGCTAGAGTAACTATTTTGAATGTACTACCTGGCTCATAGATGGATTGAGTAGCATGGTTGATAAAATTCTTTTGATCAGGTGTACTCCCATACGTATTCGGGTTAAAGGTTGGCCAGTTCGCCATCCCTAGAATCTCCATCGTGTTTGGGTCCGCGGCAATGACCGTCATGCTCAGTGGATTATACTTGGCAACGGCTTCTTTCATTGCATCCTCAATGTAGAACTGGATCGTATCATCGATGGTCAGCGTAAGGTTCTTACCGTTCTGAGGTGGCAGATAGTTATCCTGTGAATCCGGAAGTTTAATGCCTTTGGCATCCTTCTGATAATTCAAATATCCATCTGTACCTGTCAGTGCTTCATCATATGAGACTTCAAGTCCATTGACAGCTTTCCCATCACGGCTCATATATCCCAAGAGGTGAGAAGCAAGTGTTTCTTCAGGGTAAAAACGCTTCGACTCCTGAGCCATCACAATTGCATTACGCGCCTTATATTCATCTTGCAGTTCTTCACGCAATTCGTTGACTTGTGCCGCAAGTTCAGGACTTATTTTATAACCTTCACTGCGTACTTCACGTTGCTGATAGAAAATTCCATCTTTATTTTTGGCTGTTACCAGAGCACGCATCTCACTCTCATTTTTCCCTAGAAGGGTAGAGAGTTTCTCCGTGACAACATCCTGTATGCCAAGTTCATCGATCAAGAGGGGGTTGACCGAGACCGTGTATGCAGGCGCATCGGTAGCCAAAATATTACCATTTCGATCCGTAATCGTTCCACGTGCAGCCTTAATCGTCTGTTCCCGCTCTACCAAACCGGCTGCCCGTTCCTGCCATACACCGCCATTCACAACTTGAATGAAAAAGATTCGGGTTACGAGTACAAGAAAAAAGAGGGTAATACATCCCCCTATAAGCAACGTGCGCATCTTTATTCTTTTTATCATCGGAACACCTCTTTACTTACTGCTTGCTGTATTCGAGGACGACTCAGTACCAGTTAAATTCGTACTTGTTGAGCGAGGTACATAAATGACATCCTTACCGGAAGCTTCAACGTAACCAAGTTGTTTTGCATTTTCGATGACCTGGTTGTTCAATGTTTCTTTTTCCACCTGCAGGTCTGCAATCGTCTTTTCATACCCCTTGATATCCGAAATAGTGGACTGCGCCTGCTTGTTCAGATCATAGATATGAGCATAACGAGACATCAAGGCTCCTCCAACCAGGATAACTGCAACCAGGGTAATCAGATACAGAATCTTCTCGCGTGCCGGAAGACCCGTACGACGGGTCACCACTTTGGTGGTTTCTTTGTATCGTTGCTGGGTCACACGTTCCTGGGACGCTTTTTCTTTTACAGCGAGATTACCACGTGTATATGCCATACTCCGATTCTCTCCTCCACTCTTGATCTACAATTTCTCGGCTACGCGCAGCTTGGCTGAACGAGCACGTGAATTTTCGGTCAATTCCGTTTCCGTTGGAATCAACGGTTTTCTGTTAACTAAACGCAGGGTCCCTTTGCCGCCGCATACACACAACGGAAAATCGGGTGGACATGTACATTTTTCCAGATAACTGCTGAAAATCTGTTTACATATCCGATCCTCAAGGGAGTGGAAGGTAATAACAGATACACGTCCTCCTGGTGCCAGACAACGAACAGCCTGATGCAAGCCTTCTTCAAAGGCACCTAACTCATCGTTGACGGCAATGCGTAATGCCTGGAAGCTGCGTTTGGCAGGATGTCCACCGGTACGGCGAGCTGCCGCCGGGATGCCTTCCTTGATCAGTTCCACGAGTTCTCCTGTCGTCTCAATGGTAGACTGCGCTCGTTTTCCGACGATAACACGGGCAATTCTTCTCGAAAACTTCTCTTCACCATAGCGATACAAAATTCGAGCAATCTCTTCTTCTGGCCACTCATTCACAATCTCTTTAGCCGTCAGCATTGCATCCTGGTCCATTCGCATATCGAGCGGAGCATCGTGATTGTAGCTGAACCCACGTTCTCCTTCATCAAATTGCGGAGATGACACACCCAAGTCGTACAAAATACCATCGACCTGTGGTGCACCATCCTTCATTGGTACATCCAGATCCTTGAGTACCTGTTCCAGATCTCGAAAATTGGTTTTCACCAATGTTACATGTTCTCCATAAGCAGCGAGCTTCTCGCGAGCATTATCCAAAGCCCAATCATCCTGATCAAGTGCGATCAGACGTCCCCCTGGACCGAGCTTGGAAGCAATCACGGAGCTATGTCCGCCACCGCCTAAAGTGCAGTCCACGTATATACCGTCCTGCTTGATGTTTAATCCCTCTGTTGCCTCTTCTTTGAGTACGGTTATGTGGTGAAACAACCTGCACCCCTCCTGACTTTATAAATCAAAATTAAAATCGACCAGCTTTTCGGCAATGTCGTTGAATGCTTCTTCGGATTGATTGAAATAACTCTCCCATATGCCTTTGCTCCAAATCTCCACCCGGTTTGACACGCCAAGAACAACACAATCCTTGTCCAGCTTGGCATACTCTCTTAAGTTTCCCGGCAGATTTACCCTGCCCTGTTTGTCCAGTTCACATTCGGTTGCACCCGAGAAAAAAAACCGGGTAAACGCACGTGCATCAGATTTCATCAATGGCAGTGCTTTGAGCTTCTGTTCCATGACCCCCCACTCCTCCACGGGGTACACGAAAAGACACTGGTCCAAACCCCGTGTGACAACGAAAGACGGTCCCAGAGATTCGCGGAATTTAGCCGGAATGATAACCCGACCCTTATCATCAATGCTATGTTGGAACTCCCCCATAAACATTGGCCCACTCACTCCTCACCCGTTTCTCCCACTTTGCCCCACTTTCCACCACCTAAGCATAATAGATTCGCACAAAAAAATCAAAACCCTTCTTGCATGACTTGATTTTTTAATTTTTCAGCATAAAAAAACGTCCTTGATCCTGTCACTCAGGATCAAAGACGCTTCCCGTAAACGGGCAATCGTATGTCTACCCGCACATGAGCCATATCATCAATAAACTATTCTATACCTATTGAATCATTTCATCAGCTTGTAATTATTGGATAAAGCTTAAAATTTCCAGCTATCCAGGTATTTCTCTTGCTCAGCTGACAAGGAGTCGATGCCAATATTCAGGCTTTCAAGTTTATAGCTGGCAACCTGCTGGTCAATATCATAAGGTACATTAACAACGTTATTACCCAAGTTTTCATAATTTTCACTTACATAACGCAGACCAAGTGCCTGCAGGGCAAACGTCGTATCCATGATTTCGGCAGGGTGACCATCTGCTGCACCCAGGTTCACAAGACGACCTTCTGCAAGAAGGTACATTTTACGACCATCTTTGAAACGATATTCCTCAATGTTGCGACGAACTGTACGAATCGATTCGGAACGTTTAGCCAGTTCAGGTTTATTCACTTCAACATCAAAGTGACCCGCATTACTCAGGATCGCTCCATCCTTCATTACATCGTAATGCTCCCCTGTGATAACATCTTTATTGCCTGTAACTGCAATAAAGAAATCGCCCAATTTGGCGGCTTCCACCATCGTCATGACTCGGAATCCGTCCATGTGTGCTTCTACCGCTTTGATTGGATCGATTTCGGTTACGATCACATTCGCACCAAGACCTTTGGCGCGCATCGCTACACCTTTACCACACCAGCCATAACCTGCTACCACTACGTTTTTACCAGCGATAACCAAGTTTGTTGTACGAATAATCCCGTCGAATGCAGATTGTCCCGTACCGTAGCGATTGTCAAACAGATACTTGCAGTATGCGTCATTAACCGCAACCATCGGAAACTTCAATTGGCCTTCTTTCGCCAATGCTTTCAAACGGATAATACCCGTTGTCGTTTCTTCTGCTCCTCCGCGAATTGTTGCTGCGAGGTCAGGGCGCTCGGATGCAATAATGGTTGCAAAGTCTCCACCATCATCAATAATGAGATCAGGCTTCACCTCAAGCGCACGCAGTTGCAATGATTTGAATTCCGCAGGCTCCGGATTGTACTTCGCATACACCGTAACGCCGTCTTCCACCAATGCTGCGCAAACATCATCTTGTGTAGACAATGGATTGCTATGCGTAATTGTTACTTCTGCACCACCCGCTTGGATCACTTTTGCCAAGTAAGCTGTTTTCGCTTCCAGATGAAGACAAATGGCAACCTTCAAACCTTTGAAGGGCAGATCCTGTTCGAACTGGCGACGAATGCGGTTCAGTACCGGCATATGCGCTTCTACCCAATCAATTTTCAGGTGCCCCTCTGAAGCGAGTCCCATATCTTTAACAATACTATTTTGCAACGCAGGTGTAGTCATTTCATATCCTCCTCATTTATGTGTTTCTTCTATTATAAAGGGCTCTACAGTGCAATGACCTTGTGCTCTCCAAGGAATTCGCTTGAGGCCTTAATCAGTTCATCGATCCACTCGGTGCCATAACGATTCAGGTAAAAGAGTGCATTATGTACTCGTTCCTGTGGTTTGCCCGTTGGGAATAAGGAGTTCTGAATGCCGTTCCAGTGCCTTAGACTCACGTTATGTTTATCTTCGATAGCTTTGTGAGTCTGCTGTTTCAGATACTGCATTTGCTCGTTGATTTTACTCAAATTGGTATCCCCAATTCGTTCCAGCCCCGGATGAATCTCCGCGATCTCATCAAGCAACGGTCCATACAGATCAAGAAACCCTTCCTGAACCTTGTCAAACTGTTCATCTACCTGGAACGTCTCCTGCTGTGCGAGCCACTGCTCTTTCTTTTCTTCCATATGATATTGAACATCCTGAAAAGAAAGTCCATATTGTTTCATATGTTTGTGATGAATATCTTCCATAATGGTGAAAGACAACCGCGGCAACAAAATGGGCATTTGCAGTCCGAACTGACGGAATGCTTCCCGAGTCAAACCCCAATATGCAATTTCACCTTGCCCCAAAATAACAGCGGCTACAGGCAGCACGGAATCTTGCATTAATGGTCGTGTCAGTACGTTGTTACTGAAGCGCTCCGGATGTTCTCCCAGTTCTTGAAGCAAACGTTCCTCTGTAAAAGAAACCAAACCTTTGCGATCACTATATAACCCGTCCTTCAACAACAAGAGTAGACGCGCACCTTCATGAATGTAGAACAGATTGGCTCCATCCTCTGCTACTTCGGCAGGCATAGCATAACCAGCTTGTTGTACCTGCGAAGCACCTTGTGTGTATGCGTTGCGCAGCACTGCATTTTTTCGTATCAACCGCTCAAACACGGGCTGTTCCAACCTGCGTAAATCTGGATCCGATGCATCCATTAGAACAAGTCCACTGCTGGCAAACAAGGCAGATATCATGCGGGCAAATGCATCACTCAGATTTGAACTGGATTGATGGATCTCTGTGATACATTTCATCAGTCCTGGTTTATGTATCGTATCAGGTAAAAGATGTTCCACCTGTTCGAGTACATTCATCCACTGCTGTTTATCCACATGAACATTACTCACAGAATCCCTTCCTGCGAATCGTCCTTGTAACTTAACCTTCTTCATGTCTCCCTGATGATCAGGTAGATATGTGTGGTTAACCTCATCCCAGTCATGGTCTTCACCGGCAATCCAAAATACTGGGACTACCGGGCGTTGAAGTCTTTCTTCCGCTTCACGCGCAGCTGCCACTACGCTGGCGGCTTTGTATATGACGAACAGGGGTCCGGTGAGCAGACCGCTCTGCTGTCCTCCTGTAACCACGAGTGCATCTTGTTCTGCAAGACGTGTGATAGACGCATGAACCTCTCCATGGTCGTTCACCCGCTTATTATATATACGTAAATACTCTGCCAGATCACGACGATCAATACGTGTGTTTTCCGATTGGTCCAGCCACTCGGCACGCGCCTGAAGTCCTGATTCCCAGCGAATGTCATACTCGTAAAGGCCACGCGCAGCATCTCTTGAACAGATATATTCTTCTGCAAGTCTTGATCCGCTGCGGAGTGCCTCGGTAATACCGTTCATGAGGTCTGCCTCCTATTCTGCTTCAAAGAGCCTTTCTTGATTGTACCGAATTCAAGGCCGCTTCGTCAAAAGAAAGTGATTAAAATACGAAAAAAACCGCCGAACGAGTCGGCGGCATTTAATACATCAATAATAGCATATCGCTTTAATATTCCTATTATACGTAAGGTTCTGCAACCCAGTGACCTTTGGAAACCTCAATCAATTGAGCATTTTCCAAGTTGTACGGGTCATTTGCAGGACCACCAGATCCATTCTGAATCGGGCTCATATGCTCTTCCGGCAGCAAGATGCGACGTTTGTTCGCTTCCACTTCCGGGTCAGGTACAGGGATTGCTGAGAGCAATGTTTTGGTATAAGGGTGGATAGGGTTCGCATACAGTTCTTCACTTTCTGCGAGCTCAACCACTTTACCCATGTACATTACAGCGACACGGTCACTGATATGTTTAACCATCGACAAGTCATGCGCGATAAACAGGTAAGTCAAGCCGAGACGTTGTTGAAGTTCTTCAAGCAACTTCACGACTTGTGCCTGAATGGATACATCCAGTGCAGACAATGGCTCATCACAGATGATGAATTTAGGGTCTACAGCAAGCGCACGCGCAATCCCGATCCGTTGTCTTTGACCACCGGAGAATTCATGTGGATAACGCAGTGCATGACTTGGGTTCAAACCTACCAGATCAAGCAGCTCCTCCACTCGTCTCTTACGCTCTTTAGAGCTGGAAGCCAGGCCATGAATATCCAGGGACTCCCCGATAATATCCATTACGTTGAAACGCGGGTTAAGGGATGCATATGGATCTTGGAAGATCATCTGCATATCTTTACGCATTTCTTTCATTTTGCGCGGAGACAACTTGTAGATATCCGTTCCGTTAAAGTTAACATTTCCACCCGTTGGCTCGTAAAGACGCAGAATAGTACGACCTGTTGTGGATTTACCACAGCCGGACTCGCCTACAACGCCAAGTGTTTCACCTTCAAAGATATCAAAGCTTACATCATTGACCGCTTTGAGAATGTTACCTTTACCCAAATTAAAGTACTGTTTCAAGTTTTTCACTTGTACCAGAGGCTTGTTGCTGCCTTTGATAATACCAGCCGGAGCTGGTTTTTCCTTTTTGGGCTCGTCCAGGCGAGGCAAAGCATTTAGCAATTTAATCGTATATGGATGTTGAGGGTTACTAAAGATTTCAGCGGTTGTTCCTGTTTCAACAACTTCGCCTTCTTTCATAACAACCACACGGTCACACATACCTGCTACAACACCAAGGTCATGCGTAATGAGCATGATTGATGTTCCAAGCTTTTGCTGCATGTCTTTCATTACATCCAGAATTTGAGCCTGGATTGTAACGTCAAGTGCAGTTGTCGGCTCATCTGCAATCAGAAGAGATGGACGACAAGCAAGCGCGATTGCAATCATGGCACGCTGACGCATACCACCAGAGAATTGGTGAGGATAATGATTCATGCGAATAGCCGCATTTTTAATACCTACAAGTTCAAGCATCTCCAAAGCCGCTTTATTCGCCGCTTGTTTGGACATGTTCTGGTGCTTGCGCAATACTTCGGTAATTTGTTTACCAATTTTAATGGTAGGATTCAATGAAGTCATTGGATCTTGGAAGATCATACCGATATCTTTACCACGAATCGCTTCCATTTGTTTGTCTGTCTTATTCAGCAGGTCTTGCCCGTGAAAAGTAATTTCTCCGCTTTTGACCTTCGAAGGCGGGGAGGGAATCAATTTCATGATGGTTTGGGCGGTAACACTCTTACCACTACCCGATTCACCTACGATCCCCAGCGTCTCTCCTTTGCCAAGTTCAAAACTCACATGTTTAACGGCATCAAATTCACCAGAACGTGTTGAGAACGACACACTCAGGTCTTTGACAGTTAAAATCGGCTCCATAATCCCACCTCCTGTTTCTATTTACGTAATTTCGGATCGAGTGCGTCACGCAGACCGTCTCCGAGCAAGTTAAATGCAAGCATTGTAAGAACCATCAGACCTGCTGGGAACCACATCCGCCACGGGAATAGCGTCCAGCCTGTAAGTGCATCATTGATCATAGAACCTAGTGAAGATCTTGGTGCAGATACACCCAATCCAAGGAAGCTCAGGAACGCTTCGGCAAAGATTGCATTTGGAATGGACAACGTCAATGTTACAAGAATCGGTCCTATTGCATTGGGCAACAAATGACGGAACAATTGACGCCCTGTGCTTGCTCCCATGGACCTTGCAGCAAGAATAAAGTCTCTGTTTTTGAGTTGCATAATTTCACCACGCACAATCCATGACATGCTGATCCAGCCTGTGATGGTGAGGGCAATGATAATCGTTGTTAGACTTGGTTCCAGTACAACCAGCAACAAAATTACAACAAGCATGTATGGCAAGGAGTAGAGGATTTCGGAAAACTTGTTCATAATTCCATCTACACGTCCACCGTAGAAACCCATGATCGCTCCATAAATAACCCCGATAACAAGGTCAATCAAGGCTGCGGCCAAACCTACAGTAAGGGATACACGTGCTCCTACCCAAGTTCTTACCCACACGTCGCGACCAAGCTCGTCCGTACCGAACCAGTGCTCCGCACTCGGTGCTGCATTGGCATTCAACAAATCATTGGAATAATAATTATAACTTGTAAACAAAGAAGTTGGACCAATCAAAGAGAAAATCACGACAAGAACCAACACACTCAGACTGATCATTGCAGCCTTATTGGTTGCAAGTCTGTACATGGCATCTTTAAAAAGGGATACACTTTCTTGCGGTTTAACCGCTGCCTGACTAGTCAGGTTCGTGTTCGCCGTTTCATTCTTTTTATTATTCGTGCCAGACAACGTTATGCCCCCTTCCGGCTTTCCAGCTTAATTCTAGGATCAATCAGCACGTAAGCGATATCCGTAAAGAAACGAGCCAACATCAGGAGGATACCATAGAAAATCGTAATCCCCATGATCATAGTGTAATCACGGTTTGTGATACTCTCTACGAATACTTTACCAATTCCCCCGATGTTAAAGATCTGTTCAATTACAACGGAACCTGTGATGATATTCGCTGTCATTGGACCAACATAAGTTACTACTGGTAGAATACCGTTTCTTACAACGTGTTTAAACATAATTGCAGGCCATTTCAGACCTTTGGCTTTAGCTGTTTTGATATAATCTGCATGTAAGACTTCAAGCATGCTCGAACGCGTCAAACGAGCGATAAAAGCAATTGGAGATGCAGATAACGCTGCAACCGGAAGAACGTAATCCAATGGACCATCAAAGCCCATAACGTTAAACCAGCCTAATTTAGTAGCAAAGAGATACTGCAATAGTGACGCAAGCAAGAAGCTCGGAACAGCTATCCCTATGACAGCCAGGATCATCGTGATATCATCAATGAGTTTACGATGGTAAACTGCAGCAATAAGCCCCAGCAGAACACCCACGATAATGGAGATAACAATTGCAAACACTCCAAGTTTCAACGAAGCGGTGAATGTTTCGCCGATCATTCCGGCTACATCTCGATTGAGATATTTCATTGAGACTCCGAAATCTCCCTTAAGGATTCCACCCATATACTTCAGGTATTGTTCATACATCGGTTTGTCCAATCCATACTTCTGTTCCAGCAAGACCCGAATTTCAGGCGATACTTTTTTCTCGGATGTAAAAGGGTCACCCGGAATAGCCTTCATCAGGAAGAAGGTTGCAGATGCGAGTATGAAAAGCGATAGCAGCATAAATAATAGTTTTTTCAACACATACTTAACCAACCCTTGCACACCTCCACAAACAATATTTTGTATACAAATCGATTGTAGAATTAGACAGAAATAAAGTCCAATCCATTTATCGGAAATTTCAAGAATTATAAGGAAAATCGGTGCACATACAAAAAATCGGGATATATATGGAATTCCACATATATATCCCGAAGTATTCATATTAGACTTCAGAACAACTTATTTCTCTTCCAGATATGCACGAGTGTAGTCAATAGCTCCACTGAAATCAAGTTGTACGCCTTTCAGGTAAGGCTTAGTCAAAGATACGTTAGTGTAATAATAGATTGGCATAACGCCCATTTCATCTTGAATCAGGATTTTCTCAGCGTCAGCAAATGCAGCCATACGAGCAGCTGGATCAGCAGATTTTACAGTTTCTTTAACATCTTTGTCATACTGTTCGTTGCTGAATTTGGAATCATTGTTTGTGTTTCCAGTAGTCCACATTTCCAAGAAGTTGTATGGATCGTTGTAGTCAGCAGACCAACCTGCACGAGCTACTTGGAAGTTTTGGTTTTGACGGTTCTCAAGGAATACGCCCCACTCTTGGTTTTCTGTTTTCACATCAACACCAAGATTTTGTTTCCACATGTCAGCAACCGCCAAAGCGATTTTCGCGTGACCATCACTAGTGTTGTAGATCAACGTAACAGCTGGCAATGTTGTGTAACCTTCTTCTTTCATACCTTCAGCAAGCAATGCTTTAGCTTCTTCCACATTTTCTGTGAAGTAATCGTCTTTGTGCTCATCACGGAATTCGCCGTTTTCACCACGGATACCTGGAGGTACGAAGCCGAATGCTGGAATTTGTCCACCTTGTGTAACTTTGTCAACAATCAGCTGACGCTGAATTGCCATTGCAAATGCTTTACGGATTTTAACGTTGTTAAATGGTGCTTCGTTTACGTTGAACTGATAGTAGTACGTACTTGCAATACCAGTAGCTTTGAACTCGTCCGGCAATTCCGCTTTTACAGAAGGAATTTGGTCGGATGGAATTTCACCGTTAGGTGCACCAGTGTAGTCCAATTGTCCTGATTTGTAAGCTTGCAGTTCGGAAGCACTGCTGTTTGTCAGAGACATATCGATTTGAGCCAATTTAATATCGGCAGCTGCATGGTAACCATCGTTTTTCTTCACAACAATTTTTTGACCTTTAGAGTATTGATCCATTACAAATGGTCCGTTAACGATCATGTTTTTGTAGTCTGTGAAGAATTTGTCATTGGTGTCAGCAGATGCATGTACTGGGTAGTACGTGTAGAATGCTGTCAGACCCAAGAAGTAAGGTGTTGGGTTTTCCAATGTTACTTCCAATGTGTGCTCATCAGTAGCTTTAACGCCTACTTGTGAGAAATCTGTGACTTTAGTACCTTTGTATGTTTCATCTTTGCTGAGGTTGTAACCTTCAGCGCCTTTAATATAGTACAATTGGTATGCATATGGAGAAGCTGTTTCCGGTTTCAAAGCACGTTCCCAAGAACGAACAAAGTCTTCGGCAGTGATTGCATCACCGTTACTCCATTTAGCATCCGGGTTCAGGTTGAAAACATATTTCAAACCATCTTCGGAGATTGTCCAGTCTTTAGCTACGCCAGCTTGTTCTTTGCCATCAGCATCGATGCGTACAAGACCTTCATACAAGAATTTCAGAACTGTGTTGGTTTGGCTGTCTTTTGCTTGAGCCGGGTCCAACGTAGGAGGTTCAGCTGACAGGTTGATTTTCAGAATTTGATCTTTAGCAAGACCATTTCCTTCGCTTGCAGAACCAGTATCGGTGTTACCTGTGCCTTCGTTTTTCGATCCGCACGCTGCAAGTACGGTACCGAACGCCAAAATCAGCGTCAAAAGGACTAATAGACTTTTCCTTTTCATCTAACACGTTCCCCCTAAATTGATATGGTTTATATGTTTATAGATTATACAACCACCGGTCAAAAAAATCTACATTACTTTTTCAGAAAGTAATGTTTTTTTCAGTTTTCGACAAAATCGACACATTTTTTAGCCTTTTTGCGTTATGTATCCTTACATCTGTTGCATGAAGTATCTAAATAATCCAAATAAAGTAAACAAAACATACCCGAAACTCATGATGACGAAAGACATGCGCCATACGGCCCGGAACATTCTACCCCTATCAACCTTCCCTTTTAGTCGATTTTGCGCACCCCCGATGAATCCAAGTGCTACTAGTATGAGTATTAATGTCAGATAAAAACCAAAATTCGAATCAAATGTTAAGTTGAATAACGCTGAAACTGAAAATACAAGAAAAAAAGTGGTTACATCCATTGCCATTCGCAATGCTTTGCGTTTGTCTTTTTTCCACACATACATTCCCCAATAAACAAGAAAGAACGGAAAAAAGGGCAATATGCTCAACACAATAAAAAGTCCCATTCATTCACTCCTTCCGGTTGCATTCCTTCAATCAGATGAAGCAGTATTTCATGTGTAGGTGCAACAAGGTCCAACTTCTGTGCCATTCTTACAATATGACCGTTAATTGACCTCACTTCTGTACCACGTCCAGCGAGAACATCTGCAAGCATGGAGGAAGTATTCGTGGCAGTAGAACGACAGACCGATAGTAGTTGATCCCACATATCCTGATCCAAACATATTCCACTTGCAGAATAGATTAACAATACTTCATCATATAACTGGCGCATTAACCTCTTTCGTTCTTCCTTGACGATCAATTCTCCATTAGGGATTCGCCATAGTGCTGTAAGCGGGTTAATGACTGCATTAATCAATAGTTTCCTGTATATCAGCTTATCGATTTCATTCGACACTGTACAGTCAAATCCTGCCTGCTGCAACGATCCCGACAGAGTAAATGTTCTCTTCTCCTCTATAGAGGTAGAAGCTACTATATGTGTGTTGTACCTCCCCAGCCTGGTTTCACCTGTACCTGCACGAATCACCTGACTTTGTGTACGCTTCGCACCTTCTGTTGTAACCGCACTACACAGAAGCGACTTTGGCAAAGCTGCGTGAAGTTTTGCCAGGTGGCCCATCCCATTCTGAAAACAAGCGATATTCACCACATGATCTTGTAATTGACTAATCTCATGAATGAAATCATCAATGCTTGTCTGCTTAACCATGAGCAGTAACCATTCTCCTGGTGTGTTCTTCCAAGTGTCAGTCAGCTCACTTACTGGTTTCGCCTGTATTTGATCCGGTAGAATATGTATCTCCTCGTCTTGTTCCACAATGGTTACTCCATTATGACTGAGGAGGTCTGCCTGAGCTGTTGTTCTGGTCCAAAATCTGACCTGGTTACCTGATGCCAGCAGTTTCCCGCCATACAAAAGACCAAGTGCCCCCGCTCCTACGATGTCAATGATCATATGATGCACTCCTCTCCGCTTCAGTAGTTGCCTTCTAATATCTATAATAGAACAAAAACACCAAACTAAAAACCCGTCATACCTGCCGTTGTGTAACGGAGGTGTGGCGGGTTCATACCTGACTTTCACAAATCAAACGTCTGAACTTGTTATTCAATTCGTTCCAGATTCCCGTTGGCATCCATCTTGAAACGTGTCTTAAGTTCCTCTTCTTCTTCGGACAAAAATGCGAGTCTGCGAGCCCGATCCATAATCTGAATCAAAGCTTTGTAGTCGTCATTCACCACACGGTAATCCGTCTGTACTTCATTCACTTCCTTGGAGAGACGGTCATTCTCAAGACGTAGTTCAAGCAATTCATCTTCTTTCTCCCGAAGCTCCTTCTCCAGCATCTTGAGTTGACGATTACTCTCCTGCACTGTTCCCTTCCATTGTCGCAGGAAGCGGATTACTGCATCCATCGATAATGAATCGTCTGAGATCCCATCTGATTTGTACAGATGTTCTTCAGTGTCCAGTGTAGACAATGCTGCAACCTGTGGTCCGAGCATAGCTGGCTGCTTTCTGAGATAACTTCGTTTTTGTCGTTGTGCCTTGGCGTTACTGATGGCCGAATCATACTTTTTACGTACACAACTGTTCCAGCGAAAACCGCATGCGGCAGATGTTCTGCCTATTTTTTCGCCCACCTCTTCAAAAGCGGCCAATTGTGTACTGCCTTCCCGAATATGACGCAAAGTAACCTCAGCCAATATCAAATCGTCCTCTGTACTCCAAGCATCCTGTCTCACTGCAGTCATGCTATAATACCCTCCTAACAACATCCTAAAATAACCGTCCGCATTACCGGAAGCCCGGTATGTGAATTAGGTATAAAAGCTGCTTCATTCATTCTTATGCCTCTCATAGAGTTCATAGAATTGATTTCATACTAAAATGTATTTCCACATTCAGGCTTGCTCATACGTGACATATGCAAAACATATCCCTCTATACTTACTTTTAGCAAAAAAAGAATTCGCTTTCATATCCAAATTTGTTTACACGTTTTTCCTTTCCCGGTATAATGTTGTGTAGACAATCTATGAACGTACTTAGGAGAGGAGGATTTACCGTGGCACGCATGTTTCGGGTACTCGGGTTCTTCACGCTTGCAATTGGCCTGATGGCTTTTGCGGGAGATCTGGTCGAAATGGCTTTGCTTTTTTTCCTGCAGACTGCGTTTTTTGTCATTTTGGGATACTTGAAATTTACCGAGCGAACGTACATATTGCTCTTCTGGGGTTATATGATCGTAACATTCACGGGGTTCAGCTACTGGACCGTATTCGAAATGGGGTTGCCGCTCTAATCCACCTGCAGCATCAAAGTGATCCGATATCTGTCGGGTTGCTTTTTTGTTGTGTTCAGATTAAATGAATGTTCGTGGTGTTATGTAACCACTAAGGATATTTCACGTATTTGTTTCATATATTGTCTGGAAGGCAACCAGCCTGTACGATAGTCATTTAAGAAGTGGAAAGGAGAATGGATCGGTGAAACGTCAATACGGCATTGCCGCCTTTATATTATGCATCATTTTATTCCTCCAGCTACCTTTAGCCCATGCCTATGGAGAGTCTTCACCTGAGGATACACGTGAGATATTGCAAAAAAGTCTATCTATTGTTGAAATCGATCACGAAATCGAACGCATCGCCGAAAGGCAGAAGCAGCTGGCTCAACAATACGAGACATTATCCGTCCAGCTTCAGGAACAGGAAGAACAGATACATATTCAGCAAGATCGGGCCGGAGCTGTAGTAAGATCCTACTACACAGGAGAACGAGACAGCCTCCTCATGACGGTCCTGGGAGCCAGGTCATTCAAAGACCTGTTTGTACTGTATGATTATTACCAGATTATTATCGGACGGGATCAGGCTGTGCTGGACAAGTATCAGGACCGTTATCGCAACCTGCAACAGACTTCCACTCAGATTCGTCAGACTACAACAGAATTAACCGAAATGAAGACTAATCTTCAAAACCAGCGGGAACGTGTAGTCACCTTGCAAAAAGAAATGGATGCCCAAATAGCCACCAGCGGAGATGCGGCAGCGATTCAGAAACTGATGGATGAACTTACCCTTTATTGGGAGAATATCGGCATCTATGAGGTGAAACGATATTTCAAAGCTTTGGCATCTGCCATGCAGAACCTGCCCGATTTTATCCAAAAACAAAACGGAGGCATATCCACGACTGGAACAACCTATACGATTCGAATTGGGCAGGATGAGCTTAATGCATTTCTGCGTTCCCAAAATTCAATCTTTGAAGACTTTGCCTTTCAGTTTAACCAGGATAAGATTATAGCTTCCGGTCAGCGGGATCAGTTGCAATTAAGCATTGAAGGACATTATACGGTAGAAAATGAACCTCAAAACTCCATTCGTTTTCATGTGGACAAACTTGTATTCAACCAGCTTGAATTACCAGATACGACTCGTGGAATGCTGGAAAGAGAATTTGACCTTGGGTTCTATCCGCAGAAAATCCTGTCGTTTGTCAAAGCAACCGATGTTTCAACAAATGAAGGCGTACTGGAAGTAAAACTAGCTATATCATTTTAAAGAGGTTGAACACGAACTTAAAGTTAATTCGTCGTTTTAATACTGTCTACGTATTGATTCGCTGTAATTTCTCCCTTTAAGAATTGTTGTACTTTTTGATGAAAACGAGTTATTAGAGCATGACTTTTGATCGTTGCAGCGGGGACATCTTGGGTGGTTGAGAACCAGGATTGTCCCTTTGTCATGTCATAACGTCCAACGAGTTTCTCAGACTCCAGATCCAGTTCCTGCTGCTTTGCGGGCAACCGGTTAACCTGTTGGTACCATTTCAACTGTGTCGTAGCGGACGTCATTCCTTCAATCCATCTACTGGCCTCCTCTGCCTCAACGGAACCCGCAGTAATGACAAGGCTTCTAGATTTTACAGTATCCAAGGTTTCGAAAGAAATCCGCTCCAAAGAATCTTTATCAACTGTACTCGCTTGATCCGCATTTAATAATTGAGATAACAATGATACAACCATCGGTGTGTCGTTCGGGTCAGCAGTCGGAGAGAACCCCGAATTGGTAGAATCAAGCCTAATAAGGGGCTGAATCTGATTCATCAACTGAATCCCCTGCTGAAGATCCCCCGTTTGCGAATCTATTTTCGTTCGTTTAACTTGATCTGGTGCCATCCTCGGTTCCAAATGATTCAGCCACGCATTCGTTCCGTACATATCATTGATGTTCATTGTAATTAAAGGGATGCTTTCCGCAATGGCTTGTTGAGTAAGTTTGACCCACTGATCTTTATTGCGAGGTAATGACTCCAGACCAGCTCTCTTCAGAAATGAAGATTGTGCAGCCAGAATGTACGGATCAAAATCAAAAGGCATTCCCCACTGATAACCATTCCACTCTGTCATTCCCCGTAACCCCACTATCGTATCTCCTAGTGACTTTGATAATGTTGTTCCATTTAACGGATACAAGTACCCTTTTTGGGCATAGTATTGCACTTCCTCACTATCAAGCAGAACAACATCACCGTTCTCTCCCAGTGAAAATTCAAGATCCAAAACTTGTTTATATGTATCCGGCTTCTCATTCCGAAGATTAATCTCTACCAGCTGGGAAGCAGCAACTTCTTTGGCTATTTTTTGAAAAGCTTGAAACTCCTCATCCGACATGGCCACTACAATCTCCAGCAGAGCTTGAGCATCTTCATTACGGGACGAAGACCCAGGAAAAGCATCCTTCTCCTGATCGCGTTCCTGATTAAGCTGTGAACCTCTAAAGTCAAAACTCGGTGACAAGATCGTTAACGAAAGCAGCAATACCGCGAACAAAACAACCTGATGTCTACGCTTCATTAACTTCCCTCCCCGCTCACCTAGTTTTTTCCTGCAGCAATTATTGTAACAAATAAGTAGTACTCTTGTCCTACCCTGCCGAAAAACACTTTTTTCGGATTTTTGCATAATACGAGCATATCGTGTTCTGTGTAATAACGCTTACTTATTTTTTCAGCAAAAAGCCGGCTCCAGGAGCCGGCTTCGATAACAACATTTTCCGGGAAATAAATCCCCTAAATATTACAATAAATCAGCTGCAAGTTGTGCCAGCTTGGACCGTTCTCCTTTTTCGAGCATGATGTGTCCGCTGATTCCCTCTTGTTTGAACCGTTCCACGATATAGGTCAGACCGTTACTGGCAGAATCAAGATACGGATGGTCTATCTGTTCGGGGTCTCCCATCAAAATAATCTTACTGCCTTCACCGACCCTTGATACAATGGTCTTCACTTCGTGGCGCGACAGATTCTGGGCTTCATCAATAATGATAAACTGTCCAGGTATCGATCTTCCACGAATATACGTTAAAGCTTCCACCTGAATACTGCCAAGCCCCATTAGAATTTTATCGATATCTCCGGCTTTTTTGGTATCAAACAAAAACTCCAGATTATCATATATCGGCTGCATCCAAGGACGTAGTTTTTCTTCCTTCTCACCAGGCAAGTAACCGATATCTTTCCCCATCGGAACGACAGGACGAGCGATCAACAGTTTTTTGTATTTATGATCATCCTCTACCTTAAGCAGACCTGCTGCAAGTGCCAGCAAGGTTTTCCCTGTTCCGGCTTTACCGGTGATGGTAACAAGCGGGATGTCATCATTCAAAAGCAGTTCCAATGCCATGCGTTGTTGTGCGTTACGTGCACTAATACCCCAGACATTATCATTACTGAGGAAAAGCGGCTCCAGCTTTGTTCCCTCTGTGTTCACTTTAAGCAAAGCCGATTTATTGGTTCCCATCTCATCCTTGAGAATGACAAATTCATTCGGATACAACGAATAAGACAACTGCAACGGTTTGATTGGTAAAAAACGATATGTGTAAAACTCATCAATCACTGACGGATGAACTTTTAGGGCCGTATAACCTGGATATAACTCACTGAGTCCTGCCGTCCGATCTGATAAGTAATCCTGTGTAAACAGACCAAGTACATCCGCTTTGATACGCACAAGTACATCTTTACTGACAAGCACGACCTGACGTTCGACTACTTCCTTTTCGTTCTCCTCAATCTGATAATTCAGTGCGACAGCCAAAATGCGATTATCGTTGGACACTTCACCGAACATTTCCTGAACTTTCACGAAACTCCGATGATTCAGCTCTACTTTCAGGTTACCTCCATTAGCCAAAGGTACCCCACTGTGCAGGTGACCCAGCTCACGTAATCCATCCAACAGTCTGGACACATTACGGGCATTACGCCCAATTTCATCGGCATTTCTTTTTTTGGAGTCAATCTCCTCCAGTACAACCGCGGGAATGATTACCTCATGTTCATCAAAGGCAAATATGGCATTGGGGTCATGCAGAAGCACGTTGGTATCCAATACAAAAATCTTTTTCATTCAATCCCCTCCAAAGCGGCGTCGTTAAAGGCATGGATAGTGTGATCTTTCAGCAGCGGCATGGACAATCATGATCCCATACATAAATGTATTCGACTAGGGCAAAATAATTGTCAACCATTCTGAAAAACTCCAAGAAAGGATGAACATTTATGAAAAAATGGGTTTGCACGCTGCTTCTGATCTTTATACTTACAGGTTGCAACAGTTCCACACGCAGTGCTTCACAGGAGCCACATACATCGCATCCAAGAAGTTACGGAGGAAATATAACAACTCAGCAAGATCAAAGGAAAGGATCTCACATGCTCAATGCACAGGAAGATCGGATGAATCCTTCACGTTTGGACCGCCTCAATGAGGATACAGGTGAAGTCCATGATACCAACATTGCGGATGATGCAAAGAGTGGCCGGATGCCCAATGAAAAACGAATCAATCACCTTAAAGCCCTTGCCAAGCAAGTGGAAGGTGTTGAAGATGCGAACTGCGTCATACTCGGTAATACAGCCGTAGTTGGCATCGATGTTGATGGTGAACTGGAACGTGCTCGGGTGGGTACCATTAAGTACGCTGTTGCCGAAGCACTTCGCAAAGACCCCGAAGGTGTAGATTCCATCGTTACTGCAGATGCAGATGTCACTGAACGAATTAAAGAAATCGGTGAACATATTCGTCAAGGGCATCCAATCTCCGGTTTTGCTTCAGAACTTGCTGACATGGTGGGACGAATTATCCCTCAACTCCCGAAAGACGTCAAAGTCCGTCAAAATCCGGATGAACACGAGGATCAAGAACAACAAATGCAGCAGCATTCAACGGACAAAAGACAACAAAAAGCCCAGTGATCTCTCACTAGGCTTTTTTCATGGCAGCAAAAACCTGCTCATCTAATTTCTCAGCAGCACGCTGATCATATATTTTGACATATTGAGGCACAGAGGACAATTGAGCGCCGTAAAACAGAGCATTCCTCACCGCTTCAATTGTAATGTCGAAACAACACATATTAAATGGAACGTCCTGCAGCGGATCTTGTCGTACCGCAGCACGTCCGTTCACTGCGTACACCGTCTCTTCTCCAAAGACAGTCACTGTAATGAGCGGATTAGTAATCATGTTATTCACTAAACGTGAACGATGATCGATCGCTAAACGAAAAGTAGAAGCATTCTCCGCATAAATCCAGGAGATGGCTGTTGAAGTCGGACCTCCGGATTCTACATCCACTGTGCTAAGAAGCACAAAGGTCTCATTCTTGAATTGCTGTAAAAGAGATTCAGTTAATTGTGTGACGGCTTCGGACATTCAACCAGCCCCCTAACCTTCTTTATGCAATTCTTGTACTTGGTTTATGTTATTATAGCATACCGTTTAACGTGCTTCCAATCCCAAAAGAATGAAGGTTATTCGTCTGAAGGTGAAGCCGTTACTTTACCTGAAAGTGTATCTTGTAAAGCCTGCTTTGCATTGGCGAGTTCCGTCTCATTAATATACACATATGGACTTCTCCACTCTCCGGTAACCGGAGTATAGTGCACATCCGAAGTGGAAATGTTCCAATACGTCGAGATAAAGTTTTTCATTTGTTCCGATTCCACATCTGTCGTCATATTCTTGTCAACTGCACCAATCACTTTGCTGATCTTTGTAATGCCCCCAAGAGATTTCATCTGATCCAGCATGGAGTTCAGCACTTGGTTTTGACGTTTGTTACGATCAAAGTCATTGGATTCATCCGTCTTTGGATTACAATTGGATTTGCGGTAACGAACAAAATCCAGTGCCGCTTTACCATCGAGATGTTGTGCGCCTGCGACCAGATTGATATCTGTACCATCGGCTGTATCTCTATAACACATATTTTTATCCACAGTCACGTCCACGCCACCCACGGCATTGACAGCATCACGGAATGCCTGGAAATTCAGGACGGTTGTATAATTAATATCTATATCCAAATACTTGCCCATCATTTCTTTCATCTGATCCTCTGCATTTTTGCCAGTGGTTTTTTCCTGTGCTTTGAATCTTGGATAATAGGAATTCAGCTTGTTGGATTTGTACCCATCCAATTGAATACGCGTGTCTCGAGGCAAAGATACAATGGTTGCCGTCTTGGTCTCCGGATTTAACGAAGCCACCATAACAACATCCGAGAGATATGTGCCAGTTTCAGGACGGTTATCTGTACCTAATAACAGCATCGTGATCGGTTTGGTTGTGGCTGACATCCCGGGAGGTACCGGTTTATCGATGCCTGTATCCACGACTTGATTATATACCCAGTACGCATATCCACCGCCTACCACAATGGCAATAACCAATAGACTTAAAAGGATTCTGCCAAAAGCATTCATTCTCTTTTTCTTCTTAGGCTGCTTACCCTTGCCATTCTTCGATCCAGAAGCACCGGATTGCGTTGGTGCCTGTCTCCGTGGAGGCAGTCCGTTCGAATTTGAGTTCATATCTTCAACACCTTTATCACATCTGTTTTTGTCTAAATAAAAGACAACCGCTTTCCCTAAGGAAAACGGATGGTCTGTACAAGACAGGATTTATGAGTTTCGAGCGGCAGCTTCCGCTTTTTTCTTTTGACGACCTTCAATAAAATAACGCACTCTCACTAACAACATCAAACCAACCGCGACCAACAAACATTGAATGATGGGCAGCTTGTCGATCTGAAAAATAAGAAGCATGAATGTGCCCATCGCCATCAAAATATAGAGAACAATTTCCTTACCCAGTGGCAATTTCTGACGTACCCGAAACACCTTGTTATATACGTAAGTAATCAATACAAAGATGACGATGTAGGCTACGATCGGGTGTGATGCGAACCATGCTTGCATGCACAGCCAGCTCCTTTCGTGTTCATGCTAGGATATAAGTTAACTGGTTGATGGAGCACCAACAACAACATTAATTACAAAGCTCTGCATGTGACCGTTCCGGATTCGGATCGTTCTTTTGGTCGCTGTTATCCCCAGATTTTTTTGATCCATTTTTCAATGGTAAAATCCGGGGATAAAGGCGAACGCTTCGCTTCTACAGAATCGATTCCGATCCCTTCACTACTTCCACTGTGCACAACATCGTTAACTTCTGTATTCCATCAAATGCTAACTTATATATATTTTTTTGTTGTTATTAGGCTTTAGAAGCCATTTTGCGTTGTTTTTCTGCACGCTCACGCTCGGATTTGTTCAGGATCTTTTTACGAAGACGAATAGATTTTGGTGTAATCTCACAATATTCATCTTCATTCAGATATTCAAGCGCCTGTTCCAATGAGAAGATAATCGGAGTTTTAATTTTAACCGTATCATCTTTACCGGAAGAACGAACGTTAGTCAGTTGTTTTTCTTTGCAGATGTTAACAACGATATCATTGTCACGTGTATGTTCACCAACAATCATACCTTCGTAGATTTCAGTTCCCGGCTCCAAGAAGAGCGTACCGCGATCCTCAACGCCCATCATGCCATAGAACGTGGATGTACCCGTTTCAGTTGAGATCAACACGCCTTGGTGACGTCCACCCACTTGACCGGATACTACTGGAGCGTAGCTGTCAAATGCATGGTTCATTACACCGTAACCACGAGTCAATGTCAGGAAGTTTGTGCTATATCCGATCAAACCACGTGCTGGAATCAGGAACTCCAGACGAACTTGACCACTACCTGTGTTTACCATGTTAACCATCTCTGCTTTACGTGCGCCCAGGCTCTCCATTACGGAACCCATGCTCTCTTCAGGGATATCAATCAACAAGCGCTCAACAGGTTCCATTTTCTTACCGTCAACTTCTCTTACGATAACTTCTGGTTTGGATACTTGAAGCTCATATCCTTCACGACGCATATTTTCAATCAGGATACCCAAGTGAAGCTCACCACGTCCGGAAACGATAAATGCATCAGGGCTATCCGTTTCGTCAACACGAAGGGAAACATCTGTTTCTAACTCTTTGAACAAACGCTCACGAAGTTTACGGGAAGTTACCCATTTACCTTCACGACCTGCGAATGGACTGTTGTTCACGAGGAACGTCATTTGCAGTGTTGGCTCATCAATTTTCAGAACTGGCAAAGCTTCCGGGTTGTTAGGGTCGGCAATGGTTTCACCAATGTTGATGTCCTTGATCCCTGCAATGGCAACGATGTCGCCTGCTCCTGCTTCTTCCGTCTCAATACGTTTGAGACCCTGGAAACCGAACAGTTTCTCGATACGTGCAGTTTTACTCTTACCATCACGCATAATAACCGTTACCGATTGTCCTTGACGGATCACACCGCGGTTAACACGACCAATGGCAATACGGCCAAGGTATTCATTGTAGTCCATCAAAGTAACGAGGAATTGAAGCGGTTCTTCAACATTTTCGGTAGGATGTGGGATATGACTAACGATGGTATCGTAGATCGCCATCATGTTGTCATCTTGTTTGGCAGGATCATTATCCATGCTGGATGTTCCGTTCAATGCGGAAGCATATACAACAGGGAATTCGAGTTGTTGATCGTTGGCACCCAGTTCAATGAACAGGTCCAATACTTCATCAATAACCTCAGTCGGACGAGCCGCTGGACGGTCAATTTTGTTTACAACAACGATTGGTGTCAGGTTATGCTCAAGTGCTTTACGAAGTACAAACTTCGTTTGTGGCATACAGCCTTCATAAGCATCAACAACGAGCAATACACCGTCAACCATTTTCATGATACGTTCAACTTCACCACCGAAGTCGGCGTGTCCTGGTGTATCCACAATATTAATCAGGTAATCTTTATAAGTTATAGCCGTGTTTTTGGCCAAAATCGTAATACCGCGTTCACGCTCCAAATCGTTGGAGTCCATTACGCGCTCCTGTACCGTTTCGTGATCTCGGTAAGTACCGGATTGCTGGAGCAACTTGTCAACGAGTGTTGTTTTTCCGTGGTCGACGTGGGCAATAATCGCAATATTGCGAATGTGTTCTCTTGAATGCATGTTTTGTATCCATATCCTTTCCAATTTCAAATCATATCTACTTAAACTTCCCGCAATTTCGCAGGTTACTCACAAAATAAGCGTCGGTGATATCCCGACGCATGTCTATATCCCTTATATTATAGTTTATTATAGGTAAAAATCAAGATATTTCGCACGAGAAGACCACTGGGAATGTTACCAGCCTCTCCCTTGACGTCCTCGTCCAAGTAATAACCAGACTCCGCCCAAGATCAAAAGGACAGCAAGTACATAGATTATTCCCGTTTGCAGCAAGGTAAATCCGAATAATATGATGGACACCGCACCAAGGATCAAAGCTGCAGGTAACACATATTCCGGTCTTCGCCGCTCAGCCATTCCATATTCGAGTAACCCTATGGCGATCCCAAGCAAGAATGCTGGCCACAGCCTGCTCATAAGTCCAGCGCCCCATGTATTCGTTATACTGAATAAAACACCATACACCGTTAGTATGCCGGCAGGAACGAGTGACCATGATGGTGAAATACGCGCATAATATAACGCATGAAGGGCGATGCCTGGCAGCAGGATCAGCAAAGGCCAGAAATTGCGACCAATAAATCCAAACACGCCAAACTTGCCAAGCAGAATAACAATTCCCGCAGCTACAATAAATAGTCCAATCGCTTTTTCATTTCTCATCCTCATCATCAATCACCTCTTATACTATGGCTATGTACTTTATTTCTCCTTAAGCGATACGCATTCCATGCTGACTGTTGATTTCCAAACCTGTAATCCTGCTACTAGTGTATCCGATGTTTCGGCAAAAAACTATACTTTATGTCGCACTTTGCGTGCGCCCTTTACCTGTATTACCTTAAAATGTGCAACTTATGACAGCCCATTAGTTGTTGTATTCACAAGTGTATTCTCTCAACACAAAACCGCCTAAACCGGACGGTTCAGACGGTCTTAATTCAAACTTTTATCCAAAATTAAACTATGCGTTCTTACGCACAAATTTATGTGCGCCTCCAATCGCAACCACAAGACAAGCCATTGCTACGGGAAGCAGCGTATGCACCTCTGATGCCATACCTCCCAGCCATTCTCCTAACTTGGGGTCTTTCATCACCATCTCACCTGCTGTGAAGGCCAGAATGCCTGATCCGACGAATACAAGAATCGGAAATCGCTTCAACAAACCAACAATTAACCCGCTCCCCCATACGACGATGGGGATACTGATTGCAATACCAATGACGATCAAAGCCAAATCCCCATCAGCCAAAGCCGCTATGGCCAAAACATTATCCAAGCTCATTACAAAATCGGCAATCAGAATGGTTTGAATGGCTTTCCAAGTCGTAGATGCTTCTCGAGTATGTACTTCATCATCATTTTGAAGCAGTAGCTTTACTGCAATCCAGAGTAGCAACAGCCCACCTGCCGCTTGGATAAAGGGAATTCCCAGCAACAATACCGCTACAAAGGTTAATACACAACGCAGCAGCACCGCACCAAAAGCTCCCCACCATACCGCTTTTTTGCGTTGTATTGGTGGCAGATCCTTGCTGGCAAGCGCAATAACAACCGCATTATCTCCACTCAATACCAGATTGATCATTAAAATTTCAGTTAAAAGCCATAGTGTATCCATGTCCTCATCCCCCCACATTAACTTGTATGTCGGAGTTGTCCATGCTATTCTTAATGATTGAACCGTATATAAGGAGTGACATATCTCATGGAGCTATTTAGTCCCACATTCTGGCTGGCTTTGCTGAACGTTGTCTTTATTGATCTAATTCTGGCTGGAGATAATGCCATCGTCATTGGTCTCGCAGCTCGAAATTTGCACCCTTCTGTGCAGAAAAAGGCGATTCTATATGGAACTGGCGGCGCACTTTTGATTCGAATTTTAGCAACAGTTGTTGTTTTATGGTTGCTTAAAGTTCCGTGGCTCTTGCTTGTGGGAGGCATACTTCTGATCTGGATTGCCTATAAATTATTGGCGGATCAGGGTGATGAACACAATGATGTCCAGGCGGGAACTTCCTTGTGGACCGCAATTCGTACCATCGTAATCGCGGATGCAGCCATGGGATTAGATAACGTGATCGCAGTTGCTGGAGCAGCCCAGCAGCATCTCGTGCTTGTCATCCTTGGACTCCTGATTAGTGTCCCTATTATCGTCTGGGGCAGTACCCTGTTTATCAAACTAATTAATCATTTTCCTTGGATTATCTATGTCGGAGCCATTGTTCTCGGGTATACGGCTTCTAATATGATCACGGAGGAACAGCGACTCTTGCCTTACTTTACTGAACATCCGGCATTGCGCATTCTCTTTATCGTTGTGGTTATTGCAGGTGTAGTCTTTGCAGGTTATCGCAAACGCTCCAGCAGTTCCAGCCACAAGGGATCTGACGGGGAACAGCAGCGCTCCTATTCGTAGGCTAATTTAAACTAAAAATTTCATCCTGAATACAGCAAAGGACTGAACGATATTTCATCGGACAGTCCTTTTTGCAGTTAACATAGCCCTTATTATGTCAGCCATGCTAATTTTTATTGAGTTTAGAACCAATCATCCTTCATGCCATTGTCGCCTGTCGGATTCGTTACCACAGAAGTTTCACCGGCATGCAGGGTGATCGTTTCAGTTTGTTCCACCGCCTGATCCACCCATTCTGACAGATGGCTCATTGTTGATTCTATTTTATCCACAATTCGAAGATTTGGATTGGTTGAAGGTGACTTTGGCACAAAGAGAGTACAGCAATCCTCATATGGCAAAATAGATATGTCATACGTTCCGATCTGTTTGGACAGGGTAATGATCTCCTGTTTATCCATCATAACCAGTGGTCGCAACAGTGGCAGATCCGTCGCACGACCAATGACATTCATACTCGGAAGAGTCTGACTCGCTACTTGGCCCAGGCTATCCCCGGTGATCAGTGCTAATGCCCGCTCACGCTCGGCAAGTTTGGATGCAATTCGCAGCATTGAACGTCGCATCAACGTAATAATAAGATTGTCCTGACCCAGCTGGGTAAATGCCGTTTGAATCTCTGTAAATGGAACCAGATGCAGCTTGATTGTTCCTGCATGATCAGCAAGGGCACGCGCCAAATCAATGACCTTTTCTTTGGCAAGCTGGCTTGTGAACGGGTAACTGTAAAAATGTACACATTCCACTTCAAGTCCACGGCGCATGGAAGACCAGGCTGCAACCGGGCTGTCTATTCCACCTGATAACAGTACCATCGCTTTTCCATTCGTACCCAGTGGAAAGCCACCTACTGCCGGAATGGTTTCGTTGAAAATATAGGTGCCCTGATCCCGAATTTCCACTCGCAGTTCGATATCAGGTTGACGAACATCAACACTTAATCGCTGAAACTTCCGAAGAATCGGGGAACCAACCAGATGGTTCATTTCATGGGAAGAATTCGGGAACTCCTTCCATACCCGCCTTACATTCACCTTAAATGTGGTACCTTCCTTGAATTCGTCTTCCCTTTCGTCCATAAATGCAACTGCTGTTTTCACAATCTCATCAAGCTCGGATGGAGTAACTTTAACCGGACTAATCGACATCACACCGAATACCCGCTTCAGCACCTTAATCAGTTCAGTATGTGATTCACCGCCAAGATCTACATACACACGGCCATATTCTTTGCGAAGGCTCGCTCCTGGATAAGGTTTAAGCAAAGCTTTCACCTGTGTAATGATCGTTTTTTCAAATCGGGCACGATTTTTCCCTTTTAACATAAACTCTCCGAAACGGAGAAGCAGCATATCATATTTCATATCCATTACATCCGCCTTTCGAGGGGCCGCAACTGCGCCACCATCTGATGTAAAGCCCGCTCAAGCAAGGCTACATCTTCTTCTGTATGTTCATCTCCAAGACTAATACGCAATCCGCCACCAGCACAAGCTGCATCTCTGCCCATCGCAAGTAGAGCCCGACTCGGTTCAGCCGAACGCGAAGAACAGGCAGATTGAGTCGATATGGTTACGCCAAGTTGCTCCAAGGTGTGCAGCGCCACTTCTGCCTTCATCCCGGGATAAGAGAAGTGCACAATATGAGGTGCACCCTCTGTGCGACTGTTCAATTCAAATTCAGGAATGTCACGTATCGTGTCCATCAACCGATCACGGAGCACCGTTGTACGCCGGGCAAAATCAACCTGATCTTCTGCTGCCATTCGCATGGCCTTTGCCATGCCTACCAGCAAGGCCACGTTTTCAGTGCCTGCTCTTAGGCCTTGTTCCTGTGATCCTCCTGACAATAGTGGCGTAAGCTCCACTCCACTTCGCACATACAGGAGACCTGCTCCCTTCGGTCCACGAATCTTGTGAGCAGACAGACTGTACAGATCTGCACCCCAAGCGGCAGGTGTTGCCTTCATTTTTCCAAAGCCTTGAACACCATCCACATGGAAAAGCACCCGTGGTGCTTTCTTTTTGAGCTGTTTGCCGATTTCTGCAATCGGATGGATGAGTCCAGTTTCATTATTTACATGCATCAGACTTACAAGCACCGTGTCGGGCCTGATCGCGTCTACAACCTGCTGAGCGTTGACCACTCCATCGGAATTCACAGGAACTAATGTCACTTCCCATCCCCACTGCTGCAATTGCATAAAACTTTCGTACACCGAGGCATGCTCGGTAGCCGTAGTGATGATGTGTCTGCCTCGTGACTGATAACGTAATGCCGCACCTTTTATCGCAAGATTATTACTCTCGGTCGCACCGGAAGTAAATACAATCTCCTCAGGCTTAACGCCGATTGCCGCAGCACAGCCAGATCGTGCACGACGCAGCAACTGATGAGCACGCTCTCCATACCCATGGATGGAGGACGGGTTACCAAATTGTGTCTCCATAATTTCGGCCATCGTACGAATCACATCGGGATGGGGAGGTGTGGTTGCAGCATAATCAAAATATTTCAAATGAGGTTAGACCTCCCTTTATCTCTTCGTTCATAACCTACAGTGAGCATTGTAACATGATACCCATACAACACAAAGAGACCAACCGGGAACAGGCGTTTCAAGCGCTACTGCTCCCACATTTGATCTCATCCTGCCTATCATGTGTTTTCACAAATGTCTATCTGTGAGTTTAGATCACATATTTCGACTGTGCCTTCTCCACCTTGGAGATATAATTCTGTGTTTCGGAAGGCAAACGGTTAAGTACACTCATCAGTTCGCTATCACTAGACACGCCCAGACGTGAAACACGGCCCGGTCCTGCATTATATGCAGCAAGTGCCATCTTCACTTCTCCACCGAAACGCTGGAGCTGAAGGGAAAGATACTTCGTACCCGCATCAATGTTCTGGGCAGGATCAAATGAATTACTCACACCCAGCCCTGCAGCCGTACCATCCATTAATTGCATAAGCCCTTTGGCACCCGCGGAGGACACGACATTTGGGTTAAAATTGGACTCTGTGTCAATGACGGCCTTGATCAATGATTCAGGAACACCGTATTTGGCACTTGCCTCGGCAATCAAAGATTCATAATCCGTAGGTACAGATGCACCGGAATCCACGATTCCTGTATTGGATGAAGATAATAAAGACCCAACGATGTTATTGGAGACAGAGGACGATCCTGCCGTATTTATATCCGGATTGTACGTGCTTCCGAGTTGCAGCCACAACAAACCATCACTGGATCTTTTGGAGACCGTAGCGGTGGAATCCGTATTACTCATCGAATTGGTACCCGTACCTATCAGCCCGTCCATAACATTGGCGAAATCCACAGTTGAACCAGCATTTGGTTGTGATCCACTAGTTTGGTTATTCACATTGGACAATTGCAGTTCCAATAACTGCCGCGATCCGCTTGGATCAATCTGCATGAGTTATACCCACTCCCGTATAATTAAGCGTATTATGACCTTATTCTACATGGTTTTACAGCAAGGTTCCATTGTTTTCAAAAAAATATATGAATCTTCCCACCTAACCTGCACATATACGAAAAAAACCTTCTGTAATTCACCGCATTTGGGTGAAAACAGAAGGCTGTTGAATGAACATTTTACAATCTAGCGAGCAAATGGAATCATGAAAAAATAACTCAGCGTGGCTACAATACCGAGTCCGATGGACCAAGCTCCCGCTGTCTTACGACCATTCACATAAGCATAGTAACCCAGAACGGCTGCCGCTGGTCCAAGTACGATTGACCACATGAACAAGGACGCGATGCCGAAGGCCAGCCCCATATAACCTGCGACCTTGCCTGTTGACTCCATGACACGGTCTGCCTCATGTTTCTCAGGTACAGGTTCTGAGCGTTCGGTACCTCCAGTTCTTACGACAGTCGGAGGAGCAACCTCTGCCCCGTATTCTTCCCGATGTGTTTTTCTGGGATAATCGACGCGCATACGCTGTTTTTCACCGTCAACATTGGTTTCAGGGCGATCTTTAAAATTAAACTTATTATCGTCATTTTCCATTTGGAAGCACCTCCGTTATGAAATAGGGATGACTGCTCACTTGGGTTTGAACGTGTGACAGCATGTTGCAGAGGATGTGCGTGCATGATCATGGTGATCGGAGTCAAATGTCTCACCAGCAAATTCCTCATGCAGACGACGGGTGGCATGTTGGTCAATGTCAATCATGATGGCATCAGCTTGGCAGAAGTTGTTTTCTCCCCAAAAGTTGCAGTTGGAGACGCTGCATTTGACTATAGGTTTGTCTTGGCTCATTTTTTTATCACCTCGACTACTATTGTCTCCCCGCCACAAACCTGATATTCCCCCGTCAAAATGCCAGATGATGACATGATCAACCTCGTCTGATCCTTACTGAAAACACAAAAAAACCGCCACAAGGGCGGTTTCGTCCAATTTCATATTCAGGTTTAAACGTTCATTAGGCGTGATTCCGTTGATTTTGCATACGGCGCTGAGTCAGGTAATCACTTTCGTAATATGCCAGATCATCGCGCAATTCTTCGTACGTTTTGGAAACCTCAAGAATGACATCCCGTACTGCACGGATTGGCTTGTCACGGAAACGAATGGCATCTTGTCCTGTGTAAGCGTATCTTCCGTCTTCAGAATAACATTCATTTTTGGGATAGAAAAAGCTGTTTACGCATTGGTGATACGTATTATAAAGAGCCTTTTCGGCAAAATCGACATCAAAGTTGGCACGACGCAGCACAACGCCAAGTTTTTCGTAAGAAACTTCAGAAAAAACGAGCAAATGACGGAGATCTGAAAGAAATCCTTTGTAGAAGGCTGTTGATTCTTCCGTCTGATTCTGATCCAGTTCAGGCAAAGCATTCTCATTCAAAAAATTTTCAATCCGATCGATAGCCGGTTTTAACTTTTCCCTAGTTGACTCACATGTTTTCTGTACATTGGCTGCTGACATAAAGGTAGCTCCCCCTTAAATAAGTCCTTACATATAGGTCGGCCAACGGTGGTTTTCCCCTGACCTTTGAATTCTCAGCTATAATCCTACCATAAAAAGATGACGAGCGGTATCCCTTAATCATGCTTTCCGCTTCTGCCGTTAAACATGCCTATTATACGCAGTCAGACTCGAACTCGCCTGCATAAAAATATCCGCTTTTTCTAACGATAGATATAACCAGTGACAACGATGAAGCACTGTTAATGATTGTCCAAAATGAACGAAGGAGGTTCCATCCACCATGTCCAGACCGAAATGGATTAACTGGGCCCTTGCAGCTGGTGCAGGAGCACTCGCCCTGACGCTTCTGCTTCCAACATCAAATCGTCAAGAACCCAAGCCACGTGCCCTGTCAGATTCTGCTCATGAAGAGCACACGAGTAAGCAGCGTCTGAAAGTGCAGGATGTCAAAGCAACCGATCTTCTGACCCGTATGGATGCCAAGCAACATCTCAGTATCATGCTGGAGAAAACCGCCACAATGAATGCTGCGCAGGTTAGCCGATATGTGAATGATCTCCAAAGTTCACATGAACATATCAGATCCATTCATCTCATGAATACCAATGGCTCTTTTAACAAACCCTTTGATCAAGCCTCCACACAAGGAAGCAAGTTGGAACAACAAAAACTTCAACATGCGCTCAATCTTGCCAAAAAAGCGGTAAACAAACGTCAAAGTTTTGAATCCTCTTCTTTTCCTTTGGGAAAAGAAAAATATTTTGTTATGGGGCAACCCTCCAAAGATGGCAAAAGAGCTGTCATTGCCTTGTTCAGCCAGAACGTATTAAATGCTGTTGAACAACATCAGCGCAAAAATCTGCGCATGATCCCTTATCCCCGTGAGGGTAAATTCAAAATTGAATCTGTTCACCCGGATACGCTTAACGAAATCACAGTGAAGACCGGACATGATAATGCCAATGCCAGTCATTTTTATGAAAATGAAATCGTCATCCGTTTTCGCCAGGATCCCGGTGAACGGGACATGCGTATCATTAAATCTGATCTGAGAGCGCAATCTGCGCGCAAGCTGGGATACACGTATGTTTTTCGGTCAGAACACATGAGTTACAAACAATTGCATAGTTATTTCGATAGCAAATGGAATCCACTCTATATGGAGCCCCACTATATGTATTTAACCAATGATACTGTAACTGAACAAACAGATGTAACGATACCCAATGACATTTTGTTCTCCGATTATCAGTGGAACCTGCCTGCGATTGAGACAAACAGAGGTTGGAATATTACCAAAGGAAACAAAGATGTCATCGTTGCGGTGGTCGACACGGGGGTTGATATGAATCATCCTGACCTGAAGGGCAAGCTCCTTGAGGGTTATAATGTGGTCGAGCCGGGAAGCCAACCGATGGATGATGTGGGACATGGAACACATGTCGCAGGCATTATCGGCGCTACTGTCAACAATAATGAAGGCGTGGCAGGCATGAGCTGGTATAACAAGGTACTACCGGTTAAAGTACTCGACAACTCAGGTTCTGGTACCACGTATGCCGTTGCCGAAGGCATTATCTGGGCAGCCGATCATGGAGCCAAAGTTATCAACATGAGTCTGGGCAATTATGCTGATGCGCAATTTCTTCATGATGCCATTAAATACGCTTTTGACCGGGATATCGTCCTGATTGCAGCCACGGGGAACGATAATACAGAGCGTCCAGGATACCCTGCTGCTTATCCGGAAGTATTTGCCGTATCTGCTACGGACCCGGATATGAGTAAAGCTTCCTATTCCAACTATGGGGATTATGTAGATGTGATGGCTCCAGGGTCCAGTATCGCCAGTACCTATCCAAATAATCAGTATGCGGCCTTGTCTGGAACGTCCATGGCTAGCCCTCATGTAGCCGCACTTGCAGGTTTGATCCGTTCGTTGAACCCGGACTTGACCAACACGGAAGTGATGGATTTGATGCGCCAAAGTGTTATTGACCTCGGTGATCCGGGTCACGACAAGTATTTCGGCTATGGCCAAATCGATGTCTATAAGGCACTGCAAGCCGCATCAGGCAACAGCGCTCCTTTGCAGTTCTGGCCGCAACATGTCAGACAACAAATGGATAATACGATGAAAAAGTATACTCCCTAATCGTAATAACTCTACTCAGTAAAAATACAAAAGCAGCTGCGCCCCGGGGCGTACGCTGCTCTTTTGGTTTATATCCAATTCCCCGGGGCACCCGCTGCGCTTAGCGCTTGCGAGAAGATGTGCGGGCTTTACTTGATTTTTTTACGGATTTTTTCTTCGGATTATGGCTGGATACATAACAAGGGTCTTCTTCTTTGACAACAACAGGATACATGTGGTGATGAATCGGAACACAGTGATGTTTTTTGATCACTTCAATCGGGTGGATTACAGGCACGATTTGTGGGATGTAATAATCCTCAACAACCTGGATCGGGTCACAGACAATCGGGCAAAGCGGTGGACAGTAATGGTTCATTTCAAAACCAACTCCCTTTCTGGTGATACTATAACCTATTGCAGCAGATCGAAAGTGGATTGGATGTATGTCCATAGTCCGAAAAATTATATGAGCGGTAGCCTGTCAGCCACTGTCCCACCCTGCCCAGGTGTTACTCTGTCAATGACTTGGCACAGTACACGGAGTCCTTCACACAAAAGCTCAACGTTTGTTACAGTGAAACAGATACGCAGACTTGGTGTATCCATCTCCCCTACATAACAGGCGGAACCTGGGAGGAAAGAGACCCCTGCAGCAAGTGACTGATGATGCAACTCACGCATATCCAGGTTACTCGGAAGTTGGAGCCACAGATTGAGTCCTCCCTCTGGCAAGCGCCATTGCATACCCGGAGTAGCATGCTGTTCCAGCACTTCGGATGCTGCGCACAAGCGAGAATACAATTCATCCCTCAATCGGGATACATAGGCACCATACTGATTCTGAATGAAAGATTGCAGCGCCTTTTGTGTAAGCAGCGGACTCCCCAAATCCGCCGTAGATTTCGCGGCCACAAGCCGGGTCAATACACTTCCGTCTGCGATGGCGCAGGCTATACGGCAACCGGGAGACAACACCTTGCTGAAGCTTTTGATATATACGACATGACCTGTCCCATCCATCGATTTAATCGACGCCGGAGGAGGCTCACGAAAATAAAGATCGGCAAAAGGGTCATCCTCCAGAATAAGGCAGTGGTAGCTTTGCGCGAGATTAAGAAGCTGTGCCCGTCTTCTTGCACTCATCGTGATCCCTGTTGGATTGTGATAGGTCGGGATCGTATAGATCAGTTTGGGCGGATAGGTATCACATAATCGGGTCAACAGATCAATACGCATGCCTTCGTCATCCATCGGGACCGTAATGATCTTCGCGCCTCTACTCGTAAATACATCAATAGCTCCGGTATAGCTTGGTGCCTCCATGTACACAACATCCCCAGGTCCGACAAAAGTTCGTGCCACAAGATCGATCCCCTGCTGAGCACCACTTGTAATTAACATGCGTTCAGGTGCAGCCTGTAGTCCACGCTCGGCAAAATGTTCGGCAAAGATCTGTCTAAGTTCCCGATCCCCCTGAAAAGATCCGTAAGCTGCCATACGCTCTGTATGATCAGAGGAGAGTCGGTAGGCGCTGTCGATAATCTCGCGTGTAGGCAACAGTTCAGGCTGAATCGCTGACATATGTAGTTCATACCGTACTTGTGGTGACGTATCAAAATGTCTCCAGAGCTGGGCTCGCGGTAAATAATCCACCAGTGCCATCTGCCAATTCCATGACGTACTAGATTCACTGTTGGCATGGTTTCGCTGCGCTCGGTCCACATCCTCCATCTGATCCACGTTCAATGTACCTCTCACATAACAACCTTTCCCCTGGGAGCAGGTGATCAATTGAATCGCTTCAAGTTCAGCATACGCTTTGGATACAGTAACCAGGCTGACACCCAAATCCGCGGTCATTTTACGAACAGAAGGAAGCCGGGTTCCGGGTTCAATGAGTCCTGATCTGATGCGATCGGCAATCGTTAGCGCAATCTGCACGTACAATTTGGTACTGCTTCCCCGCTTTAATTCAATATGCATGTGTGCTCCCCCAACTGTTATGATCTTCATTTTACTGTTATAGTGTAGTCCGTCTATTATAGTTTATAATATCAGTATAACAGTGAATAACAGGAGATGAGAATAACATGAGTATCCCTTGGTCCAAAATGGCACAAAACACCCCGTCCTCTGTCGTTCGCGACATGCTCCAGGCCGCTCAGGCACCTGGAATGATCTCACTAGCCGGTGGATTACCAGCCCAGACTTCATTCCCGCTGGAAGCCATCCGCGTTGCATATGAAAAAGTATTTATGAGCGGAGCAGCCGCTCTTCAATATGCGGAGACTGAAGGTTACCGTCCTCTTCGCGCCAAAATTGCGGAACGTCTTGAATCCAAGGGCATTCCCGCTTCACCCGATCACATGCTTCTCACTACGGGTTCACAGCAATCCATTGACTTGGTTTGCCGCATCCTTCTTGACCCAGGTGACCGCGTATTGGTTGAATCACCAACCTACCTCGCTGCTCTGCAAGTCATTCATTCCTATCAGGCTGAATCTCACGGCGTAGCCTGTGATGATCACGGCATGTTGCCTGAATCTCTGGAGGAACAGCTCCAGTCGCATCGTCCAAAACTTGTCTACATTAATCCCACGTTCTCCAATCCTACGGGAAAAGTGTGGTCACGAGAAAGAAGACAGCAGGCTGTGGATCTGTGCCGCAAGTATGGTGTACTCATTCTGGAAGATGATCCCTATGGTGAAATTCGGTTCAATCCGGAGCAATTGGATGTCCCTGCTCTCGCAGAACTGGATGCAGTATCCTATGACGGCCCTTCCAACGTTATATACACCAGTACATTCTCCAAAACGGTAGCACCTGGCCTTCGTACGGGCTGGATACTGGCTGCTCCCGATATTGTCAAAATGGCAGCACGAGCCAAACAAGGTGCCGACTTGCACTCCAGCAGCATTGACCAAAGAGCGCTTCATGCACTGCTTGAATCTTTCGATCTGGATGCGCATATCCGCCATATTTCAGAGGATTACGAACAACGCATGAAAACACTGACGACTCTCATGGCAGCCAAAGCCTGGGAAGGCATCTCGTGGAATTCACCACAAGGTGGCATGTTCTTGTGGCTGCAACTGCCTGAAGGCATGCTGGCAAGCAATCTGTTCACATATGGTATCCAGGAGAAAGTGTGCATTGTCCCGGGTGATTCCTTCTATGCAGGTACACCAGAGTTAAACCGCATGCGAATCAACTTTACTCATACGGACCCTGAGCTTCTTCCGGAAGCGGTGGAAAGAATGGATCGCGCCATCCAACGCTGGCATGCTTCCTTGACATCGGACAGTGTTGTTACACTGTAATGAACTGTCATAAACGTTTTGCTATCCACTAGCGTATGAAGGTTAATGACTTGATATGAGAAACAAAAATAAGGCGGCATGCCCGAGAATCTCGGGTATGCCGCCTTATTTTATAGAACCTGTTATCAACAGGAGTTATGTTTGTTCAGATGTTCATGGGTCCTTCTGATCAGTCAGGCCATCGGATGATTCATACGAGTTGTCCTCGACTGATAGGTGGACTACATTGTGTTGCTATAATGTTGTTGTTGCAGTTAGGAAAGCTTACCGTAAGCCGGGTTCTGTGCTCTTCGTGGTTCATACGGGAACTACCCTCCCACCAGAAGCGACAATCATCTATCTAGGCCATACATTGCTGCACAGCTCAAGCGACCAACCTAGACACACCTCGGGCTAAGGTTGCCTCCTCCGAAAAGGCGGCTGTGTCCCATTAGGTCTTGCTCCAGATGGGGTTTACCAGGAACGAAGTCACCAGCGTTCCTCGGGGTCTCTTACACCTCGGTTCCATCCTTGCCTGTGCCGGAAAATCCGGCCATCGGCGGTCCATTTCTGTGGCACTATCCTTCAACTCGCGCTGACTGGACGTTATCCAGCATCCTGCCCTGTGGAGCCCGGACTTTCCTCTCGTGGCAACAAAGGCCACCAGCGATTGTCTGTCAAACTTTCCGAACAACATTACATAGTATACAGGCATTTAGGTTCCCAGACAAGCTTAATATTACTGGAAACCACATAGCAACGGTCTTTTTAGATAAACTGGAATACTTCCGTATTTACCTCAGAAGCCGTAACTTGCGTATCATATCGTTTCTCTTCCAAACGGGAACGAAGCCAGGCCGCTGTTTTTGGTTTCATAATCTTCTCGGAATTATGTCCCGGGTCAATGATACACATACCTGCCATTAACGCATCATGAGCCGTGTGGTAATCGATATCTCCAGTCACAATAACATCCGCACCTTTGAAGCGGGCAGCGAGCGCATAACGGCTGCCAGAGCCGCCAAGAACCGCTGCTTTTTTGATCTGCTTGTTCAGATCTCCAACTACACGCACATGAGGCACATTGAATTGGGTCTTCACGACCTCCACCAGCTCACCTAATGTCTTAGGTTCCCTAAGGGGTCCCAAGCGTCCCAAACCAAGCGTACGGCCCTTTAAATCCATTGCATAGAGGTCATAGGCGACTTCCTCATACGGATGAGCCTTTAGCATCGCCTGAACGACCTTACTGCGCAGACTTTGGGGTACGATGGTCTCAATCCGCATTTCTTCCACACGTTCCATCTGCCCTTGGGTACCGATAAACGGTTGAGTCCCTTCACCAGGTACAAATGTTCCTGTACCTTGCGTGTTAAAGCTGCACTTGTTGTATTGACCGATACTCCCCGCTCCGGCTTCCAGAATGGCCTGAAGAACCTGTTCATGATGGGTACGAGGCACAAAGACAGCCAGCTTGTACAGATGATCTGTGTGTACATCTTCCAACGATTCTTTACTCTCGATGCCAAGTGCCTCGGCCATCCAGTCATTCATACCACCCTCGGCCACATCCAGGTTTGTATGACTAATATAGACAGCAATATCATGCTTAATCAGCTTTTCATACAATTTACCCATAGGTGTATCTGTACTCAGTGACTTAACCGGGCGGAAAATGATCGCGTGATGAGCGATAATCAGGTTGGCACCAATACGAATCGCTTCGTCCACCACTTCATCCGTCACATCCAAAGCTACTAACACGTGACTGATTTCTTTTTGCAAACTGCCGAGCTGCAGACCAATGCGGTCATCCGGTACAGCCAGATGTTTGGGAGCGAGTTGCTCCATCAGTTGAATTACAGTTTGACCTTTGGCAAACATGCCAAAACCTCCTTCAAGTTTGCGATAAGACGCTCTACCTCAGCCGCCTTGTCCCGGGAAGAATCCTGATCGGATTTGGAGATCGAGTTTACAACCCCTTGCAGTTTGATGATCTCACTTTCCCATTTGGCAAAAAATACATCCGTTGGACGATCCACCAAATATGGCCCCATCCGCAGCAGCAAATCTTCCGTTAATTCTGCCCCGCCTTGAAGCGGACGTGCACGATACACCTCTACATTGGCAATCGGGCTTACGGATTGTGGCATCGCCGTTATAATCTCATAGATCTTGCCATCTTCTTCGAGCAACTGTTCTGCTACAACCACCCAGTGATGCTCCAACAACCAGCGTCTGAGGATATCCTCTCCCACATTTGGTTGCAAAATAAGTAACTGGACTCCTTCCAGTTTGGATAAACCTCGGTCCAGAATAGAGGCAATCAGGGCACCACCCATGCCTGCAATGGTGATGACATCCACTTCTCCTGCAGAGATTACATCCAATCCGTCTCCACGGCGTACCGTTATTTTTTCTTTTAGGCCAGCATCACTGACTTGTTTGCATGCAGCATCATAAGGTCCAGGATTGACCTCCCCGGCTACTGCACTTGCAGCTTTCCCACTGCGGATTGCGGCTACTGGCAGCAACGCGTGGTCTGAACCGATATCAGCCATGCGGCTGCCATCGGGAATTTGATCATGTATTCGCTGTAATCGATTCGAAAGTTTCATGAAGCACCTACACCATTCATTTAATTTATTGATTTGCATTGAACAAGGAAAAGCGATAAAATAAAATCCAATAAAACATTTCAAGGATGAATTTCCAAAACCAAGAAATCAAGACGTTTAAATTAAAAATAAAGGAGACCCCGCCGCCGCTAAAGCGTCTTGCGGAAAGTCTCCCATAGTTCGATTATTCGAGGAAATCCTTGAGTCGTTTACTACGACTCGGGTGACGCAATTTACGAAGAGCCTTGGCTTCGATCTGACGAATACGCTCACGCGTAACACCAAATACCTTGCCGACTTCCTCCAGTGTTCTCGTCCGTCCATCGTCCAGACCAAAACGTAGACGAAGCACGTTCTCTTCACGTTCAGTCAGTGTATCCAATACATCTTCGAGCTGTTCTTTCAGCAACTCATACGCAGCAGCATCCGCCGGAGCAAGTGCTTCCTGATCCTCAATGAAGTCACCCAGATGGGAATCATCTTCCTCACCAATCGGGGTTTCCAGAGAAACCGGTTCCTGTGCAATCTTCGTAATTTCACGAACTTTCTCTACACTCAGATCCATCTCAGCAGCGATTTCTTCTGGTGTCGGTTCACGCCCAAGTTCCTGCAACAGCTGACGGGATACCCGGATCAGCTTATTAATCGTCTCCACCATGTGCACAGGGATACGAATTGTACGCGCCTGGTCAGCAATAGCACGAGTGATCGCTTGGCGAATCCACCATGTAGCATACGTACTGAACTTGTATCCTTTTTTGTGGTCGAACTTCTCAACCGCTTTGATCAGACCCATATTACCTTCCTGAATCAAATCAAGGAACAACATTCCACGTCCAACGTAACGCTTGGCGATACTGACTACAAGTCGAAGGTTCGCTTCAGCCAAACGACGCTTGGCTTCTTCATCCCCGTTCTCAATCCGTTTAGCCAGTTGCACTTCATCATCTGCCGACAACAGTGGCACACGACCAATTTCCTTGAGGTACATACGGACAGGGTCATTGATTTTGATACCTGGCGGCAAGCTCAGATCATCATCAAAGTGGAATTCGTCCTCTCCCTCTCTGGTGTTGTTCTCGGAATCTTCACTAGGACGAAGTGTAACCTCTTCATTATTTTCATTCACTACATCGATACCCAGATCGCTCAGTTGCTCATAGAACTCATCCATTTGCTCTGCATCCTGCTCAAAAGGAGAGAGTTTCTCTATAATTTCCTTGTAATTCAGCGAAGCTCTTTTTTTACCTGATTCAATCAATTGATCTTTAACCTGATCCAGTGTCAATTCTGTTTCTAGTTCAGTATGCTGATCATTCGCCATAACTCGACTCCCTCCTCCCTAGAAACATCTAATCATCAGACGTTCACTGTCTCTCTAGGGCAATCATTTCAATTGCAATCTGTGCCGCGCGTACAGAATCACCTGCCCGCTCTGCAGCAATCATTTCTTCTTTTTTCAAATCGTACTCTTTCTTACGCGGATGCTTCAGCACTTCCCTGATGCAATCATCGAGCATTTGAATACTCCATTCACCTGGACCATCCATCATCGAGATTGAACTGACCGTTTTTTCCAGGCGATCGTCATGCAGTGAAGACATAAAACGGCTTGTATCCGACGGTTTGCCTTGCGCATAGTAGGCATATAGATAAGCAGCAATAGCTGCATGATCCTCCAAGTTAAAAGCTTCACCAAGATGCTCATTCACGTACTGGGCAGCCTCATCATCCTGCAACATCCAGGCAATCAGTTTGCGTTCGGCAGCGTGATAAGCCGGCAACAGATTCGGTGTAGGCACCTGCCTATTTTGTTGCCTACCATTATTCCACCTTTTCGGGTTATTATCCCCGTACTGGAGGTTATTTTTCATTGCCTCCCGTTCTTCATTACACTCCTGCTTCAATGTTTCGAAGGATACGTCCACTTCTGCAGCCAGTTCACGGAGATACACTTCCCTCTCTGTTGGAGAAGGTAAGGGTGCAATCAATTTTACTGCTTCTTTCGAATAGGCGATTTGTCCGCCACCCTCTAGCAGTATATGGCTTTTTTTTAAGTTTATAAGTTTAAATTTTGTAGTTGTCACGGCACCGTCCACAATCTGGTTTCGGAACCGTTCACCACCATGCTTCCGGATAAAATCATCCGGGTCAAGTCCCTCGGGAATCAGAGCCACTTTGACCTGCAATCCAGCTTCCTCAAGAATAGGGAAATTTTTGAGTGCAGCAGCCTGTCCTGCTCTGTCGCCGTCATAACATATGATGACTTCGTCGCACATGCCTTTAAGCATCAGTGCCTGATTCTCGGTTAACGCAGTACCCATTGCCGCTACACCATTCTGGATATCCTGATCCCATGCGGAGATGACATCACCATATCCCTCGAACAAAATGGCTTGTCTTTGTTTGCGAATTGCATTTTTGGCATGATGCAGATTATAGAGAACACGGCTTTTGTTAAATAACCGGGTTTCCGGTGAATTTAGATACTTCGGTTGCCCATCTCCCAATATGCGTCCTGCAAATGCAATTGGCTTACCGCTCCTGCCATTAATCGGGAACATAATCCGGTCTCGGAATCGGTCCACATATCCCTGACCTTCATTTCGCGGTGACAGAAGTCCACCCTTTTCCATCTCTTCGAGCGGATAGTTACGTTTCTCGAGAAATTGTACCAGTGTGTCCCAACGATTTGGTGCGAAACCAATCTGGAACTGGTCGATCAATTTGTCGCCAAAACCTCTTGAGCGTAAATACTCCATAGCTGACTTGCCGTGCTCTGTATTTTTCAACAAAAAATGATACAGCTTCGCGGTAAGCTCATAAGCCTCCAACAGACGTTCAGTCTCCGGATTAACATGAGCAGATTCACGCCCTTGCCAGTCCCCCATGGAGATGTGACTTTCTTCCGCCATCGTTTTGACAGCCTCGGGAAAGGATAACCCTTCGATTTCCATCCTGAATTTGATGGCATTTCCACCCGTGCCGCAACCGTAGCAGTAGAAAATTTGTTTCTCAGGTGTAACGGTGAACGAAGGCGTCTTCTCGGAATGAAAAGGACAGAGGCCCTTCATATACTTCCCCTGTTTGGTCAGATGCACAAATCGGCTCACCGTATCGACAATATCATTCTGCTGTAACACCGATTCAATAATACTTTCGGGTATACCGCCTTGTCCGGTACTCATCTCTGGCCACCTTCATCTCTTCAACACGTAAATATAATTCGATAAACTTACACATTCTCCTGCAAATCTTTTAAAAGTTTTGTCAGTTTATGTTGAAACATTTCTCGATCCTGCTCTGTGAAAGGCTTTGGGCCTTTCCCGTAATGGCCTCTTTTTCGTGCTTTTGCCGCAGTATGACGAGAATCCAACATGAAATCAATGTCACGATCGTTGAATTCACGACCACGAAAGGACAAAACATAACAACGTTTGCCGAGCGCAAGTGCCGCAAGTCCATAGTCCTGAGTGATAACCACATCATATGGCTTAATATGATTAGCAATATACAGGTCTGCGCTCTGATCACTGCGATCCACTTGCACGGTTCGTACCCCTTCTCCTCCTTGAAGCAAATGATCAAATGAAGAGACTAACAGTACGGGGATGTTGAAAAGGCGAGCGGTTTGCGCAATCTCGGTTTTGACCGGGCAAGCATCACCATCCACAACAATGTGACGTATATTTAACTCACTCAAACCCAGACCACCCGGTTTCATAAAATAGCTGCATATTGTTATATACGACCCCGGCCAGGCAAAATCCTTCTGGCACAACAAGGGAAATCAAAGGCTAAAATACGGAGCGGTTGTAAAAAATACATTTCACAACCCGTTCCGTATATTTATACCCTCATATATCCTTCTTTAATACTGAATTTTAGCTTTGCGCCAAGTCTGTGGAAAAGGACTCATGAAATACGCCCAATTACCAAACCAACTTGGAAAAATCAGCAAATCCTTTTAAGTCACGATCAATAGCCGCGAGCAGGGCAAGTCGATTCGCCCGAACAGCTTCATCTTCGGCCATAACCATGACCGAATCGAAGAATGAGGTAATACCATCCTTCCAGGCAGATGCAATAGCCAGTGCTTCAGCAGCATCATGCTGAGTCAACGCCTGACGATATTCTGCATTCGTTTTGCTCCATGCCTCATGGAGCTGACGTTCTCCATCTTCCGTGAACAGTTCTGGATGTACGGAAGCATTGGATGCTTTGGCAGCCAGATTACCCACACGGTTGAACGATTCAACCGTTGTTTTGAATGTGTCTCCTGTCAGAACAGCCGCCATCAACGCTTCACCTTTTGGTACCACAGCGCTGATATCATCGAATCCGGAAGAAATTACGGCATCCACTACGTCGTAGCGAACGGTTTCGGACAACAATTTTTTCACACGAAGACCAAAGAAGTCTTGCAGATCTTTACGAACCTCTTCATCTGCACGTTTCAACAGGTTCATCTGGGCATGTACTTGAAGTGCTACTCCGAACACGTCTGACAATGTCAGCGGAAGCTTGTGATCCAGCAAAATCTGTACAATACCTGCAGCCTGACGGCGCAGTGCGTACGGATCCTGGGAACCGGTTGGAATAATGTTGATTGAGAAACAACCCACGATTGTATCCATTTTGTCCGCAGCACTCACAATGGCACCAACAAGAGAAGCAGGGGATTGATCTCCAGCGAAACGTGGCTGATAGTGTTCGAATACCGCTTTGGCCACTTCTTCTTTTTCGCCAGCTTTACGAGCGTAATCCTCACCCATCACACCTTGCAGTTCCGGGAATTCTCCCACCATCAGTGTCACCAGATCGAATTTGCAAATATCTGCTGAGCGGCTAACGGATTCAGCAACATCACCGGATACTTGCAGTTTGGCAGCAAGCCCATCGGCAATCTTGCGAATACGGCGCACTTTATCTCCAACCGTTCCCAATTCTTCCTGGAAGACGATACTTTCCAGCTTCGATAATGCATCCTTAATCTGTAGCTTCTGATCTTCCTCATAGAAGAACTTGGCATCAGACAGACGTGCACGCAGAACTTTTTCATTTCCCTTAGCAATAACGTCCAGTGAATCACTTCCACCGTTACGTACCGTCACGAAGAATGGCAACAATTGTCCTTCATTGTCCAGTACAGGGAAATAACGCTGATGCTCACGCATGGAAGTAATCAATACTTCTTGTGGAATATTCAAGAATGAGGAGTCAAATGTTCCGAACAATACGGTAGGTGTTTCCACCAGGAACAGAACTTCCTCCAGCAAGTCTTCCTTAATCGCGATATCCCATTTTTTCTCAGCAGCCAGTGCCTGAATCTGGGATACAATCATCTGTTCACGTTCCTCGATATCAACAATGACATGTTCTGCACGCAACACTTCCACGTATGAAGACGGATTGGAGATCACGGCCTCCTTACCGAGGAAACGATGTCCGCGAGTTACATTACCCGACTTAACACCTGTCACTTCCAGATCGATAACTTCACTGCCGAGCATAGCCACAATCCAGCGGATTGGACGTACAAATTTGAAATCATAGGAAGCCCAACGCATGAATTTCGGGAACGTCATGGCATGTAATACAGAAAGTAATCCTTCGCCAACCACAGAAGCCGTCTCTACACCTTTGCTGCTCTTTGTTGCATAGATATATTCGACACCGTTCAGTTCCTTGAACGTGAACTGGTCGGGTTCAACACCTTGACTGCGGGCGAATCCGAGTGCAGCCTTACTCCAATTGCCACTGTCGTCCAGTGCAATTTTGCGTGAAGGACCTTTCACTTCTTCCTCAATATCTTCCTGCTTCTCAGCCACATTTTGAATCAAAACAGCCAGACGGCGCGGTGTGGCATACGCGTTCACTTCACCATAAGCAATGCGGGATGCGTCAAGCCATTTCACGACACGTTCTTGCAGCTGTGCGATTGCTGCGCGCATAAAGCGTGCAGGTACTTCTTCCAACCCGATTTCAAACAACAGATCCTTAGACATGCTCGGCTCCCCCTTTCTTGATCAGCGGGAAGCCTAGCTTCTCACGCTCTTCCATATATGTTGCAGCGACTTGGCGAGCCAGATTACGGACACGTGTGATGTAACCCGTACGTTCCGTTACACTGATGGCCCCACGTGCATCCAACAGGTTGAACGTGTGGGAACATTTCAGCACATAGTCGTATGCAGGGAATACCAGATGCTGCGCCATGGCCTTGTTTGCTTCTTCTTCATGCATGTTGAAAAGTGTAAACAGCATTTTGACATCAGATACTTCAAACGTATATTTGGAGTGTTCGAATTCTGGCTGACGGAATACATCACCATAAGTGATACCTTCCACCCATTCCAGATCAAACACATTCTCTTTTTCCTGAATGTAAGAAGCCAAACGCTCCATACCATACGTAATTTCAACAGCTACCGGATTTGTCTCGATTCCACCAACCTGTTGGAAATACGTAAATTGTGTAATTTCCATTCCGTCCAACCATACTTCCCAACCAAGACCTGCACAACCAAGGGAAGGATTCTCCCAGTTATCTTCAACAAACCGAATATCATGTTTGAGCGGATCAATGCCCAGACGTTTCAGACTTTCCAGGTAAATTTCCTGAATATTGTCCGGTGAAGGCTTGATGATTACTTGGAACTGATGATGCTGGTACAGCCGGTTAGGGTTCTCACCATAACGTCCGTCCGAAGGACGACGGGAAGGCTCCACATAAGCTACTTTCCAAGGTTCGGGTCCAAGCGAACGCAAAAAGGTCATCGGGTTCATCGTACCTGCCCCTTTTTCCGTATCGTATGGCTGGACAATAATACAGTTATGCTCGGCCCAGAATTGTTGCAGCGTTAGAATCATCTGCTGAAAATTCATAATCATGCTCCTTTTCAATGGTTTGTTAGCAAGCTTAGGACGGTGAAGACAACAATAAATAGCCCCCGTCCTACGCCTGTTGTACAGACGTAGGGACGAGAGCTATTCCCGCGGTTCCACCCTACTTGGCTTAGATCAAACAGGATGATCCTGTTCGTTCCAGCCCACTTTTCCGTGTCCATTCATGCTCCCGAGTGCCGTTTCAAAGACCGATTCAGCCAGGCTCCCACCATCCCCGGCTCGCTCATTCATGATTCTCAAGTGTTATACAACGACTTGTCTCCATAAATGCAATAAATCCAGTCCTTTACTTTCTCGTTCAATGCATGTCTCATAAAGAGAAATTATATTTCATAATATATAAAATCTAGTATGAAGTCAAGATATAGTTTCACTTCCACCAAAACGCCTCAAATCCCGTACTTCTCCATCTGATCGAGGAAAGAACGGGATTTAAGATTCAGACCGAGCTGATGATCCATAAAAGCACGCATCAACTTTTTGATCTCATCACGGGTAGACTCACTCACTGATATATTCCCCAAGCGTTGCAGATCCAACTGTGCGAACAAACGCAACAACTTCAGAGCCTTTGGACTAACTGACATCGCTGGAGGATCGAAATGTTTGCATGCTCGACACAAGACGCCACCAAGTCTGGGACTTATAAACAACTGCTCATCTGGTCGCTCCTGATTGCAGGAGATGCACTCATCGAACTGTGGGCCATATCCGGATGCCTGTAATATTTTCATTTCGTACAGACTTGTAATAACAACCGGATCTTTCTCTTCCTTCAACGCCTGCAAACACGCCTTCAACTGTTTGAACCAAAATGTACCTGTCTCTTCATCCTGAAGCACCCGATCCAATAGTTCACACGCATAAGAAGCATAAGAGGCCTTGACCAGATCTTCACGCAACTCATGATAGGATTCAACAATTTCTCCAGCGTTCAGTGTGCCTAGACCTGTATTGCGAAAATATACATATTGACCATACGTAAACGGCTGCACCAGTGCAGCATGTCGGCTCTTGGGCTTTTTGGCACCGCGGACGAGTACCCCTACTTTCCCGCCGCTTTCGGTGCAAAGCGTAATGATTTTGTTCCCTTCGCCGTAGTCCATGCTGCGGATGACAATCCCTTCCACCCTGTATAGCATGCCTCGTCACCTAACCATTCCCGAATCAGCCAATTATCCTTCGGCTTCTTCATCTTCAATCACTTCCCTTGCATGATCCGACTCCTGTCCTAACGAGTTACACGCCTCGGTATATAACAAATAGGACTCCACATCCCCCGTCATCGCAAAAACCTTCCACGAAAAATCTCGCATCGGAATTTCATCCTCTCTTCGGAAATGACGTCTGCATCTACCAAATAGGATGGAGTCTTGCAAGGTAAACTATGTGTTGCAATTACTGGATACAATTCCGACGATTAGTCGCGGCCAAAGCCAAGGTCACGCAGAACTCTATCCTGATTTCTCCAGTCTTTTTTCACTTTAACCCACAGGTCCATGAAAATTTTGGAGCCAAGCAAATTCTGAATGTCATGTCGAGCTCGTTTACCCACTTCTTTCAGAAGGGCACCTTGCTTGCCGATAATGATGCCTTTTTGCGAATCCCGTTCCACAAAAATGACGGCTGAGATATAAACGACACCATTATCCTGCACTTTCATATCTTCGATCGTTACTGCAATGGAGTGAGGCACTTCTTCACGAGTCATTTGCAGAATTTTCTCACGAATCAACTCGGCACATACAAACTGCTCCGGATGGTCAGTAACCTGGTCATCAGGATAGTACTGTGGACCTTCAGGCAAATACTTGCCGAGCTGTTCCAACAACGTGCTGACGTTGCTGCCAAGCATGGCAGAGACAGGAACGATTTCAGCGAAATCGTGAAGCTTGCGATACGTCTCAATGAGTGGAAGCAGTGCTTCCGGCTCAATTTTGTCAATTTTATTCATGACGAGAATGACAGGTGTACGGATATTTTTCAACTGTTCCGCAATATAACGGTCACCGCCACCCAAGCCTTCCGAAGCGTCAATCAGAAACAGTGCTGCTTCTACTTCTCCGAGCGTATTCAGAGCAGTCTGGTTCATGTAATCGCCAAGTTTGGATTGACGTTTGTGAATACCCGGTGTGTCCAGGAATACGATTTGTTGATGTTCGGATGTATACACGCCATGAATTTTATTACGTGTGGTTTGTGGCTTGTCCGACATGATCGCAATTTTCTGTCCGATCACCTGGTTCATCAGTGTGGATTTACCTACGTTTGGACGTCCAATAATAGCTACAAAACCGGATTTGAATGCTTGTTTTTTCATATGTTCCTCCTCAGGCGCCTAGGCCTGGAATATTGGTTTATTTTTTGGCAGAATTCAGATCAGAAGGCCCAAAAGCCCAAGGTAACAGTTCAGCAACGGTGGTCTCTTGCAGATCACCTTTCAAGTTCCCCAAGATGACTTTCATATCGGGTTCACACAGTTCGTACATCACCTGACGACATACGCCACATGGAGCAATCGGACCATCCGTGTCGCCCACAATGGCGATCGCTTTGAAGCTGCGAGGCTTCTGCCCACCTGCAATGGCACTGAACATCGCTGTACGCTCAGCACAGTTACCTGGTGTATACGCAGCATTCTCAATATTACAACCATGATGCACATGACCTTCACTGTCAAGCAAAGCCGCGCCTACACCAAAATGGGAGTACGGCGTATACGCCTTCGTACGTGCCTTAATTGCTTCTTGCATTAACAAACCGTTATCCATCATTATTCTCTCCCTTAGGGTGCAATATAAAGTTACTACCTACGAATTAAGTTCAACCAAAGCCAAATTTACACTAGTCACTCCGAGTCCAGAATAACCCTTCGATCGCTGTTATCCCCAGATTTTTTGATTCACTTTTCAATGTGAAAATCCGGGGATAAAGGCGAACGCTTCGCTTCTACAGGTTTATTTCTGTCCTCTTCGTTATCGTGTAATGTCTACAAGTTCAACTTAAACAAGGTCTAACTTCACAAAGTTGTGTAGTATTAAAATCAAATCAAATCAAAACAAGGTTAAAACAAAATCAGTACAAACCTAGCCAATTCATCACGGGCTTAATGAAAACGATACAACCGATGATGACGGCGAATACCGCAGCCAGCAGAACTGCCCCAGCCGCGGTATCCTTTGCCGCTTTTGCCAGCGGATGGATATGGGGGTGTGCCAAGTCAACCGCTGCCTCTACAGCCGTGTTCATCAATTCAGTCACCAGGACCAAAAAGACAGCGGTCAGCACAAACATCCAATCCGTTCTTGAGATTCTGAAAAAAAAGCCGGCTACACACATCAAAATAGCCACTCCCGTGTGAACTCTCACATTACGCTGAGTCCGCAACCCATATGCGATTCCTTCCGCAGCATTGCGGAATACCAGACCCCAGGAGCGTCTTTTCATTATCGTGTCAACCCGGCCTGGGCCAATACCGCTTCTTGTTTGCCCATCATTTCAGCCTCACTTGCTTCATCCTGATGGTCGTATCCAAGCAGGTGCAAGAAACCATGGACAAACAGAAAACCGAGTTCACGTTCAAATGAGTGTCCATACTCTTCACTTTGCAGGATGGTCCGTGGTACGGAAATGATGATGTCTCCAAGAACATCCGGCATTTCTTCCATCTCTTCATCTTCGTCCAGCTCATAGATAATATCTAGTTCTTCATCCACCGTTTCGTTCATCGCAAAAGACAATACATCCGTAGGACGGTCAATACCGCGATAATCACGGTTCAACTCATGGATCTGCTCATCGTTTACAAAAGTCAGAGCCACTTCCCCGTCTGCAACACCTTCCGCTTCTCCCGCGAGATTAAGCAACTGTTCCAGCATTGCAATCATCGGGTCTGTAATTTCTTTATCCTGTTGTTCATTATTCCATGCAAGATTAAGACTCATTCTTTCATAACTCCTGTCTGCTCATATTTAGAGGTTGTTCAAAAAAGCATTTCTAGCTTCATCCCATCCTCTCGGTACTGAAAACCGACCTTTTTGAACACGAACTATTATTAAATTAGCCTGCTTCGGGTGAAGTCGGCTTTGGTTTCTTAATCTCCTCCGGATATTCGATCCTGGAGTGGAAGATACCCATCACCGTTTCCTTCAATGTTCTGGCGACGATATCCAGTTCACGCATCGTAAGGTCACAATCATTGAATTGATGATCGTCCAATCGTCCTTTAATAATCTTCTCAATCATGGACTCCACTTGTTCCACTGTCGGTTTGCGCAAAGATCTCACAGCAGCCTCCACACTATCGGCAATGCCAACAATAGCCGATTCCTTGGACTGAGCCTTTGGCCCAGGGTAACGGAAATCTTCTTCCGTGAAATCAGGCTCAACGCCTGCTTCTTCCGCCTGGCGCAGTGCTTTGTGATAGAAATAGTGGAGAAATGTCGTGCCGTGATGCTGTTCCGCAATATCCCGAATAGGTCTGGGCAGCTTATAATCCTTCTGCATTTCCACCCCATCGCGCGCATGGGCAACGATAATAGATTTGCTCAGTTTCGGATCAATTGAATCATGCGGATTCTCCATATTGTTCTGATTCTCAATAAAATAGATAGGCCGCTTTGTCTTGCCAATATCATGATAATACGAACCCACTCGGCAGAGCAATCCATTAGCTCCTATGGCTTCTGCTGCTGCTTCGGACAGATTGCCTACCATAACGCTGTGATGATAGGTACCCGGTGTCTCCGTCAGCAACTTGCGAAGAAGCGGATGGTTCGGATTAGATAGTTCTACCAGTTTGAGCGCTGACAAAATGCCAAATGAAGTTTCAAAAAATGGCATCAGCCCAATAACCAGTATGGCAGTCAGCACGCCACCAGCAAATGCAAACCCAACGCCATACAGTGTCGTGGTTCGATTCCAATCGCCCGAGTCAATCAAAGCCAAGGTGAAGACGGCTATGGACCCGAACAGACAGACCATAATGGCTCCTTTCAGGATCGTTGATCGCTGGCTAGCCTTATGAGTTGCAAAGATCGCAACAAATGAAACCAATACAGCGAAGAAACCCAGCTCGAAGTCAAAAAGTTGACCCTGATGCGTATTCAAAATAATGCTGGACAACATACCGATCAATATCGAACATACAAAGGCAAGCGACGTATCCAGCAACAGCGCAATTAACATCGCCCCTACCGCAACAGGTGCAAGGAAGCCCACATAAGACCGCTCATTGGTTTGGATAATCGCTGTCACATGCATAACCACAATCGTAATAATAAAAATGAGAACAAGCATCAACAGCTGCGCATTATTATATTTGAAATGCGTTCCGCTGCCTTGCTGAATATACATCAGAATTGCTGCTGACAACAGGCAGGAAAACATAAGAAGACCAAGCTGTGGCCAGTAGTTCACTTCATTTTTCAGCAAATCATTCTCATCCAGCAAAGTATACATCTCCGGGGTGATCATCTCACCCTTGGCAACTAGTGTGTCCCCTTGCTTGATAAAGACAGTTTGCGTGTTCTCACGCGCCTGAACTTTCGCTTCCTTGGTTCCCTCTTCATCGTAGAAGCGGTTAGCGGTCACCACGAGGCGAGCAAGCTCTTGCACGACCTCACGTTGCGTACGCTTACCAAGAGAGCTGACACTCACCATCTCAGCTACTTTGGCACGGGCAGTGGTTGCATCGCTGATCTGATCCGTCATTAACCGGGCAACAATATCCCTCGCAACCGGTTTCATCTCCTGGATATCATCTGATGTCAGCCGTGAGATTTTGATGTAGGTTTCTTCGGGAATACGGTAGCTTTGCTCCTGTACCACATTTCTGATCTCTTCCAAAAGAGTCTCGGAGTATGTACCGGCTTTCCGATTATTATTGATATAGTTGGTCACAAAGTCCTTCTGGCGCTGCGGAATTTCATCCCGATAAATATCAATCTTGTCCTGACTTGAAATCTGATCATCCTGATTTAATCGATCTACACGGTCTAGCAGGGTAGTCATCAAATTTTCGTTTCGCAACTGGACAATCTGAAATATCGGCTGTACCCGTTCAGCAGCTTCTTCCTGTGCTTTGAGTGTGGCCTTGTTATTCGGAATCTGCATGGGCGCAGCAATGTCCACTTCACTCCGTGTCCCTTCCTGAATATCATAGCGCTCAGGGAGCAGCTTCGAAGCCAGACTCACGTAGAAAAGAATCACCAGAAACAAAAACAGAAGATAGCGTGCCCACACGCTATACTTCCATCCTGTAGCCTTATTCTGAAAAGATTTGCCTTTTGACGGTTCCTTCGAGGTCACTTTAGACAATCCCTTTCTATGCTTGATTTTCTGCGGCGTGGTTGTAAGCCACGATAATTTTCTGGACAAGGGAATGCCGTACAACATCTTGCTCGGCAAAATAGACAAATCCAATCTCGTTAACTTCGTTCAAGATCGTATTCGCTTCCACAAGCCCGGATTTCTTACCACGCGGTAAATCAATCTGTGTAACGTCTCCGGTGATGACCATTTTGGAGCCAAAACCAAGCCGGGTCAGAAACATCTTCATCTGTTCAGGCGTTGTGTTCTGTGCTTCATCGAGAATGATGAAGGAGTCATCCAGCGTACGCCCCCGCATGTAGGCGAGTGGTGCGATTTCGATTAACCCCCGCTCCAGTGCCTTCGCGGTCTGTTCCTGCCCCATAACGTCATATAAGGCATCGTACAGCGGTCTCAGATAAGGGTCTACCTTCTCCTGAAGATCACCTGGCAAAAACCCAAGACTCTCTCCTGCTTCAACAGCAGGCCGTGTGAGTACAATGCGTTTGACGCTGCCTTCTTTAATTGCGGCAACAGCCAGTACAACAGCAAGGTAGGTTTTACCCGTACCGGCAGGACCAATGCCAAATACAATATCACGTTTTTTAATTGTAGTTACATAGTGCTTCTGTCCAATGGTTTTAACACGGATTGGTTTACCTCGGTATGTCGTAGTAATCTCGCCTTTGAACAGGTCCAAGAGTTGGTCTGCCCGCATATCCTTGGCAAGTTCAATCGCATACTTCACATCTCTCTCGGTTAACACATATCCATTGCGTATCAATTGCAGTAACACATCAAATAATTGTTCAAGCGATTCCACCTGCTGTGCGTTGCCAAAAATCACAATCTCCGCTTCACGGGATGCAATCTGGGCAGGAATCTCGGATTCAATCAGTTTAAGAAAAGTATCTTGGGGTCCAAAAAGGGATTGGCCCTCTCCCGCACTCTGGAGGGAGATTTGTATGCTGCGTGTTTGCTCTGACAAATATCCTCATTCTCCTTGACTATGGACTAGCGGAAGTTCTTCCGCAATGCTTTCTTCTACTTCAAATAAGACTTTCATATAAACTTTACCATTCTCTTTCTTCTCATGCAAAATTTTTTCACTTATAATTTTTGTTCCTTTGCCGTTTTTGGCCATAATATCATTCCTTGCTCCTTCCAATCCTTTCGTTCTGGCCCATTCTACCGTCTGTTGTTGCTCATGCTCTCGTGTCTCCAGATCTTTCTCTGTCAGCCAACCCATGGGAAGTGTAAAGGATCGCCACGTCAATGGTTTATGATTACTCTCGGTATCAAATGAACTGAACGGTGTACTTCCGTACCCCCACAGTTGGATTGCCCATTTCCCCAGCACCATGTAAAAACGTTCTTTGCTCTCACCTGTCATTGTATTATGTTTTTGCACCAGCGGAACCTCTACCTGATACTCACGCCATACCAGACCACGAACTTCACCTTTGGCAACAATGGTTTTGGTGTTCTCCTCATCCCCGAGAATCCCCGAGATCAATACCTGACCCTTTTTGACACGCATGTCCTTCTGAACAACAGGGCGTCCCTGCTCCGCATAGATTTGAGTGACAACAGCATCTGACTTACTGATCAGATGTCTGGGATTCAGTAATGGTTCGCGCTTTGGTTGTGCCGATTCCACGACCTGAATGGTGATGGTTGTCCCCTCTTTGCTCACGCCAATCCAGGTTACATCCGGCAGAGCGAGTGCAAGCTGCCTGGAGAGCTTGTCTTGGCTTTGCAAGCGGAACCCCCATTGGAAAGGATATATGCCCTCTTTCTTCGCTGCTGCGAGCACCTCGTCGGTAGGAATGGTGACGTTACCCTTGACCTCCACATCCCATACCATGGACGACAACGCAAACAAAGCTGCCACAAAAAACAGCATCCCCCCAAGAAAGAACTTCCTCCGCAATAATCGGGCCGCAAAAAAAGGGAAACCACTGCGATGGGTTACTTTCACCCTGCAGCCTGTCCGTTTCAACACAGGACGCAACCTGAAAAAATGCGGCAGCAGAATGTTCATCTCTGCCACGCGTCCATCGTGAGCACGCAGGTTCCAAACTTCCAGCCCCTGCTCTGCCACCGTGTTGATTAATGTTTCAATGTCTCCCCCAGTGACCGTGATTCGGACTGCTCCCCGCAGTTTATACAGACTGGGCTGCTTCATCCGTTCCCCTCCACTCCATTCATATGAATATCCAGAATCGTTCCTTCAACAGCTACTTCATCCGGCAAAATGTTACGTATCACCAAGGCAGTTCCTTTGATCTCCAACTGGCCTTGGGAAAGAGCCAACACGATACGATCCGGGGTGAAATGGATGACACCGCGATGATTCTCTATATACAGTTGCTTACTGCCAATCAGGGTTAACCGTGGCATATCATAAAGCACATCCTGCGGCAGATCCAACACTTCACTGGTCCATCTGCGCAGCTTGCGGCTGATCCGGGTCATTCGAAGGTCTTCCCCCTTCCTCTACAGTTCAACTTATGCGCAGATTCATGAATTTATGAAAATTCCGGAGCGTGTTAGGGACGAATGTTGAGAAAAAAGTAAGGAACACAGAAAAAGCCGTCTCCGGCGGCTTTCTGCGCACCAGAGACGGCTCTATTTTCTGTTCATAATGAAGACTTGTTTACAGTTTCCCTCTTGTACCAAACGGCTGTTTGGAACGAGGAGGACCCAATACTTCTGCCCACAGCACACCTGTACGAATATCAGCAGGGCGAAGCGGAGATGCTCCCGATTCATCGGTGTTGGGTATATCCCAACTGGAATCAGACACAACAGGTTTATTTGCAGAAGAGAAGCGATTTAATCTCTCTTGAATCAAACGCTGCTGTTCTTCCATACCTCTCATCTGTGCCTCAAGTGAATTTTCCATGGCACTCATCGTGCCCTCACTTCTGTAGTCAGTTGCGGGGCGAGAAGATGCAGCAGGCTCTGAATACGGCTCATCATACTGATTCTCATATTGCACGTCATCATACCGATCGTCATACTGTTCATCATAGCGGGGGTCTGCAGGTCCGGAAGACTGCTGCGGAGATGAATTGTCTCTTGAACGTTCATCCCGGCCTGAATCACCACTGCCTCCAAATGTAGGCATCCCGTTGGCAGGACGCTTTTTGTTCGGATCAGCCGATTTCGCAGCTTTCCCCAAGAAGGAGAAGAGTGCAAAACCGATGACGGCCACAATATACAGATTATCAAAAATCCATTCAAATAGGCCCATATGCACTCACCGCCTATCTTCCGTTTTTGGAATCACCCTGATCGTTGGAATTCGAACCTTCACCAGGTTTTCCTAATGTGTTGCGCATTTGAGTATCCGCTTCAATATTTTTGAGATTCATGTAATCCATCACACCGATTTTACCGTTACGAAGTGCCTCAGCCATGGCGAGAGGTACTGCGGATTCAGACTCAACAACACGCGCTCTCATTTCCACAACGCGCGCTTTCATCTCTTGTTCTTGGGCTACAGCCATTGCACGACGCTCTTCTGCTTTCGCCTGAGCAATTCGCTTGTCAGCTTCTGCCTGCTCGGTTTGCAGGAATGCACCAATATTTTTACCAATATCCACGTCCGCAATATCAATGGACAGGATCTCAAAGGCAGTTCCAGAATCCAGTCCTTTGGACAGGACTGTACGAGAGATCAGATCCGGATTTTCCAACACCACTTTATGCGTTTCTGCTGAACCGTTGGTACTTACGATCCCTTCACCGACACGGGCAATGATCGTCTCTTCACCGGCACCACCAACGAGTCGGTCAATATTCGCACGAACTGTAATTCTTGCTCGAACTTTAACTTCAATACCATCTTTTGCCACCGCAGATACAACAGGCGTTTCGATAACACGCGGGTTAACACTCATTTGGACCGCCTGTAATACGTCACGACCAGCAAGGTCAATCGCAGCAGCACGTTCGAATTCAAGTGGAATGTTTGCACGCTGAGCAGCAATCAGAGCGTTTACAACACGGTCAACATTACCACCCGCCAGAAAGTGACTCTCCAGTTGGTTCATGGTTAAATCAAGGCCCGCTTTTCTTGCTTTAATCAGTGGATTTACGATCCTGCTAGGTGTTACACGTCTAAGTCTCATGGCTACCAGTGTAATAATACTAACACGGACACCGGATGCAATAGCTGAGATCCAGAGCATGACCGGGAAAAAGCTGAAAAATACGCTCAGTACGATAATACCTACTACCGCAATGAGCAAAATCGTAATCATAGATGTGTCCATTGTTTAATTTCCTCCATTTGCAATTTGAATTTGATAAAAATGTTTGAGAAGACACTCATGAGTCCGCTGCTAAATTAAAGAATGCACCACCTCGCTGGCAGCATCAGCACGTGGTTATGTACATTGCCGAAGCGTTAATCCGCTTCGACAAGAGAGCAAGTTACACCGGCAAAGCTTGCTGAACCACAATCCGGGTACCTTCCGCTTTAATCACAATAATCGGGGTGTCAACCGGAATGAAATCACCATCTGTCACAACATCAATTCGTTCTCCTTCAAACATCGCTGTTCCAGAAGGCCGAAGCGGTGTGAGACTGATGCCTTGCAGTCCAATCAACTCTTTACGCTCGGTAGCGGATGAGTATCCACGCTCAGCTGACAGACTGTCACTCAGTATGAATCGATTCCATATCCCTCGATCTTTAAACAGTACTGCGATAATCGCAATCACTACCAATGCTGCTCCGAAAGCGATACCCAGGGAAACGAATGCATCACTCGTATCATAAGCAGCCCTCACAACACCTGCAACAAGCGCAATTGATCCCAGAATACCCAAAATACCCATGCTTGGTATGAACATCTCCAGAATCATCAAGATGAGTCCAACAGTGAACAATACCCACGTCTCTGCTCCTGCAAAACCGGCAACGTAATTTCCTGAGAAATACAGGACAAAACATACGATACCGACAATACCAGGTACTCCGAACCCAGGAACGATCAATTCAATGGCCACACCTGCGATTCCGAGGAACAACAATATGGTCATGACAACCGGATTGGTAAGAAAGGATGAGATGTTCTCTGCTGTCGTCCGTTCTACCTTAAATACATCATCCTGGCTGTAACCGAGCCACGTTGCCGCTTCTTCCGGTGTGTTGCTGATGTGATCAGCATAACCAACTTTCAGCGCTTCTTCAGCAGAGAGAGCAATAATCTCACCTTTTTGCTTGGTTTTATTAATCTCTGGCATTTCCACAACCATGTTAACATCCGTCATTCCAGCTGCAATCTTGCCATCACGACCACTGATCTCAGCTGCTCCCTGCATTTTGCTTTTCCAGAATGCAACAAGCTTTGGATCATCAACATGTTTACCCGTACTGTCCACCATTGCTGCCGCACCAATCATACTGCCTGGTGACATTACGATCTTATCTGCATTCAGAGCCAGAAAACTCCCTGCTGAAGCAGCATCTCCACGAACAAATGCAACAGTCTCAATCGGACTGTCCTTGATCAGGGTACCCAATGCTTCTGCAGTGTCGACACGGCCTCCCGGCGTATTGATATCAAGAACGATCAGGCCAGCATTCATCTCTTCCGCTTGCTTGAACCCGCGTTCCATGAACTTGCCAAGTCCCTGCTCGATTGGTTTATCAACCGGAATAATATATACGGCGCCACTCTTCTCAGCTGCATGCGCTGACGGTGATCCAATCCAGACAGGAAGCAACAGCGTCAGCAGCATTAAGAGCATCAATGGCCCCGTAAGCTTCTTCCGGCGCTTTCCCTTCACAATAGTCCCCCCTTTTCCATTAATGTTATACTGTCCAGCTTATGGTATTTATTACGTGCAATGCAACATTTCGTTTCAAAATCTTAAAATTATATTTGAAAACTCAATCAATTGCAAGAATAATAATCCATAATAATATATATTAACCATTAAAAAGAAATTTCGTCATCCCAAAGACATCATGCCTTCTGATAAATGGAAAAAACACCTCCTGACAAGTCAGAAGGTGTTTATTGATTTGCTTTATTGCAGAAATTGTTGAACTGCTTGATTTACCAGTTTGCCGTCCGCTTTGCCTTTAACTTTCGGCATAAGGGCCGCCATGACTTTCCCCATCTCGGCTTTCGAAGAAGCACCGGTTTCCTGGATGGTCTGCTGTACAATAACTTTAATTTCTTCTTCGGTAAGCTGTGTGGGAAGGTACTGGATGAGTACTTCAATTTCCGCTTTTGCATTTGCCGCGAGATCTTCACGGCCCGCTTTGTCAAATTCTTGGAGGGCATCTTTGCGCTGTTTGATTTCACGACTCAGGATATCAAGCACTTCGTTGTCATCCAAATCTCTTTTCAAATCTATTTCAAGATTCTTGATCGTCGAACGAATCAACCGAATGTTGGAGAGTCTGAACTTGTCCTTACTCTTCATCGCTTGCTTCATATCTTCGTTCAATCGTTCGCTAAGATTCATGTAGTTAAAATCCTCCTAAAACTTTCTCTTACGAGCAGCCTCGGACTTTTTCTTGCGCTTTACGCTTGGCTTCTCATAATGCTTACGTTTCTTCACCTCAGCCAATACGCCATCTTTAGCGATGGAGCGTTTAAAACGACGAAGTGCAGCATCAATAGTCTCGTTTTTGCGAACTTTAGTTTCAGACACCAGTTTTCCCTCCCTCCGACCAGACCGTCCAAGAGCAATAACACGGTTCATCATCTTACATTATAGGCGAAAGATAATAAAGGTGTCAACCTCAATGTAATGATCACTTATTTGAATCCATTTTATAACTCAAAGGTATTATGAAATGAATTCATTATATAAGCATTTGGTCACACATTCGTGGATTTAATGCATATGACTAAATCCTCAATATTAGTACCCATTAGCTCGTTTATTTGTGAGAATCGGACAGACTTGTCAACACGCCAAGTCTGGTACCACCCAACAAATGGTAATGCAGATGATGAACGGTTTGTTCTCCATCCTTACCACAATTATTGATTAAGCGATATCCCGTTTCCTCCACGCCAAGACGCTTCGCCGCTTCTTGAGCAGCCAGATGAATCTCGCCGATCAATGGCAGATCTTCTGCAGTAACTTCATTCATGGAAGCAATATGTTTCTTCGGAATGACAAGAACATGTGTCGGTGCAGCGGGCTGGATGTCATGAAAAACGATAACATGGTCATTCTCCAGTACTTTATTGGAGGGAATGCTGCCCTCTACAATTTTGCAAAATAAGCAATCCATAGTTCATACCCTCCTTTGTATTCCAGTGTATGTATTCCCTTCTATCATACTAGAAGTAAAAACCCACGTCCAATCTCTAGACACACAACCAGGCATTCCAGGTCAACTCTCCATCTATCATCGAGCCAAACACTTTACAACATTGGAAGTACACCAAGCCATTTTATCGAAATATGGTTTTATCACGCACTTTTCCCAATTAAACAAATATGTATGGTTAATGACACACAAAAGGAGATTGGTTAATTTGACCGTTTATCAACATGTACAGGAACTTATCGGTAATACGCCACTGCTTGAATTAACTCGTTATCCATTACCGGAAGGAATCCGCCTGTTCGCCAAACTGGAATTCATGAATCCTGGAGGAAGTGTGAAAGACAGGATCGGCAAGTTTTTATTGGAGAAGGCCTTGGCACGAGGAGATGTTAAGCCAGGTGGAACGGTGATCGAAGCTACCGCAGGCAACACAGGAATTGGTCTTGCAATGGCGGCTGTAGGCCTGAATTTAAAGGTCATTTTCGCGGTACCTCAGAAGTTCAGCGTCGAGAAGCAGCAATTGATGAAAGCCCTTGGTGCTACGGTCGTTAACACACCCACATCCGAAGGAATCACTGGTGCCATACGCAAGGCGGAATCGCTGGCGAAAGAAATACCGGGTTCCTATATTCCAGGTCAGTTCTCCAATGCGGATAACCCACTCGCACATTATGAACATCTGGGCCCTGAGATTTGGCGTGATCTGAACGGGCAGGTGGATGTATATGTCGCCGGAGCCGGGTCTGGCGGAACTTTCATGGGAGTATCTCGCTATTTGAAGGAGCACAACCCGTTAATTAAAACATGTATCGTAGAACCCGAAGGTTCGATTCTGGCAGGAGGTCCATCGGGACCACATCGTACAGAAGGAATAGGGGTCGAAACGTTATCTTCTTTTATGGATGTGAGTTACTTTGATGCCATTCATACGATCTCAGATGAAGATGCCTTTGAGCGGGTCAAGGATCTGGCCTTGTTGGAAGGCTTACTGGTAGGGAGTTCCTCAGGTGCAGCTATGCAAGCCGCATTAAACGAAGCTGTTCACGCAGCTCCCGGAAGTAACATCGTTGTAATTTTCCCGGATAGCAGCGAACGGTATTTAAGCCAAAATATCTATAATGGAGGACAATGAAATGAAACCAAAAACCAAGCTGATTCATGCAGGTATTGTTGGTGATCCACACACTGGAGCAGTGAGTGTACCGATCTATCAAGTGAGCACGTATGAGCAAGAATCGGTTGGCGTACACAAAGGATACGAGTATTCACGTACGGGCAACCCTACCCGTCATGCGTTGGAAGAAGTCATTAAAGAGCTGGAGGATGGCGTTCGAGGTTTTGCTTTTAGTTCGGGCATGGCTGCAATTCACGCTGTACTTTCTCTGTTAAAAACTGGAGATCACGTCATTCTGACGGATGACGTATACGGCGGGACCTATCGCATTTTCACCAAGGTGCTGAATCGTCTGGGGATCGAATATACCTTTGTAGATACCACCTCACTACAAGCACTGGAACAGGCTTTACAATCCAATACAAAGGCCATTTATGTAGAAACACCTACCAATCCGTTACTCAAGGTCACCGACATTGCTGCTGTAGCGAAATGGTCGAAACAACATGAATTGCTGTTCATTGTAGACAACACGTTTAGTACGCCTTATTGGCAAACCCCGCTGGCTCTGGGGGCAGATATTGTACTGCATTCTGCAACAAAATATATCGGTGGTCATAGTGATGTCGTGGCAGGACTTGCGGTTGTCAACAGCGAGCAACTTGGTGAAGATCTGCATTTTATTCAAAATGCAATTGGAGCAGTCCTGGGACCTATGGATTCCTGGCTGTTAATGCGAGGTCTGAAAACATTGGGATTGCGGATGGAAGCGCAAGAACACAATACAGAGCAGATTGTGGCATTTTTGAATCAACATCCAACAGTGAGCAAAGTCTATTATCCCGGGTTGCCCAACCATCCACAGTATAAGCTTGCTTCCACGCAAGCGAGAGGATATGGAGGTATGGTTTCCTTTGATGTAGGCAGTGCTGAAAAAGTAGATGACGTGTTAAGCAAAGTCCGTTATTTTACATTGGCTGAGAGTCTGGGCGCGGTGGAAAGTTTAATTTCTGTCCCTGCCCGAATGACACATGCTTCCATTCCCTATGAACGTCGGCAAGAATTGGGGATCACAGATGGTTTGATTCGGATCTCCGTTGGGATCGAGGATGTTGAGGATTTACTTGAGGATTTGAAATCTGCATTAAGTTGAGGGCATTTTGAAGTCCATGCTGGCTGATCTTGGAGAAGGAGTAGTGGTCGATGGACGATTTTCCAAGGAACACAGGACGTCTTATTTGATGTTCAGGCCACATTTGAAATTATAAGGAACATCAGGCACGTTTTTTCCCGAAATAACCTCAAAAAAATACTGAAAGCGGCTGTTTGTTCGGTTATAACGTGTATCAGATTCCTTAAAATTCTGAGGGCGCTTCAAAGCCTTGAATAAGATGCCTCAGATTCGTCAGCACTCACACATCATGCTTTGCTCCTCCAATCCTGGGCAAGAGAACAACATCGATTTCACCCAAAGCGAAGCTTTTAATCGGAATAGAGAATTAAAGCTTTTCGGTGTCTTGATCGTTGCTCGCACATGGTCACGTTCTCGCTTATTCAGGATGCAGTAAGCTGCTTGCTGCTACGGACACGTTAAGGCCCGCTTCTGATTTAAGCAGGTTTAAATAGACGCTATTTGCCATCCGTTCATCATCGACCTTACACTAATTAGATTCAAAAAAAGGTCATGCCTTACAGAAGTTCGCTTCTGCACAGACATGACCTTTTTGGATATTCGGTATGTTGCCAGTTGTATTGCAAAGACTGTTGCGATACATCAGGCTGAGACTCCGTATGTGATAAGACCTCTCTAATTTATGCTGTATGGTACCATGAATGAAACATCCATCCTCAGCTAGTTATTTTCGAGGATTTTCATAAGAAGCATGAGAATGAATCACTGTAGTTATACCTGTTTTTTCAATTTCAATAGTAAGGTAAAAGGGTTAACGCTGTAAGCGCAAAAAGCGGGAGCACCAGTCGGTTAAAACGTCTACGGCCATAACCATAATATGGATAAGGAGTAGGGTAACCGTATCCTGGGTAAAATCCGCGAGTATGACCTATTGGATAGTTTGCTCCCGGCATTGCATTTGGAGCCCAGTTCGCATGATTCACCATGGCTTCCGGTCCAACGGGAACAGCCAGATAGATCATTTCGTCATCCACATTTTCCATAATGCCATCGTAGTGCATACCGTCATTCATCTGTACACATACATAACGGTGCATGTGTTCCTTGCATATTTTCTTCGCTTCCACTTTTTCCACTTGCCAACGCCTCCCTGATTCTGCTCTTGATCACCTTTTCATGGTATTCAGAACTGGGCGAATTGACACTACTGACGAGAAACACAAAAAAAGAAGCACCCCGTGAGCGGCTTCCTTGGAAGTCTGCTGCGCGGACATCTATTCAGGAAACGTCCTGATCAGATGTCCGCCGGGGTACTTAAATAAAGTTTGTCGGCTTAACTGTAGTATAACAGCGAGATGAACCTGTATCTGTGATGTAACTCACTCCGCTATGTTGTAAAAGCAAGAAAAGAAATATTTTTACAATAAATAACATTCGGAAATAATCAGTTACTTGGGCAGAGAGAAGCGTAATGCCTCCCTCTTTTCTCCACGTCCTGCCGTTAAATCGGTAACAGGTCACTTCTCCTGATAGACAAACATACATCCCCACTATATTTTTGGCATTCTGATCCAAACCCGGATTGTAAGCGAATATTCATCATACACATATCCCTCTACAGGGTCTCCAAGACCACACGTGAGCCGTTTCCGGCCTCACCTGCCGGAATCACCACAAGTTTGCGTGGCAAGCGTGCACGCAGTTCAGGTACGTGACTTATTACACCAACAGCCAATCGGTCGTCATGCAATTTTTCCAGAGACGTAATGACGGTATCCAACAGCTCAGGGTCAAGTGTACCAAACCCTTCATCCAGGAAGAAGAATTGAAGTGGGTACTGACCTCGCAGCTGAATCTGGGCTGACAGTGCCAAAGCCAGTGACAACGAAGTCAAAAACGTCTCGCCACCTGACAACGTTGATACCGGTCGTTTGACTCCCCCGTTAGCATCATCACAAATCACAAAACCACCACCGGAATCCACCTCGAGTGAATAACGCTGTTTGGTCAGGAAGCGCAGACGCTGAGATGCCGCATGACTAACCTGCATCAGTTGTTCTTCAGCAATATACTCGACAAAAGCATTGCCTCTGAACGCGGATTGCAGTTTGCTGAGCAGTTCGCCTTGACGGCTTACCTCCACCCGCTTGTTCTCCAGTTCGGTCCAGCGAACATGTCGCTGCTCCACATCCTCCAGATCACGTTCTGCACGTGCTTTGGCACGAAGGGCAGCCTCATCCTGAGTCCGGACCTGCTGCAATCGTTCGGTGCACGCTAACCACTGTTCCTCCGATACGGCAGCACCACCCAGCTTTTGTTCCAGTTCACGCAATTGGGATGCCAGTTCACGCTCACGTTCACGGTGCTGCTGGATCTCTCCTGCCAGTCGTTCTGCTTCCTGTGAAGGAATTGCCGCGGATACAACAGCATCATCCGAGTCAAACGGGGATTGTTCCAGCAATTGCTTCCACCGTTCCTGTGCCTGTTGCAGATGCTCTGTTGCCGAGGCGGCTGCCTGTTGAGCCATAACGTCTCTCTTGGCTGATTCCTGCTTCAGTGTGTCCGCCTCTTTGAAGCGTTGTGCCGAGTCCGAAGCTGCTTTCCGCAGTCCATCCAGACGAGCCTGAGCCGCAGCAATCAGATCTTCTACCCGCTGCTCCCCAACCCACTGACGCAAGCGTTCTTCCTTCTCGGCCAGCTGTTTGCTATTGCCCTGCCACTGCGTTTGCCACTGGATCAGTTGTTTGTCCAATTCGACCAGCTTCTGCTGAAGAGATTGAATGATCTGGTCTTTTTCCTCAAGGAACGTCACACTTTTGTTCAGACGTTCCTTGATGTCTTCGGCGCGCGTATCGCGCTCCTGCATCGCCTGATAGAGGGTCTTGGCCTCCTCCTGAGCGATGCCCGGCAGTTCTGTGGCCCAGCGGCCCTGCAAGGCAGCCGCTGCGGCCTCGCTCTCGGCCAGCTTGCGCTCCGCCTGGGCGAGCCCGGCACGGCCGGCCTCTTGCGCAGCTGCCGCTTCCATGCGGCGCTGCTGCGCGCCCACAGCCGCCTGCTGCAACGCGGCGGCTTCGGCCTGGAGC